>JBCBQS010000262.1:0-3887 GCA_039820085.1 Pseudomonadota bacterium
GATGAGCGTGAGCGGATCGTCGCGGATATTGGCGACAAAACCATGTTGATGCTCCGCAACCACGGAACATTGACGTTTTCCCGACCGCCTGACAGCGCAGCAACCTGCATCGAACAGGCTTTTTCGAGATAGTACATGCGCAAGAAACAGGCGGCTGCCGTTTCCCCAACCGTCAATGTTCCGTGGTTGCGGAGCATCAACATGGTTTTGTCGCCAATATCCGCGACGATCCGCTCACGCTCATCATGGTCAAGCGCGATGCCTTCATAATCGTGATACGCAAGATCATGAATGACTTGAAGCGCGTGCTGAGTGATCGGCAACAGGCCCTCTTCTTGGGCAGAAACGCCAACGCCGTCGATGGTATGGACATGCATGACCACATTCGCGAGTTCACTATTGGCATGCAGCGCGGAGTGAATGGTAAAGCCGGCTGCGTTCACCGAATAGGGTGACTCCTGAACAATATTGCCCTCAAGATCGATCTTCACCAGAGATGAGGCGGTGATCTCATCAAAGTGCATCCCAAATGGATTAATCAAAAAGTGATGCTCTGGCCCCGGGACGCGATGCGAGATGTGTGTGAAAATCATATCGGTCCAGCCATACAGCGCCGTTAAGCGATACATTGCTGCAAGATCTACACGCGCATTCCACTCTTCTTCACTCACTTGCCCTTTAAGGCTTGTGATTTGCATTCCATCGGCCATTTTTGTTTCTCCCAGAGGACTGTTCTTCGTCGGCTGTCGCCTACAGTACAGGTAACCTTCCGTTTGGGCAATTCATGCGAATGCTTGACCCAAGGTCCAACGCTCCCGAGATAGAATCGCCATGAGCACTTGTATTGCCTTTACCGCCTCGAAACGGCCCGAAGCGCAGGACGCCTTGCAGCGCCTGACCCAAAAGTATGGCCAGTACGACGAGGACAAAGCCGACGTCATCGTGGCCCTTGGCGGAGATGGCGCCATGCTCGATGCGATGCGACGACGCTTTGAAGATCATAAGCCGGTCTATGGCATGAACCGGGGCACCGTCGGCTTCCTGATGAATGAGTATGACGAAGACGATTTAATCGCCCGTATTGATCGGGCTGAAAGAGCCACGGTGATCCCGCTGCGCATGCGCGTGACCGATATACATGATCAAACGCATGATCGCCTGGCCATAAATGAGGTGTCCATTCTACGACAAACCGCGCAAACCGCGAAACTTCGGATTATCGTTGATGGAAAAGAGCGAATGTCAGAACTGTCCTGCGATGGCGCGATGGTGGCGACGCCCGCCGGCTCGACAGCTTATAATCTTTCCGCCCATGGCCCTATCCTGCCGATCGGCGCAAACCTCTTGGCGCTCACACCGGTCAGCGCTTTCCGGCCCCGGCGTTGGCGCGGCGCGCTCCTACGCCATGACGCGCATGTCGACATTGTCGTCATCGATCCGGAACGGCGTCCAGTCGCGGCGGCTGCGGACAATCAAGAGGTCCGCGATGTGACTCGCGTTTCGATCCATATCGACCGATCACAGCACCTCACCATGTTATTTGATCCCGGTCATGCCCTGGATGAACGCATACTCCGTGAACAATTCGCCTTCTGATTTTAACCAGTTTCCGGTGTTTGTTCAGACCTTTGTTAAGCTCGTTCTGATACACCAGGAGCATGATTAAAAAGCTACTCTCCTTCGTCAAAAAGCCGAAAAAAGGCAAAGAGCTCCTGACCGAGTTAGACATTGCACGCGTCGTTGAAGTCGAAAACGATGCTGCTGAGACGCACGTCGATGAGGCGACAAATGATGCGCTGAGCGATGTTGAGGAGTGGAAGCAAAACGATTTGGATTTGCTCCAAACGACGTGGCAAACCTGTTGCGCAGAACCCTTGAATGAAGGCGCCGTCAGCGCGTTCCGTCAAGCTCTTCACAACCTCCACGGCGCCTCTGGGGCCTATGGTGGTGGGGCTTTGACGCGGCTTTCAGGATCTCTGCATTTGCTGGTCTCGGACCTCGAAGAGTTCCACGACGATGCCGCTTTGATCAATTTGCATGTGCAAGCCTGCCGCGCGACCTCCGTGACAAACGAATCCGGTGCTGAGGATGTGGCAGATGCCGTCTGTGATGCGCTTGAGCAGCAAGTGAACGCTCGTATTCTCGCGCTCACAGCGTAAGACCGCTACCCAACTCCTTGGAAACCTTCGACTTCGCGCTTCGGCTTATCGCCGCGGTCAATGCCGAGCAGTAAGACCACTGCTGATGCAACGAAGATGGACGAGTAGGTTCCGACAATAACACCGAAAATCAGCGCAAAGCTCATTCCGCGAAGAACCGGTCCACCGAACACGAAGATCGAAAGCAGTGCGAGCAGAGTGGTTCCCGATGTCAGGAGTGTGCGTGACATGGTTGCGTTGATCGCCAAGTCGACGACTTTGGATAATTCCAGCTTTTTGTACTTTCTAGCTTCTTCCCGCACGCGGTCGAAGACAATCACGGTATCGTTCATCGAGTAACCGACAATGGTCAGCAAAGCCGCAATCGTCGCAAGATTGAACTCAAACCCGGTCAATGCGAACATGCCCATGGTCAGAATGACATCGTGAAAGAGCGCGGCAACCGCGCCTAAAGCATACTGCCATTGGAACCGGAACGAGATGTAAATCATCATCAAAGCGAGCGCCACAGTCAGCGCGATAATGCCAGATCGAAACAGCTCGCCAGACACTTTCGGCCCCACTGACGCTTCCGATCGTAAGTTAAATCGTTCTGCCCCAATAAGTTCTCGTAGCGCTGCGTTCACTTCGTCGCCTGCCCGGTTTTGAGCTTCATCAGGGGTTTCATCGCCAACGGGGGGTTGAGGCTCGAAACGAATGACTGCGATTTCGGGGGCGTTTGGACCGGTGCCGCGCGCCGAGTTTACTTGCACATCTCCTGTGACCAAGGACGTCACGGTCTGCCGGATCATATCGGCAGTTACGCCTTCGGGTTGATCGACTTCAATCACAGCGCCGCCAGCGAAGTCGATGCCGAGGTTAAGACCCCGAGTGGACAGCATCGCTGCAGATGCAAACAAGGCAACGACAGAGATAACAAGCGCGACGAAGCGCGCGCTCATGAACGACACTTTTGTTTTTTCTGGCCAAAGTCGCAGCAACATAATCTGTGTTCTTCCTTACATTGCCAGCCGCTTCGGGCGGCGCAGGCGCAAATAGAGGACAGTGAACCAACGGGTCACAACGAAGGCTGTGAAGACCGATGTCAGGATCCCGATGGCGAGGGTCACGGCAAAGCCTTTGACCGGGCCAGATCCGACCAAATAGAGGATCGAAGCCGCGATGAAGGTGGTGATGTTTGCGTCCAAAATTGCCGACAGCGCGCGTTCATAGCCGGCTTGGATCGCGGTCGCGGGAGAGCGACCATTGGCTTGTTCTTCTCGTATGCGTTCGAACACGATGACGTTCGCGTCCACCGCCATACCGATGGTGAGAATGATCCCGGCAATTCCTGGCAAAGTGAGGGTCGCGCCAAAGCCTGACAGCGCGCCAATGATCAGCACGATATTCGAGAGCAAAGAGCCAACCGCAAATCCGCCGACCAAGCCATAAGCGAGGATCATAAACACGCCGACCAAAGCCAGCCCGATTAGGCTTGCGCGCGACCCAGCGGCAATCGACTCTGCCCCGAGTGTTGGACCCACAGTGCGTTCATCCAAGAAGTTCAATTTTGCCGGTAACTCGCCCGCCTCAATGATCGCGGCGAGGTCTTCAGCTTCTTCAATTGAGAAACGTCCCTCAATGATCACGTTCCCGCCAGGGATCGGCGTGCGGATCGTCGGCGACGACATGGATGTGCCATCAAGCACAATTGCAAAGTTTCGGCCTGTATTGTTGCGCGTGAGATTG
>JBCBQS010000263.1:0-3860 GCA_039820085.1 Pseudomonadota bacterium
CAATGGTCAGAAGAAAGCTTTGCCGGGATCAACAATACGCTGCTTGCCGAGCGCGTGACCCAATGGGTGAAACGTGATCGCTCCCCAGACAGCCTGGCCTTGCGACAAGGCGCTCATGCGCTGAAGAACCGGATGACCTTTCTCGACGCATTGGCGGGGGAACGATCTTACATTGGCGGGCGCAATCTCAGCCTCGCTGACTTAAGTGTCGCTGCGCATCTTTCCGCTTATGACTATTTCGGCGATGTGCCCTGGGACCTTACGCCAGATCTGAAAGCCTGGTATGCGCGAATGAAATCGCGGCCAAGTTTCCGCGGGTTGCTCGACGATCGCGTTGGCAATGCGAAACCGGTCAAACACTATACGGATCTTGATTTCTAAGTGTGCTGAAAGATCTTTAGGGTCATGTCTTTAGAAGTCTTCTTAAAGCAACGCGCTCAGTCGCTCGGATTTGACGCGTGCCAGATATGCCGCGCTGATGAGGCCTGGGCGGCAAGCGGACGGTTGGAAGCCTTCGTTGAAGCTGGCTATCATGGCGATATGACCTGGATGGAGACGACGCTGGAGTGGCGCTCTCGTCCAACGGCCATGTGGTCAGACGCCAAATCTGCCATCGTTCTTGGCCTGAACTATGGGCCTGACTACAATCCTATGGTGCATCTTGAGCGCCGGAGCGAAGGCAATATCTCGGTCTATGCACGCGGCAAAGACTATCATGACGTGATCAAAAAGCGGTTGAAACAGCTGGCACGCGCCTTTGTTGAAGAGGCCGGCGCGGAGGTCAAAGTTTTCGTCGATACGGCTCCGCTTATGGAAAAACCGCTGGCGCAAAAAGCCGGGCTTGGTTGGCAGGGCAAGCACACCAATCTGGTCTCTCGTGAACATGGCTCATGGCTGTTTCTCGGCGTCGTTTTAACCAGTGCCGAATTGGTGCCAGACCCACCGGAAGTGGACCATTGCGGCTCGTGCCAAGCGTGTATTGATGTCTGTCCGACAGACGCGTTTCCCGCGCCGTTTAAACTCGATGCGAGGCGGTGCATTTCATACCTGACGATCGAACATCAAGGCCCCGTCCCGCGCGAGTATCGATCCGCTATGGGTAATCGAATCTATGGCTGCGATGATTGTCTTTCGGTCTGTCCCTGGAACAAATTCGCCGAAACCGCGCGTGACAGCGCCTTTTGGGCACGGGCTGAATTAAAGGGACCCGGCTTAGATGAGCTATCGGCACTCGATGATGCAAGCTTTCGCCAGGTTTTTTCAGGGTCGCCAATCAAGCGAATTGGGCGCAACCGTTTCATTCGTAACGTCCTGATTGCAATTGGAAATTCGGGCGATTTGGCGTTCGTAAGAACGAGTGTTTTACCACATTTGGACGATCCCAATCCGGTCGTTCGTGGGACGGCGGTTTGGGCACTGGCATGCCTTGATTTGGCCCGGTTTGAGCATGAAAAAGCAACCCGTTTCGCGGATGAATCGGATGACGCGGTGAGGGCAGAATGGCTGCAGCATCAACTCGCAGCGCAGCAAGCATAGGCGTCTGGGCTTGGCGTGCGGTCAAGTTTGTCGTCGGCCTGGTCGCGACGGTGCATATTTATGCGCTTATTCTCAGCTTCGTACCAGCACCAGGCACCGCGAACATGGCCGGGCGCATCCTGCAAGGCACTACGGTTTATCACACATGGGTGAAATTCGAAGATGTCTCTCCGCACCTTGTTCGCGCGGTTATCGCGGCAGAAGACACGCGGTTTTGTGACCATTCAGGCGTCGATGTTGAGGCGATCCAGACCGCCCTCGATGAACGCGAAACACGCGGACGATTGCGCGGCGCGTCAACCTTGACCCAACAGACGGCGAAGAACGTGTTTTTGTGGAATGGTGGCGGCATGGCGCGTAAAGCGGGCGAAGCCTGGATGGCGGTGTTCATTGACGGCTTTTGGGGCAAACGACGCGTGGTTGAAGTCTATTTGAATGTCGCTGAATGGGGCGACGGGCTTTACGGTGCTGAAGCGGCGGCGCGTGGCCGATTTGGTAAATCTGCGCGTGACCTCACTGCATTCGAAGCGGCACGATTGGCCGCTGTGCTGCCAAGCCCGAACAAATGGCGCGTTAATCCTGCTGGGCCCTATGTCCGCCAGCGCACGGCGACGATTCAGGCTCGAATGGCGGTCGTCCAGCGGGATGGCTTGGACGCATGCGTGTTCGACTAGTCAAGTTCTGACAGGCGTATGGCTTCGCGGATTTCGCCTCTCAGCACTAAAATTTCAAGATTTTCAGGGTCATAGAAGAGGGCCGATTCCATGTCGGCCTTCGCGGCATTGAGGTTTTCCGTGGCGAGGTGCGCGCGCGCGCGCAGCGATAGCGCCTCTGGATCCCCTGGCGCGAGCTCTAAGGCCACATTCAAGTCGTCCACGCCTTCGACCCATCGCTCGACCGCGAGATAGGCGGCGGCGCGGTCTTTAAAGATCATCGGGTTGCCGTCTTCGAGCTTGAGCGCATCAGAGAGCGCAACAATTGCCGCTTCGGGATAATTCGCGGCCAGCCAGGCATTGCCAGCTTGGACGAGGTAGAGCGTTCGGTCTTCCAGCTCGATCGGATCAGGCGCCGTCGCCAGCGCTTCCAGCCGCGCGGCGCCTTCTTCAAGCCGGTCGAGTGCTAGCAAAGACACCGCATTGCAATAGCGCGCGCGCGGGCGATTGCCGCTGCTGAGCCAAACCAAGGAGTCTTCATATGCTTCTTCTGGGTCAATTTCAGTTTTAACCAGACATGCTTCGAGCCGCGTCTGTTCGGCGCGTGCGATATCTGCTGACGCCGTTTGAGAAAATGGCAAAAGCCCGGATAGGATGAGGGACGCAAACATTGAATAGCTCTCTTCTAAAGCATTACACTATGGGCTAGCGAGCAGAATGGGTGAACGCAAATGACAGATGCTTTAGAACCGCTGTTTCTGGTCGGACCGGGTTATTCTGCAACGGCGTTGGCAGATCTTTGGTCTGGTCCGATCTATGGAACGGTGCGATCCGAGCAAAGCCTGAAAAAGCTTGCTGAGACGGCGATCCAACCGGTCTGGATTGATGATCCTGAGCCCCTCAAGGGTGCGGTCGAGCGGGCCCATCTCATTATCAGCGCGCCGCCAGATGATGAGGGCTGCCCGGCGCTTCGCGTCTTGGACCCATTTGTGAGCGCCGCGGCGTCGGTCACTTATCTTTCGACAACCGGCGTCTATGGCGATCTCAATGGCGGGTGGGCGATGGACTGGACGCCGGTCAATCCGCAATCAGAGCGTGCTGAGCGCCGTGTGACGGCTGAGCGTCTCTGGTTGGACCGCTATCCGCGCCTTAAAATTGCGCGACTTCCAGGCATTTATGGGCCCGGCCGGTCTGCATTTGAGCGCTTAGCCAGTGGCAATGCGCGCCGCATTGTAAAGCCGGGCCAAGTCTTTTCGCGGTGCCATGTGGAGGATATCGCTCGCGGCCTGCTCTCATTGATTCAGGCAAACGCCGAAGGCGCCTTTAATGTGTGCGATGAGGACGCCGCTCCGCCGCAAGATGTGATCACCTATGCAGCCGAGCTTATGGCGATCGACCCGCCACCTGAAATCGACTTCGAGGCCGCAGACTTATCGGCCATGGCCCGAAGCTTTTACAATGAGTGTAAGCGCGTTTCGAACGCAAAATTAAAGGCCGCCACGGGATGGCGACCTTTATATCCGACCTATCGAGAAGGTTTAGAGTCGATTTACGAGACCTTGGACTAGGTGCCTACGCCACCCATAAAGCCGAGATCGGTCGTGTTGAAATTGTTCAGGTTCGGCAAGGCCGTGCGCAGCTCTGAACTGTCGAGCCCAAACCAAGACCCCA
>JBCBQS010000264.1:0-3840 GCA_039820085.1 Pseudomonadota bacterium
AACATCGGCGGAAACACGGCCGCTGACCGCATGGCGCGATTGAGCGGTTGGCCTTCCTCGACTTGGCGGCGAACGGACACGGCGGCGTGGCGAAACACTTCATTTCCCACCGATCCCCTCGCCGCTTGCAAAGCGTCTGGGACGGTTGCGCCGCTGCCGGAAAGGGTGGCGAATGTCCGCGCGAACTGAGCAGCATTGGCGCTGCGGATGACTTTTCCGAGCAATGGCAATTTCAGGACAATACGGTCCCAGCCGAGTTTGACCGCAGGTGTTCTGAACACGCCGCGCATCAGCCAAATGCCGAGCCCGATCGCTGGAACAAGGATCAATCCCCAGCCTCGCAGGAAGCTTGACAGACCAATCACAGCATTGGTCAAAGGCGGGAGGTCCTGCCCCAAGGTCTCGAACTGCTCAACCACTGCTGGCACAACAAAAATCAGCAAAAGAACAACGACAATCATCGCGACGCATGCGAGAACAGCCGGATATATCAGCGCCGATAAAAGCTTGTTCTTGAGCTTCCTCGATTTCTCGAGATGTGTCGCCAAGCGCTCCATCACGTCACCGAGACGTCCAGAATTTTGGCCTGCAGACACAACTGCCCGATAGTAGGCTGGAAACGCTTTTGAGGATCGGGTCAACGCTTCTGAAAACGAGAACCCTTCCTGCACCTGCCCCCGAACGCCGAGTAAGACTCGTCGGGTGCCGGGTTTCTCAGCTTCACCGGCGATCGCCCCCAGTGCCTCTTCGACTGTCGCGCCGGACTTAATGAGCATCGCCAACTGACGTGTTGTCAGAACCAAATCATTTCCCGAGAGCGAGCCGCCTGCGCGGGATTGGGCGGCCGATCTTTGGCGCGTTTCTTTCAGATCGAGCGGTGACAACTGTCTGAGGCGGAGCTCTTTCCGCGCAGCGCGGGGAGAGTCAGCGGTGATCACGCCCGTGGTGCGTTTCCCATCCGCTCCGATCGCGACATAGTCAAACACCGCCATGACTTACCGCTCCTCTTCGCGGCGGCAGACGCGTAACACTTCCTCGACACTGGTTTGGCCGGTCTTGATGTAGCGCGCTGCGTTTCGGAACAACGTATCGTGCTCTGCAAACGCCATATCTTGAATAGCATCTTCGGATCCATCAGAGCGAATTAAGTCTCTCAATCCACTCTCGACCGTGATCAGTTCATAAACGCCCAGACGGCCATCATAACCGGACCCATTGCACGCCATGCACCCTACTGGGCGGTAAAGCTGAGGCGACTCGGCATGATTAAGCCCAAACATGGCGAGCTCTTCAGGCGTCGACGCATGCGGTTTCTTACAGTGATCGCAGAGTCTGCGGACCAAGCGCTGGGCGATGACGGCTTTCAATGTCGCGGCAAGCACATAAGGTTCTATCCCCATATCCCGTAAACGTTGGATCGCGCCAGCTGCGCTATTGGTGTGAACTGTCGACAGCACGGGGCGCCCGGTGGATGCAAACTCAAACGCGACTTTTGCGGTTTCTAGATCTCGGATTTCACCGACCATGACAACGTCGGGATCATGGCGCAAAATTGCCCGTAGCGTTGCCGCGAAAGTGAGCCCCACTTTATGGTGCATTTGCGTTTGGCTGATTCCGTCCAACCCATATTCAATTGGGTCTTCAAGCGTCATCACATTGCGTTCGCCATTGTTCAGAACAGAGAGGGCTGAATAGAGTGTCGTAGTTTTACCGGATCCAGTTGGCCCTGTGACCAATGTAATCCCATTCGGTTGCGCCAAGACGTCTCGGAAACGGTCAAGTGTGACACCGTCCATCCCAAGCTCATCAAGCCCGAGCAACGCATTCCGCGTATCCAGCAAGCGCATCGTCACGCGCTCGCCGTATCGACTTGGCAAGGTCGAAACCCGCACATCAATGCTTCGTCCGCCAATAGAAAGAGAGATACGGCCGTCCTGCGGAATTCGCTTCTCAGCAATATCGAGACGGGCCATAACTTTGATACGAGACGTGAGCGGCGCGGCGAGGCGACGCGATGGTGTCAAAACCTCCTGCAACACACCGTCTATACGATATCGGACCGAAAGCTTATCTTCGTGCGGCTCGATGTGCACATCAGAGGCTTTTCGATTCACAGCTTCATAGATCAGTCCGTTGATCAGTCGAATGACCGGCGCATCATCGTCGCCATCCAACAAATCGGCGGTTTCTGGAATTCCATCGACCAGGCTGGCGAGGCCGCCCTGACTATCAAGAGCCGCCTCCGCCGCGTCGCCGTTGACCCCATCTCTGGCATAGTGTTCGGTCAAGGCGCGTTCGAATTCCTGGGGCGCCATCGATTGCAATTTCAGGGGGCGTCGCAACACACGGCGGGCTTCGATCAGCGAAAACGCATCTGCACCGTTACGAACCCCCAAACGCACCGAATCTTCTCGGCCCTCGAGGACGATCAAACCCTTATCACGGGCAAAGGCATAGGACAGATCTGTCGCGTTTAAACTCATACGTTACTCTAGCACGGTTTTGAGCCGCTCGCTGAATCCTTACTCGATTGGAATATCTGCATCGAGGGCTCCGCGAATAAACACGTCGAGCTCTGAAATTGCGTCTTCATCCTTCTCGCGCAGCAATTCCTCGGCGCGAATATAGCGATAATTACGCGATGTGACGGCGCGGGCATCTTCGCGGTCTCTAACGATTGTCGGCCGAATGAACACCATAAGGTTGGTGCGATCGTATTTGGTCTCTTCAGACTTGAAGAGGTTTCCGACGACCGGAAGGTCGCCAGCAACTGGAACCTTCGCGCGAATCGTCTCGTCGCCCTGCTCAATCAAACCGCCAATCACGATGATCTCACCATCATCGGCGAGCACACTGGTTGTGATTTGACGTAGATTGGTGACAAAATCATCAGTGCCCGAGCTCAGATCGGTCGAGATGCTTGAGACTTCCTGAAAAATATCGAGCCGGATCGTGTCATCCGCAGAAATGCGCGGGGTGACATTGAGCTTAATGCCGACATCCTGGCGCGTGACCGTCCGGAATGGATTGCTGTTATCTGAACTTAGCGTTTCCCCAGTGGTGACGGGAATTTGCTGCCCGACGAGCAGTTCCGATGTGCCATTATCCAAGGTCATATTGAAGGGCTTGGACAGCACTTTTGACTCAGTATCTGTCTCGATCGCTGTCAGGATCGCGCCGAACAGCGTGTCGCCATCGCGCCCCCCTACGCCAAGGGCTGTGTCGAGACTGAGAAGTGACTCGACAGCCCCCTCCGTGAACGGGTTGGTGCCACCAAACACGCTTGGATCCGCAACGGCGCCAGCCAATTGCAATAAGTTCGGGGCCGAACGAGAGAAGTTTGTACTCAAAAACGGCACGCTCGACTCGCCCGTGCCCGACAAAAGGAACTGGACCCCTAGCTCGCGCGCTGTGTCGTCGGACATTTCAACAATGATCGCCTCGACCAGCACTTGCGCGCGGCGTTTGTCCAAGGACTCAACCACGCGTTCCATCGCCAAGATGGTCTCCGGGGAGGCGCTGATGACAAGAGAGTTTGTCGGCTGGTGAAATGAAATCGTTGCCTTCGCCCCCGCCGCATCGGCCGGCGCTGATTGCGTTGCCATAGTGTCGGCAAGTTGCTCTAGGATCGGCACAATATCTTCGGCATTGGAGTTTTTCAGCTCGATCACGCGCAATGAATCGCGGATCGGATCGGATTTATCCAATTCACGCGCCACGCGAAGGGCGCGTTCCACCTTTTGATCATCGCCCCGAAACACGACCGAATTCGATGTCGTCGACGCTGAAACCTCAAACCGATTGAACTGTGCGTCGTCGCGTTGTGTGATCATATCCGTA
>JBCBQS010000265.1:0-3835 GCA_039820085.1 Pseudomonadota bacterium
CTGGCCTGACTCTGTGTCCATAAACACGGTCGGGCTATCGACGATGCGAGACTGTGATGGGTCATCGACAGGGATCTCGATCACATCGATCCGGAACAAGGCTGTGCGATCATCGCCGGCAACGGCACCGATGCAGCCTTCGAGCTCTTCCTCATCGCGAATGGATGACGTGCCAGAATTGTAGACGACGATTTTGCCGTCGGCATCTGGCCCAGAGACAACCGAGTGCGTGTGCGATCCACGGCAGGTTTGAACCTGACCGACTTGCGTTGGCAGGCGCGGGTCAGAAATGTCAAAGATCCGAAGCCCGCGGAAACGCTCTTCGCTAATGTCTTCTCCGATACCTTGGCGACCGCAATCAACACGGCCGCGCGTTTGTTCCACGGACATGATCAGGAGGTCACCGACAATCGAGACATCGCCTTGTCCGCCTGGGCAAACAACTGAGCTGATCAGTTCCGGCGCGGCGTCTTCTGACAGCGTGTAAATGTTGAAGCCATGATAGTTGCCGACGATCAGTTTATCGTCTGAGAACGCCATGTCGGTGTTTGAGAAGCTTAAGAGCGGTGAACGAGAGCCCCATTGGGTGTCTTCGTTAGATTGCTCATCATCTTCGCGGTCGGGCTCGGCGTCGTCGGCTTCGGCGGTCTCTTCATCACCTTCATGCCCCTCATGTCCGGCATGATCAGAATGATCCATCTCCGCCATGTCAGACGCTTCGGTTTCTGCGCCTTCTTCAGCCTCCTCTTCTTTCGGCGGCACAACAGGCGGCAGTCCAGATGGGTTTTCCGGATCGAAGAAGCCTGCCGGCTTTGGCAGGGAGGCGAGCAGCGTTAGGTTTGAAATCGCTTCGCCCGCATCTCTGAAGCCCGCCGACAGCCCAGCGCGCGGATCACCGGAAAGACCTCCGAGCAGCTCAGTCATCCGTTCGATTTCTGAGGTTTGGTCATTGGTGATGTCATTGACGAACTCGAACAAGACCGGGTCGTACGCCGAGCCGGGCTGCATAAGAAGGTCCTGAACCATCGACACAGCCCCTTCATGGTGCCGGATCATCAAAGTCAGGAACAATTCGTCAAACGCAACGCCTTCAGAGGCCGCGAGTTGCGACATTTGTTCTGCCGTCGCCATGCCCATCATTTCGTGACTCATATGCGTATGATGATCATGGTCGCCCGGAAGCTCTTCGCCGCGGCTGGTCAGCCAGTCCTGCATAAACTCGATTTCGTCTGCTTGAGACGAATCAATCCGCCCGCCAATATCAACGATATCCGAGCTATTTGTCCGATCCGCAATCAAGGCTGCCATTTCAACGGCTTGAGCGTGATGCGGGATCATGTCCTGCATAAACTTCACATCATCGAGCGAGTAGCTGGTATCGGCGATGGTTGCCGCTTCAACCACGCTCAAGGCTTTTGCAGGCTCTCCAGGGGCGCCCGGCTGAACGATTGCAACATCGTCAGCGAAGGCAGCGCCGCTTGCAAAGGTCAACGCGACCGCACTTGTAGCGCCAAGCATTACCATACGAAGGCGCGAATTTGAGTTCCTCATCCTACTCTCACTCTTTTTGGTTTTTTACAGATTGGTAAGCTTATGACTGAGACCGTTGGAATGGCAACCATCCAAATTGCGATCGTGATGTGGTGTTGCTTAAAGCGCTCGCATTTTTGGCACAGTTCTTGACCGAATGTGTTCGTACCAGCTGGTCGCACTTGTTAATCTGATAGATGGCTTAAATTAGGGGGCAAAGGATGATCTAATGCCAGACACGATGACCATGACTTCTCCACTCTCAAGCGCGCTTGGGCCGCTGCCAGACGGGCATCCTGAAGTGCTGCAGGGAAAAGTCGGAGTGCTGTTGGTCAATCTCGGTACACCAGACGGGACAGATTATTGGTCAATGCGTCGGTATTTGTCTGAGTTTTTGTCGGACCCACGTGTGATCGAAGTGCCGATGCCGATTTGGCAGCTGATTTTGCAAGGTCCGATTCTGACCTTTCGCCCCAGCAAGTCCGGTCGGGCTTATAAGAAAATCTGGACCGATGAGGGATCCCCGCTTCTGCTCTATACCAAACGCCAAGCCGAGCGATTGAATGAGCGGATCGGAAGTGAAAAACTGATCGTCGACTTTGCCATGAATTATGGCAATCCAAGCATCGCGTCGCGCGTTGAAGCGCTTAAAGACCAAGGCTGTGACCGCATTTGTGTTGTGCCGCTCTATCCGCAATATTCAGCCGCAACGACGGCGAGTGTCTGTGATCGGACGTTCGATGCACTCAAACGGATGCGCTGGCAGCCCGCGGTTCGCACGGCGGCGAGCTTTCATGATCGGGACACCTATATTGAGGCGCTCTCAGGCTCGATTTCTAAGCATCTGGACGGGCTCGATTTTCAGCCAGAGCGTATCATCATGTCTTATCATGGCATCCCGAAAGCCTATTTCGACAAGGGCGACCCCTATCACTGCCATTGCCACAAAACCACGCGCTTAGTGGCAGAGAAGCTTGGCTGGGAGGATGGCTTTGCAATCACCACATTCCAAAGCCGGTTCGGCCCAACCGAATGGCTGAAACCGTACACAGATCACACGCTCGAAGAGCTGCCAGAGCAGGGCATCAAGAAGGTCGTCGTGGTCTCGCCCGCGTTCATTTCAGATTGCTTAGAGACCCTCGAAGAACTCGCCATGGAGGGCGAGGAAGAGTTTCTTGATGCTGGCGGCGAGGCTTATTCTGTCGTGCCATGCCTGAATGATACTGACGCCGCGATTGATGTGATCGAGGACGTTGTTCGCCGTGAGACCGCTGGCTGGGTCAGATAGGCGTGGATGGTTGGGTTAAGAACGGCAAAGTTCGCGGCAGAATTGCGGAAGATGGCGCGCTTGAAGTGCGCTGCTTCGGCCTGACCACGCAGACCCGATATTACAAACAGCTGTTTCGCGAGTTTTTCCGAAAAGACTTTCCGCGCTTGCGTCCAGGCTATGGCGACTATGATGTCCATATCATCATGGAATATACCGGCGACGCGCCATGGATGGACTTAGATAACCTCGCCAAAGCCTTGCTCGATAGTTTGACGGGCAATGCGTTTGAGGACGATCATCAAGTTGCCCGCCTTCTGGTTGAGCGCCGCGTTGGGGACCGAGAAGGGATCTATGTGCGGGTTGTTGCGCTAAACTAGCTCAAGCGTATGAGCGGCTTTTGCCGCGCTCTAAAAGGCCTAGAGGGTGTTGGGCTTGCAGAAACGTTCTGTGCCGGTCACGCTTCAACGAGATCAATCACTGTTCGAGCCCCAGAACCGCATGGCCTCTATGATCGGCTGCATTTTTAGGCCTTTTTCGGTCAATTTGTACTCAGATCGGGGCGGATGCGTCGCGTAAATGTCGCGCGAAACGACCCCATGATCTTCCAACATCTTAAGGCGATTGGACAGTGTATTCGGTGCGATCCCGGTCAAGGCAGCTTCAAAATCAGAAAAACGCCGGGTCCTGTGGTCCATGAGTTCACGCAAAATCTCGCTGGTCCAGCGAGAACCGATAATGAATGCGGTACGGGAAACCGGACAAAGGGGAAGATTCTTTTGACTCATGCGTCTGCTTAAACAATTTGCTTGACGAAAGCTACTAACTACAAAAAGGATAGTTACTATAAATAGGAGGATCTTATGGCGTTCGAATTACAAGCTGTGGGCGCGACCACGCTCATTTTGTTTCTATTGCTCATGTATCAGGGCGCGCTTGTGCCGCTCTATCAAGGCTTCGCTTGGGGGCTTGGCAGCCGAGACGCGCCAAAAGACAAAACGGCATTGCAAAACCGTGCCGCGCGGACCGTTGCTAACC
>JBCBQS010000266.1:0-3819 GCA_039820085.1 Pseudomonadota bacterium
ATTCAATCATTGAAAGCCTCTCAATCTGAACTCGAAGCGACGGTGGCGCGCATTGAACAAATGTTCGAGCAACTCCTGCTCGCTCTGAGCGGCCAGCTACAGCCGGAGGCAAAGTAGTATGGCCAAGGTGAAACTTACACTCCTCGCCGTAACGGTACTTTTGGCGACTACGACTTTCGGATCTTACAAGCTCGGCTTCCACTATTACGGCGCTGGCATCGAAATGGCTCCGGGAGAATTTTCTTATCATGATCCGGCTTTCATGGAGGAGTGCGGCAAGGCTCGTGTGACATCTCTGATTCAAGATCCGGTCGGCGTTCGCACTTGGTCTCGATGCAAAGCCATCATGCAGCACTATCGCACTCAAGATGCCTTCATTTGGCGGCACAACCTCATTTCGGTTTTCGCTATTCTTACCCTGGCCTCTTTTGGTGTGTTCGCTTGGTTCGCGATCAACGGACCAAAGTCTCCGAAAGTCTTGCGCGGGCGAATTCACTTCAAAGGCACGTCCGCTTTAAGAGAGCTTCGGAAAGTGTCGCGCAAGGAATGTAAGCGATCAGGCTCAGGTATCGAGTTTCCACTCAAGATTCCCATGAGCCTCGACCGAGAAAGCAGGCACTTTCTGGCGTGGGGAAGCACGGGCGCAGGCAAGACCACCGCGATGCTTCTTCTGATGCTTGGAGCTATTCACAGAGGCGACAAAACCCTTATCCTCGACACAAAGGGTGACCTAACCTCTAAACTTCCACATATTGGTGGATTGATAGCACCTCACGACGCGCGTTCGATGAAGTGGGATATCGCATATGATTGCCGCACACCTCAGGAAGCCCGCGAACTCGCAGCTCGAATAATTCCGCCGAGTGGTTCAGATCCAATGTGGTCTAACGCAGCTCGCGACATCTTCATCGCGTGCATTGTCTCGTTACAAAATGTCTATGGAGACACCTGGAGTTGGGGATCCTTACGCGACCTTGTGCTCGCAGATGCGCAGACGCTGCTAGAGGTTGCTGAGCAACACTATCCCGCCGCGACGCAGTATTTAAGCGATCCGACCAATAAGACCGCTCAAAGTGTTCTCACGACATTCAAAGCGCACATGAACATCGTCTTGGTATTGGGAGACGCTTGGCCACAAAGCGCCGGTGGATTTTCAATCCGCAAATGGTTGGAGCTACCCAATTGCAATCCAATCATTCTGCAGCGCGATGGCCAATTCCCTCAACTCTCCAAGGCATGGATTTCTGGGATCATTAGCCTTCTTGCTAGTTATGCTGGATCTCCAGCCATGCGAGAAAACCCGAGCACTCGAACCTGGCTCTTTCTCGACGAGTTTCCTCAGTTAGAGCGGATGGAGCATTTCTCGACCTTGTTGGATGTTGGCCGTTCCAAAGGCATTAGCGTGGTCTTGGGCGCGCAAGATCTTTCTCAAATCCGCAAGACCTACGGCCCTGATCAAGCCAATGCCTGGATTGGCATGATCGGCACCCACATCATTACACGAATGAACCTGGGAGAGAGCGCGGAAATCACAAGCCGCCTTCTCGGCAAACAAACCGTGGAATTCGAACGAAAGAGCGAGACTTGGACCAACGGACAACGATCCGTCACAAAAGCTATCGCGCAAGAAGAGCGAGACGTTATCACGCCGTCAGAGCTCTCCGATCATCTCGGCGTCACCGAGCGCGGCATTCGTGCCTTGTTGGTCGGCCCTGGCCAACATGTCTATGACGTAGACATTCCGTTCCTAGACCTACCAGAACAACGCCCGGCAAGCGTTCCAGCCGACTGGACGTCTAAGTGTGCGAGAGACCTCGCTCCGCTCCCTGAGCGCAATCCGCTGCTCGAAGAGCGCCCCATTTTGTCTCCCGACATGGCGAACTTTATAAGCCGAAAAGCCGCAGACGGATTTGACGCGTAATGGTCGCCTCCATCTCCGCGCGCAAATCCGTCGGCGCTGCGGTCGCTTACTTCAAACACATGGCTCAAGACGAGTACTATACAAAGGAAAATGAAGCTGAGGCTGAAAGCGATTGGGACGGACGCGGTTCGCAGCGCTTAGCGCTTGATGGTGACGTCACCCGAAAAGACTTCGAAGCACTCTTGAATGGCTATGATCCCAAAACCCGAGAGCCGGTTGTGCAAAAAGGTAACAAATCTCACGCCCCCGGATGGGATATGACTTACAGCGCTCCAAAATCAGTTTCGGTCCTATGGGCGCTCTCGCCTCCCTATGAGCGATCTAAGATTGAAGCGGCTCACCGGCAGGCTGTTTCGGTGGCGACGAAGCACTTGGAGGACAAGCAAGCCTTCACGCGACGCGGCAAAGGCGGTGCTATGCGAGAACCAGTTGCGGGTCTGACAATCGCTCGGTTTCATCACCATACGAGCCGAGATCTAGATCCGCAGCTACACACGCATGCATTTATCTTCAACGCCGCGCCGCGCCATGATCAAACGTGGGGAACTCTCATAAGCCGCGAGCTGTACAAAGCGCAGAAGGAAACCGGCGCGGTCTATCGAAACCAATTGGCGAACGCCCTCGAGCGAGAGGGTCATGTGGTCGATCGACAAGGCAATTCTTTTCGAATGCGCGCGATCCCTCATCATATCGAACGAGCATTCTCAAAGCGACGCCAAGCGATCGAGGAAGCGGCTAAAGCACATGGATACAGAACGCCAAAAGGGATGGAACTGGCCGCGCTTCGCACGCGGCAAGCGAAGCGTCCTCGCGAACGCGCTGCTCTATTCCAGGCATGGTCTCAAGAAGCTCGAGCTTTGGGCTTCAAGCTTCCAGACCGCCAGCAACAGATCGCACCAAACCGCAGTACTCCAAAAGCGATACAAACCGAAAGGACGACTGCTTCACCGCCAACTCTAAGCCAGTCCGTTCACCGTCTCGTATTGTCAGCGGCACTTGCCTTTCGATCTTCTCGAGGGATGTCGGGACTGAGCGTATCTCTCCGCAATTCAAACCGAGATCGTGACATGGAAGCTGAACGCTGAGCGTGTACGGACGTAATCGCCCAGAATTATTGGTTTTCAGCCGTATCGAGGGCGGTTTTGTAATCGCATAATCAATCAAGCGTATACAGCGTAAATCTCAATCACCGTAGGTGTTTCAGACAAGATCGCTCGCGACTTGTCAGCACCAAAGGTGCATGGGGTGTGAACCCCTACCTGAATCTATTTTTTCCGATCATTAGAATCTCCAAAGATCGTTTCCCAAAAATTTTTGGCCGAGTTTTGTAGGTGTTTAGGATGATCGTTGCCCTAAAGCATAAAGATCGAAAATTCATGAATATAAAACGCTACTCAAAAATCTCGCTATGTGCGCACATAGCTGAAATTTACTGGACCTCTAAACCTTCAGCGACGCTTCGAGATACGGAATAAATCGCTCAATATTTGGCAGCTCAAAGCCCCGAACTTTAGCTTTATCGTCCCAAATCCGAACTTCGACACCCCAATCGGAGTGAGGACGCGCTTCGAACTCCTGGATCTCATCGTCTGTCATAGGGCCGCCTTGTCGACGCAAAGAGTCAATCGATCCCGCCGATAGAATTCCCATATACTCCGGGCGTGTCGAGACCAAGTAACGCTTGCCAGGCACATGCAGCAGGACTGGCTCTGAAACCTCTTCAACAAAAGCATTTCTGAGCCAATAAGCGGCGACCTTTCCGTGCAAATCATCATACTCATCCTCGAGGCCAATCGGCGCTGGCGCCGCGAAACTATGACCAATATCGTGCACGAGGGCAGCTGCGATGAACGGCTCATCTGCGCCGGCTTGCTCGGCTTGTAAAGCGCATTGGATCG
>JBCBQS010000267.1:0-3817 GCA_039820085.1 Pseudomonadota bacterium
GCGAGGTTGTCGTTTATGACCTAGAGGCCGACCAATACTCGGTCTGGACGCAAAACGATTATCGCGAAAGTGATCCCAAACTCTCTCCGGACGGATCGATGATTGCCTATATCGCGACTGTAAACGAAACGGGCGACCCTTACTATGAGGACAAGGTTTTCGTTCAAAGACGAGGGCAAGCCCCAAAACGCGTCATGGCCGACCAGGCATTCGAAGCCTTGGATTTCGCTTGGGATCGCGCGGGAACGGGGCTTTTTATCTTGGGCAATACGGGCCTGCGGAGCGACCTCTATCATTACACTTCGGAAACTGGTGAGGTTCATCAACTATCAAACGGCGATCATCGGCTGACTGATTGGGTTTACGATCCCGATATCGACACGCACCTCGCACGATTTGAAACCTCTGACAGCCCAGGAGACTTTTTCTTCTCCAGTCAGAACGGCGCATTTGAACGTCTCACCGATGTCTATGTCGAATGGGCTAAGAACTTCAAATTGCCCGTGCAAGAGGCCGTGCAATGGTCAGCGAGAGATGGCAGCGAGATCGAAGGCTTGCTCGTTTTTCCAATTGGTTATCGTGACGGCCAGTCTTACCCCCTTGTGACGATCACACATGGGGGCCCGCGCAGTTCTTCTCAGTTTGGAAGCTGGAATATGAGTCGATACGTGCCGGTATTGGCCGGGCAAGGATACATGGTGTTTCTGCCCAATCATCGCGGCGGAACCGGTTATGGCGACGCATTTATGCGCGATATGTATGGTGGCTATTTCAGAAACGCTCACTTGGACGTCATGGATGGCATTGACGCACTGATTGATCGCGGATTGGCGCATCCAGATCGATTGATCAAAACCGGATGGAGCGCGGGCGGGCATATGGTCAACAAACTGATCACCTACACCGACCGTTTTAAAGCCGCGTCGTCGGGCGCTGGGGCGGCGGATTGGCGGTCTATGCACGGCGAAAGCGATGTTCGCCATTCGCGCGCATTTATGTTCGGGGGATCGCCTTGGGATAAGGATGCACCGCTTGCACGATATGAAGCTGACTCACCGATAAATGAAGCGTGGAAGGTTGTTACTCCAACGCTCTTTTTCTCAGGCGCAAATGACGAGCGCGTTCCACCGACGCAGTCTATCCTTATGCATCGCGCCGTGATTGCAGCGGGCGCACAGTCTTCCTTTTATCTGATGCCGGGTGAACCTCACGGTTTCGGGAAGCCGGCCAATCAATTGTTCAAAATCAACACTGACCTTGCCTGGTTTGCACGTTATGCATTGGACCAAACCTATGACCCGGTCCTGCCGCGTGAAGCGTTTGAGTTTGATCAAGAGCATGATGCCGATCGCCCTGAATCACAGGGTGCGCAATCACAAGCGACCGAGCAATAATATGTAGGCGCTTTGCGTCGGTTACTCGACCAAATCGCCTGCAGCGGCCGCTATGCCACCATTCGAGTGGGCGACCCCTTCGACAATGCGCAGGCGCCACCCAAATTCTGCTCCAACTCGGTCCGCTTCAGATTTTGCTTGGGAAAAAAAGTTCTGTCCGCGCGCGAAACGATGTGGGCCTTGAACGCCAACGCCATCATCGCGTTTCAGGCTTGTGTGATTGGGGTCATTATCTTGATCCCCGAGCAAAACCACGACATCGCGCTCAAGCACTCTGCGCAGATCGTCATCGTTGAGATCAAGACCTCCGAGCCCGACCGGGTAGTCGATCGACGGGTCTGGAAATGTGTACCATCCTGCGTTTGCCGCTAGGATGCGATTCACGCGGGCGTCCGGTTTGAAATACATGAATCGATGAGCGAATTGAGAGCCAGCAGAATGACCATACAGCGTGTAGGTGGACTGTTGGCTGTCGAGTTCGGTCACGACATGATCAAAAATACGCTCAATCGCAGAGAATGACCATTTGTCTTCTTCAATAACCGTGTCGCTGCCCCGCGGAATACGATTGCCAAGATTATAGCCGGCCGAACCTGGGAAATCGTCCGAGGTAAATTCAGGTGCAACGACGATAAAGCCATGCGCATCGGCGATCTGATCCCACTCAGACAGGTATCTCGCTGCCCCGCGTTTCGCGCCATGCATCATTACCATAATCGGCGCCGTTTTCGCGTCCACCCCGTGAGGAACATAGACCCAAACTGGCACGCGCGGGCCCGTCCAGTCTTCGAAGTAAAAGTGGTTGAGGCCAGGCCCGATGGTCTCAAGTGCGGTGAGGTCTGGGGCAACTTGCTCCATTTGCGGAGGCGTATCCGCATGAGACGTCGCCAAGGATTGGCACCCAGCGATGAGCAAAGATCCAATCGCGCTCAAGCACCGTTTCGTGACGTGAGTTTCCATCACGTCATTTTAAGCGCCTTGCGGTGTGTATCAATTGTGAAATTTGCATTTCTTTTTGCCGTTCGCGCATCTAGTCGCAGGATGGTAACGATTGTCGTGGGCGAAATTTGCGGCGCCGATCACAGAAAAAGCCGCGTCCATATGATGGTCTATCGCAAGGGTAGTTCAGTTGTGTTTTTGAGGCATTCCATCGCGAAGGTGGCGCTCACGTCGGCGACTTCGATTTTTGAGATCAAAGACTTGTAGACGTGATCGTAGTCTGCAACCGAGCCCACCGCAATTTTTAGCAGATAGTCGACATCGCCCGCCATACGGTAAAACTCAATCACTTCAGGAATGGCAGCCACGGTCTTCGCGAATTTTTGCAACCAAGCAGAAGAGTGGTCATTCGTTTTGACAGCGACGAAAACCGTTTGACCCAGACCCAGTTTCTCGGGATCGCAGATGGCGACACGGGCCTGGATCACCCCATCCTGTTCGAGCCGTCGCACGCGGCGCCAGCACGTATTCACAGAAACGCTCAGCCGCTCGGAGATCGCCTCAAGCGGAAGCGTCGAATCGGCTTGTAATAATTTTAGGATTTGCCGATCGGTATCATCAAGATTTCCCATAAATGTGGCGTATAGTCGAAAAGTGTTTGGATTTCCACCGCATTGTTCAAATCGTTCGTAATGATTTTTGCCGGGCCTTCAGGCCATCTTGCACCATAAAGGAGGCTGGAATGGCATTTTGTGATCCGACAGATTTCGCGTTTTGTGAACAGCGCAAGCTAAAGTCCCTGGCCAATCTTATCGGCCGAACACCTCTTCTGGCGGTGCATCTGAAATGGAAAGGTCAGCATCGCGTAATTTTTGCGAAAGCTGAGCATTACAATCTCACGGGTAGCACCAAAGACCGGATGGCCTTGAACATCCTTCGGACGGCCTATGCGAATGGCGAATTGGTTCCCAATGACACGATTGCCGAGGCGACAAGTGGCAGCGCCGGGATTGCCATTGCCGCACTGGGGCGTGCGCTCGGGCATCCTGTTCGGATCTATATGCCTGACTGGATGAGCGAAGAGCGAAAAGCGTTGTTGACGTCGTTGGGCGTCGATCTGCATTTGGTCTCTCGCGAGGCCGGTGGGTTCATGGGCGCCCTCGCGGCGACTGAGGCCCTTAAAGACGAGCGCTCCGATGTGTTCTTACCGTGTCAGTTCGCCAATCAAGAGAATTGTAATGCCCATGAAACGACAACCGGCCCGGAGATCTTAAGCCAATTGGCGTCCGTCGATTTGCGACCCGACGCGTTCGTGGCGGGGGTTGGAACGGGAGGAACGATTATGGGCGTCGGTCGGGCGCTAAAAAGGTCTGTGCCGAACGCTAAGATTCATCCGCTCGAACCGGCCGAGTCTCGGATTTTATCGACCGGACGCAAAACCGGTTCGCATCGCATTCAAGGCATATTCGACGACTTTGTTCCAT
>JBCBQS010000268.1:0-3803 GCA_039820085.1 Pseudomonadota bacterium
CGTTCGATTTTGGCATGCTTTGACCCTAATGCATTTGGTCTGCTTGACCATGGTGACATATTAAAATATAACGCGATATAATTAAATATATACAAATTCGATTTCGCGCCATTGAAGTGGCGCTTACTCCGACAAAAATGACCTCTCGAAAGCGACCGCCATGACCCAATTTGACCCAAGAACGCTGCTTCTCTTCCGCACTTTGTTTATCGTTTCGGCGGTTTGGAATTTTGCCGGCGCAATCCCCGGGCTCATGGACACAGCTGGGATGTTTGAAAGAGAGTTCGGTCGCGCTTTGACTGACCCGGTTATGGTCACGATCTATCGCGGCGCTTGGGGGACAGCGTTTTTGTACGGTTTTGGGTTTTTGATGGTTGCGTTGCACCCCATCAAGCATTCCGGAATTGTCCTCATGGGCGGCGCAGGGAAGCTCTTATTCGCCCTCAATCTTATGGGGATGCACATGAATGGGTGGACGTCCCCGTTCGCGATCGTCGTCATTGTCGGCGACTTCATTTTTATCGCTCTGTTTCTGCTCTACTTTTGGAAACTCAAACAGAACGGGAATGCGATCATCTAGTCCGCTATCGAGCCCAACAAAAAAGGGTCAGAGCGTGAAACTCTGACCCTTTAATTATGTCTGCTTTGATTATTCCAGTTCGAGCACGTCGTTCAAGAACACTGTGACGGCTTCGCGCTGGAAGTCGCGATTGGATTTCTTGCGGAATCCATGGCCTTCATCCATAGCCATCAAGAACCAGGTCTCAACGTCGTTCTCTTTGACCGCAGCAAGGATTTGCTCAGCCTCGGTGTACGGCACGCGCGGGTCATTATAGCCCTGAATGATGAAAATCGGTTTGTTGATCTTCGCCGCATTGTTGAGCGGGCTGATCTCTTCAAAGAAAGCCGCGACTTCAGGGTCCCGCTCGTCACCATATTCAGCCCGGCGTAAATCGCGGCGATAGCCTTTGGTGTTGAGAAGGAAGGTCTTGAAGTCAGAGATGCCGACAATATTGACGCCTCCTGCGAGCCGATCGCCATAGTCAATCATAGAGGCGAGCACCATATACCCACCATACGATCCGCCATATACGATCACCCGGTCTTTATCCAAGTCGGGTTGCGTCTCGATCCAATCGAGCAGGGCGCCGATATCTTCGACGGATTTCTTGCGGTTGAGGCCGTTATCCATAGAGACATAGGTTTTTCCATAACCCGACGATCCACGCACATTGGGGACAACAACCGCGACTCCGAGTTCGGACGCCCAATACTGATAGGTTGAAGAGAAACCCGGGCGCGATTGCCCCTCTGGTCCGCCATGGATTTGGATGATTACTGGGTGTGGACCGTCGCCTTCGGGGACATATTTGAAGGCCGGAATGTCCATGCCCGCATCATTCGGATAGGTGAACAGGGTTGGCGTGATGAAATTGTCGGCGTTGAGCCCGCCCACTTCAGCTTCCGTCCAGCGCGTAAGCTCCAGCGTTTCAACATCGAACGACCAGGCATCGGCCGGGCTCGTTGCGCCGTTGAAGGTAAAGCCAACATTTTTGCCGTCCGGGCTGAATGTGGTGCTGCTCGCAATGCCGACGGGTAGTTCTGGTCCGTCGCTAACGGTTCCAGTTGCTAGATCGAGCAGTTTAATGGTTCCGAGCCCGCCTTGATTGACTGTGAACACGACGGTCGATTCATCCTTAGACAGGTCCCAGCCCGACACGCCCCAATCAATGTCTGCGGTATAATTAGTCATTTCCCCGGTCTCAGCGTCAAAGCGCACCAGGTTTGAAAACTCGGAGTCTTTGTCAGTGACCGACAAGACATCACCATTCGCCAAGAGCGCCGCGCCAGAATAGGCGACGTCTTCGCCAGGATTGAGTTCTGTAAACTCACCAGAGGCGACGTCGAGGCTGAAGATCCGACTTTTGGTAATGGAGATATATTGCTGGACAACAAGGCTCGAACTGTCGCCTGAAAAGTCGACCGGATACAAGGCGCCTTCGCCCTCATGTGCGACGCGCACAGTCGATGGATCCGTCGGATCGCCAATCATGATATCCCAGTTCGGGTCGCCTGCAGTCGAGCGATACCAGGCCACGTTTTTTCCGTCATCGCTCCAAACGAGCCCGCCATTACGGGTGCCGGGTTCTGTGAATTGGGTCGTGTTGCCAGTATCGAGATCAAACAAATAGCCTTGGAAGAATTCGTCGCCGCCCGTGTCTTTGCCAAACACGAAGCTATTGCCGGTTGGGCTGACACTGCCGCCGCCAACGGGCTCGTCAAAGAAGGTGACTTGTTGACGGGCGCCGCCTGGCGTTTTGACGTTGTGAACCTGGCTGGTTTCGCCAAAGCGCGTCGAGATCAGAATGCCGTCCTCGGCCCAATCAGAGAAACCGTGACCTCGCACATTTTGATACTGGCGGAGCCGGTCGCTGACGCTGGCTGGTATCTCCGGGATGCTCTCCATGACCAGATTGCCCTCGGTCATGCGTTCGGTTGCCTCGACCGCGAGCGTTGTCGTGGCTGCGGCTTCGCTCGGCGTCTCCGATAAGGGCTCCGCTGAGGCAAACAATGCCTCGGTCTGTGCGCAGCCAGCTAACACAAGTGAGAGGGCTGCCCCAGCGAGCAGGTTCATTCGCGACATTCTTATTCTCCAAGACTGTTGATTGTCCCACGCGACGGGTGCGGGGTTAACCATATTCTTAGAGCATCGACCGGGCGGGTCCACCGCAAACCGACGAAATTCGCGCGCTTTTACCGCCAGAACGGGCAGCTTACGCAATGAGGCGGTTCAAGTTCGGCAAATTTTACCCGATTTTGCGAGACAGAAGCTGAATCTTATCCTAGTGGTACGCCCACTTGGGATGAGAGCTAATCCACAATTGGAGAACATAATGAAAAGAGTTTTCAAAGTCGGCCTATTTGGGGCGAGCGCACTGACACTTGCGTCATGTGCGTCACTGACTGGGACTGAAACAACAGCCGATGTTGTTGAAACTGCTGCGACCGACGCCGTGGTCGAAGTGGTGGAAACAGTCGCTGAGGTCGAGACCGCGATAGCGAAAGTTGATGCCGAGCTGATTCCCCGCGAAATGATTTTTGGGAACCCAACTTATTCAAGCGTGCAGATCAGCGGCGATGGCTCTATGATCAGCTACTTGGCGCCGGTTGAGGGTGTGATGAATATCTGGGTCGCGCCGAGTGATGATATTTCAGCCGCGAAGCCGATTACGGCTGATACCGGTCGTGGCATCCGAGGATATGGCTGGCTCGCGGGCTTGAACCGCCTCGTCTATATCCAAGACAAAGGCGGCGACGAGAACTTCCTGCTCTATGGTGTCGACCCTGTGTCGGGCGAAGAGATCAACTACACGCCGTTTGAAAACACGCGGGTTCAGCTCCTCGCGAGCGATGAGGACATTCCTGGCAAGCAGATCGTCGGGATCAACAATCGCGACCCACGCTGGCACGATGTCTATGCCTTGGACGCCGAAACCGGCGAGTTGACGCTGCTTTATGAAAACGTCGACCAAATCGGCGGCTATGTCTTCGACAATAATCTAGAAATGCGCTTCGGGCAGAAATCGACCTCTGCGGGCGGCGCTGAATATTACACGCGTACCGAAGATGGCTGGGAGCTCTTCATGGAGATCTCACCAGAAGATCTCTATACGACGGGTCTCTCTGGCTTCAGCGAAGACAATTCAAAGCTCTACATGGTTGAAAGTGTCGGCCGTGACACGGGTGCTTTGTTCGCGATGGACATGGCAACCGGGGAAAAGTCTCTTATCGCCGCGGATGAC
>JBCBQS010000269.1:0-3796 GCA_039820085.1 Pseudomonadota bacterium
GAAGCGGATTGGAGAAACGCTGCCCCGCTACTCGTATATTGGAACACAAACACCGCGGAAGAGGCGCAGGCAAATGACGCCGCAGATTTCTTCGCCAAGCGACAAATCGAGCGCCTCTACGTGGTCGGATCGAACGAGGTCACAGCGAAGACGATTGAAGACTCGTATGCACGGTTCGTAGAGATTTTGGATGCATTGATCGCGCGCAAAGGGTTTGTCTTGGGCGGGCGCCCGTCTTCTGCAGACTTTGCTTTGTTTGGACAGCTCACCCAATTGGCCATTGTTGAGCCAACTTCAGCGGCGATCACAAACAAGCTTTCTCCGCGCGTGCGGGCTTGGATCGACTTGATGGAAGACCTGTCTGGTCTTGAACCACAGGACGATGATTGGTTCAGCGCAGATGAGGCGCGCGACGCGCTTGGGCCATTGCTGTCTGAAATCGGTCGCACCTATGCCCCATCAATGATGGCGAACGCAGCCGCGATTATGGCCGGTGACGAAACCTTCGAAACCGAAATTGATGGCCGGCATTGGGCCCAGCCTGTGTTTAAGTATCAAGCCAAATGCCTGGGCTGGCTGCGCAATGATCACGCAGCACTCTCTGACAATGAACGCGGCGCAGTCGATGCCCTTCTTGTGGGCACAGGCTGCGACGCCCTTTTCAAATAGGACCCAAGACAATGTTGAAGAAGAGTCTTATCGTTTTGCTCATTCTCCTGATCGGCGGTGGCATCCTTGGCTGGTTAAATCGTGGCGCTATTCTTACACAGCTTGTGCTGCGGGCGGCGGAACGCGGCAAAATCGACGTCGCAGAGCACCAACCTGTAACGTGGGATCAAGGCCCCACGATGGCCGAAACCCCCACATCAGAGCGACCGCCGAATATCGTGTTCATTCTTCTCGATGACCTCGGCATCAACGACATCTCGACCTTTGGCGGCGGCGTTGCAAATGGCGCTGTCCCAACGCCGCATATTGATGCACTCGCCGCAAGTGGCGCGCTTTACACCAACGCGTATGCAGGCACCGGAACCTGCGCCCCCTCTCGTGCAATGCTGATGACAGGTCGATATCCAACCCGGACGGGATTTGAGTTTACACCGACGCCCGAAGGCATGGGACGGGTCATCTCGACCATTGCAAACGCATCGGATAATGCACAGGCGCTACCGCAGCTCGATTACAATCGAGACGCGGCAACAAATGCTGCCCCCTATCAAGATCAGGGCCTTCCGGGTGAGGAAGTCACGATCGCTGAGCTGTTGAAACAAAGTGAGTATCATACGGTTCATATCGGCAAGTGGCATCTTGGCCGAAACGCTGAAATGAATCCAAACGCGCAAGGCTTTGATGAAAGCTTGCTGATGCATTCTGGTCTGTTTTTGGAAGAGAACGATCCGAACGTCGTCAATGCCAAGCTGCCATTTGATCCAATTGATCGGTTCTTGTGGGCAGCCATGCAATATGCTGCCTCATTCAATGGCGGCGAGCCCTTCAAGCCTGGCGGATACATTACCGACTGGTGGACGGATGAAAGCTTAAACGTAATCGAAGCCAATAAGAACCGTCCCTTCTTCCTCTATTTGGCGCATTGGGGCGTACATACGCCTCTACAGGCGACACAGGAGGACTATGACGCTGTTGGCGATATCGAACCGCACCGGCTTAGGGTTTATGCTGCCATGGTTCGCTCGCTTGACCGCAGCGTGGGTCGCATTGTCGAAAAACTTGAGGCTGAAGGCCTGTCAGAGAATACGATTATCGTCCTGAGCAGCGATAATGGCGGTGCGGGCTATCTTGGCCTTCCTGACGTCAACGCCCCCTATCGCGGTTGGAAAATTACGCTGTTTGAAGGCGGCATTCGCGTCCCGATGTTTGTCAAATGGCCAGCGAAAATCGCACCCGGTACGGTGGTCGATACCCCGGTCGCTCATATTGACGTGATGCCAACTTTGGCTGCAGCGGCCGGTGTATCTTTACCAATAGACCGCATCATCGATGGCCGAGACATTCTCCCCGAAGCGCTTGGGGAGGGTACGATCGACCGTCCGAACGATGCACTCTTCTGGCAGTCCGGTTATATTCAAGTCGTTCGCGCGGGCGATTGGAAACTTCAGGTCGATGGTCGTCAACAGACGTCTTGGTTGTTCGATCTCAGCGTCGACCCAACAGAACAAAACAATCTCTTTGATCGCGAACCCGACAAGGCGGCTGAACTCCAAGCGCTCATAGATGCGCATCAAGCCGATAGCGTTGGCGCGCTTTATCCTTACACACTCGAAAGCGCGCGATTGATTGACAAAACAATCATTGGCGAGCGAGAGGAAGGAGACGAATTCGTTTGGTGGCCGAACTAACATAGTGCCCCACGGCAAATCAGATGGACTGTATGAGCTTAAGCACGAACAAAAAGAAGAGCCCCTGGCCCGCCCTCCAAGTGGAGAGCGATGATGGTCGCCGACAGCGCAGTGGGCGCAGCCGGCGCCAAATCATCGAGGCGCTGTTCGAACTCATGCGTGAGGGCGAAATGACCCCAACCGCAGTCGCTGTCGCTGACCGCGCCAATGTTGGGTTGCGCACAGTGTTCCGTCACTTTGAAGATATGGAAAGTATCTTCGAAGAAATGACCGAAGATCTCAACGCTGTGATGATGCCGAGAGTCATCGCGCCCCTCAAAGGCGAAACATGGCAAGACAAATTGATGGAATTGGTTGAGCGCAATGCGCGGCTCTATGAAGACGTCTTCCCGATGCAGGTGGCTTTGATTATCCGACGATTCCAATCGGAGTTTCTCACCGGACAATACAAGCGCGAAGTCAAAATACTCCGATCCGCGTTGAAAGGCTTTTTGCCAAAGCGCGTCGTCCAGGACCGCACGCTGTTTGCAGCCATTGAGGTCAATTTGACTTTCGCAACGTGGCGTCGGCTGAGGCAGGATCAGAACCTATCCGTGGCGAATTCGACAGAGACGCTCAAGGTCATTATGCGCGCGCTAATCGCCCAAGCCGATGTCGATTAGATCATTTCTGAAAACGGTTGCGGCGCTCAGCATTGTTGGAACGGCGTTTTCGGCCTGCTCACCCAATCTCGAACAAGAAGCGCACATGTCTCAGTCTTGTTCGATGCCCGAAGATGCGTTGGGGCGCTTTGTTCAAGTCCCTGGCGGTAGCTTCGTGAAAGGTGCGACCCCGCTCTACCCGGAAGAAGAGCCCACACTGCGCTTACAAGTGCCCAGCTTTGAAATTCAAGCGCACGAAGTGACCCATCAACAATTTGCAGCCTTCGTAGACGCTACGGGCTACATCACAGATGCTGAACAAGGCGTCATTGAAGGTCACGTTGATGCTGGATCTGCAGTGTTTGCGCATCTGGATGATGATCAAACCCATGAGCAAAGCTGGTCGCTCGCACGCGAGGCAAACTGGCGACGCCCGAGCGGCACGAATGAAATCGAGGATTCGCTCGGCTCATTTCCTGTGATCCATGTTTCCAAACGCGATGCAGAAGCCTACGCGACCTGGGCGGGTGGACGCTTGCCGAGCGAGATTGAATGGGAGTTCGCCGCCAATCTCGGTTTGCCCGACCCCGACAATCCGATGTCTGGTGCTTATGATGAAAATGGTCCGCGGGCAAACACCTGGCAAGGCGTGTTCCCGGTTGCGGATCTCGGAACCGATGGCTATCGCGGCATCGCTCCGGTCGGGTGTTTTGAACCTGATGCGCTCGGTCTATACGATATGATCGGCAACGTCTGGGAATGGACCGACACCCCGTTTGGAGCTGGGTCCCAGCTCCA
>JBCBQS010000270.1:0-3756 GCA_039820085.1 Pseudomonadota bacterium
AACCCCGGCCGCATATGGCGCGATCACTGCTGCAATCGCAAACCCACCCGCGGCCGGGGTTTTGGAAAGCTGGCCGTTTCTCGCCGTCTTCGCCCTATTTTTGCTGTTCGACGACATGACGCAATATTGGTGGCACCGTTGGTCGCACACATATTCGTGGCTCTACAAGCTCCATCGTCCGCATCACAATGCCGAATATCTGTCTATTCGCGTCGTCTATCGAAACAATATTTTTTACTACGCCCTGATGCCAGGACTCTGGTTCTCGGGCGCCTTAATCTATCTCGGCGGAGGCTGGGTCTATGCCTTCTATATGGTCTTAAAGATGACTGTGATTTTTGGCGCGCACTCTGACGTGCGCTGGGATGCGCCGCTCTATAAGATCAAGTGGCTCTCTCCGATTATGTGGATCGTCGAGCGCACCATTTCGACACCCGCCACCCATAGTGCGCATCATGGCAAACATGCCGCCGACGGTATCACCAATTACCACGGCAATTACGGCAATCTGCTATTTTTTTGGGATGTCTTGTTCGGAACCGCCAAAATCACGCGGCGCTATCCTGAAGAATTTGGCGTTGAAAACCTCCCAGACACAAGCATCGCCGAGCAACTGATTTGGCCGCTCGCAGGTCCAGCCAAGCCAATCATGGCCGCACCTGCAGAATAAGACGCGGAGAGTTCCATCGCCGGGGAGGAATAAGTGATTAAACGCGTATCATTCGGAGCGCTCATCCTCGTCTTGGTCGCAGGCGTCATCGGGGTTTGGTCCGCCCAAACGGAGTTGCCAAAATACCGAGGTGCGTTTCTGTACGCATTTGGCCCGTATGAATTCGTACGCTCGATACAAGACTTTTCGGGTCAACGCGAAACCGATGGAGGCCGCTTCAGCGCTGAGGCCATATCGGAGGCTGCGGGCGAAAGCGCCGGCGGCGTGCTCCTCAACCGCGAGATCCATAATAGCCGATTGGCTGACCATACCCTTCGAGCCGTGACCACGCCGAACGCGGACACGCTCTATACCTCTGCTGTTTTAGAACTCTCTCAAACTCCAGTTGAACTCATTCTCCCAGACGTCGGTGAGCGATATGTCTCGGTCGCGTTTATGGATGTTTTCACCGACCAGTTTGCCCATATTGGCCCGCGCGAAACCGGCGGTGAATCGAGTGTGTATTGGATTTTGGGTCCTCAGGACACGACGCCGGTTCCGGATGGCGTGGGCACGATCCGCGCCACGGGCAATGATGTCTGGCTCCTGGCGAGAATTTTCGTATCAGGCCAGTCTGACTTGGACAGTGCCCGGTCCGCTCAAAATGGGATTCGCGTGCGACCCGTCTTTCCCGATCGAACGCCCATTCCATTTACAACGCGCGTGACGGACATTGACGATTCCAAGAACTTCATGGCGGTCGTTGGTGAAGCACTTGCGCGAAATCCTGATCATCCTCAATCGGCGCGCGTTGAGGAATTCTCGAAGATCAAGCGTGGCGTCGACGCCCGTTATAGTCCGATTGAGCGGTTGTTCTGGTCGCTGGTTACACCACGTGCCGAAGCTGCGATTACCGAGCAAGTGAATGAACAATTGGCGGCACAGCTAGATTGGTCGGCACCGCCGGTGAATATTGGATACTATCAGGACGATGATCTCCTGCGCTCGGCAATTGCCTTGATTGGGTTTGGAGCGCTTCGCCGGGAAGACGCGATGTACTATCGAATGATCCGCACCTCCGACGGTGCCGATCTTAGAGGTGAAAAGTCCTACCAAATGACCCTCCCATCCGATGTTCCAGCGCAGGCATTCTGGTCGATCGCGATCTATAAACCCGATGAGACGGGCCGCTTCTTTTTCTATGAAAACCCAACGGGACGTCACGCCTTAAACTCGGGTTCAGAGGGTCTCGCCGTCGAGACCGATGGCAGCATCGTCTTGCATATCGCTCCCGACGCGCCGGAAGACAAAGCGACGAATTGGCTGCCGACGCCTGACGGCCGGTTCGCAGCATTCTTCAGACTGTACCTGCCCACAGACGAAGCGGTCCAGTCCGGCTGGGTGCCACCGGAAATGGTGGAGCGGTGATGGTCGCTGGGGCCAAAAGTAAGGTATCAGCGTGATTGTCTTGATCAACGCAGAAACCAAATACCACCGGACATATCTACCTCCGAAACGACGTTTCATCACATCCTGACCGCCGTGGCGCCACGGCGGTTTTCGGTCGATCTTCGCCGACTGTGGGCAGAGACTTGCGATTCTCGTTCGGCTGATTATCTGCACAAAAATTGCACGTAACTTTTATTTTTAATCAGGCTATTTACAAAATCGAGACATACACATGGATAATTGGATGGCGGTTAAAACCGCGCTCTATGTCGCGCGATTGGGAACCGTGAGCGCCGCGGCGAAAGACTTAAATGTACACCGTGCGACGGTCATACGGCACATAGACGAACTGGAGCGGGAAGTTGGCGGAAAACTTTTTCAACGTCACGCCCGTGGCTATCATCTGACGGAGGCGGGTGAAGACTTTCTGAGCATTGCAAGCGCAACGGAAGACCAATTGGTCGATCTGGCGGGGCGCATTCGCGGCAAATCAAGCCAAGTGCTTGGCAAACTCATCGTCACATCCGTCGAAATCATGGATGATTATTTGCTGCCTGCAATTCAGCAGTTTCGCGTGCAGCATCCAGAGACCAATGTCGTTCTAGAAATCGGGAATTCAGTCTTGAACCTGGAGTATGGCGAAGCGCACGTCGCCATCCGCGCTGGGCGGAAACCAAGCCACCCAGACAATGTTGTGTTGCCACTCATGACGATGGATAGCGGTCTATACGGGCACCAGTCTTATTTTAACCGCGTCGGCCCCTTCAACGGGATGGATGATCTCTCCAATCATCGCTTTATTGGCGATACCAATGAAAGCTCAAATGTTCCGTTTCGCGTTTGGATGAAAAAATCTGTACCGCCAGAAAACATTGTTTTCGTTAGCAATAAAAGCGCCGTTCAAAGAAAAGCCGTTCATGAGGGTTTGGGGCTCGGCTTCCTACCCAAAGATCAAGCGCGACAGAATCCGGACCTGGTTGAAGTGATGCCATCGATGCGAAGCTGGGTGACGAAATTCTGGATCACAACGCATGTCGATCTGCATCGAACCGGAAAGGTTCAAGCGTTTCTGGGCGTGCTGAAGCGTATCTTTCCGCCCGCGAACGAGACACCGGCGACCGATCAAATGGATAATGACGGTTAATCGCACAACACATGTGCATCGATGCAACTTGTGGGGCGGTTGACCGACAGGCAGTGTCAGTCGCGCGACCGACCCCGAATGTTCAATTGAAGAGGACCGATGGAAATGTTGGGGAAGTGGATCAGTTTGTCCGCGATCAGCTGCGCGTTCTGCGCCTCGGTGATCGCTGAGTGTCCATCGCCCACTTCTGACATTGATATCTACCCGAGCGCAAAACGTGTGCCTGAGAATCTTTTGCGCATTTACCTCTATTTCCCGCGACCGATGGGCGGCGAGATTTCAGCGTCCGACATTCGCCTGGTCGGACCAGATGGAGAAGAGATCGCGCAAGCCTTTTTGCCGATGCGCTATGATTTGTGGTCGTCTGACCGACGCCGGCTGACCCTTATACTCGATCCTGGCCGCGTCAAAACAGGGTTGGCGTCGCATGAAAGGCTTGGGCGCGCGTTAGAGGTGGGCGACAGGTTCGAACTTCGTGTTTCGGGCGCGCTCGAAGATTCAACTGGGTGTGTGC
>JBCBQS010000271.1:0-3728 GCA_039820085.1 Pseudomonadota bacterium
CGACCGATCCGCGGTTCCAAGACAATTCGTCGAAATGGAATACCGGGGCGGATTTCGCCGCGGGCGTGCCGCATAGGCTTGTGGGATTTCTTGAGCCGGAATGTAGGCCAGCCCAACATCAGGGTTCCAGGCCATGGGATGCCAATTGTGTCCGCCAAGCGGGCCAGGCGTTTGCATAAACGGAATCTCCGCATAGCGGGCTTCGGGCACTTCGATGGGCCGGCCGTCTTCATCAAGACCGGTCGCCCAATTCACCGGCACATAATTATTGCCGGAGATGAATTCACCCGTCGCTGCGTCGATCACGTAGAAATAGCCATTCTTCGGCGCTTGCATAACGACCCGCCGGTCAGCGCCATCTTCTCCGAGGGGCAGCGTGGCAATGATCAGTGTCTGGGTCGCGGTATAGTCCCAATTGTCTCCAGGCGTGGTCTGGAAATGCCACTTATACTGGCCGGTATCGGCATCGACCGCGACGATGGAAGACAGGAATAGATTGTCGAGACCAGAGGGGTCACGCAATGTCTGGTTCCAGGGCGAGCCATTGCCGACCCCGAAAATCACCGTGTCATTGTCTTCATTATAGATGATGGAATCCCAAACCGTTCCGCCACCACCGTCAGTGATCCAAGCGCCCGTATCGCCCCAAGTGACATTCCCGACCGTCTCGAACGCACTGTCAGACGCAGCGCCGTCAGGCTGTTTGTCTGGGCTCGGCACCGTATAAAAGCGCCAAACGAGCTCGCCGGTTTGCGCATCAAGGGCATTTAGATACCCGCGCACGCCCAGCTCGGCGCCACCGTTTCCGATCAACACTTTGCCATCCACGACGCGCGGCGCGCCTGTAATGGTGTAAGGTTTTGATTGATCGACCGTGATCTGCGACCAAATCAGCTCTCCGGTTTTGGCGTCCAGCGCCTCAACGCGCCCGTCGATTACGCCAAGATAGATCTTCCCATCATATAGCGCGACACCGCGATTTACGACATCGCAGCAGGCATTGACGCCGACGGCGAGGTCCACACCTGGGTCATAGACCCACAGCTCCTCACCCGTTTTGGCATCGAGCGCATAAACGATTGACCAAGCCGATGTGACATACATCACGCCATCGATCACAATCGGCGTGGATTCCACACCGCGCGATGTGGCGAGATCATAGGTCCAAGCCACACCGAGATCGGCGACCGTCTCTTTCGAAATGCCGGTCAGCGGCGAATGACGCGTCTCTTCGCGATCGAAGCCATATCCCAGCCATTCTTCAGGAGTCGCCGCCGCATCGTTCAAACGGGCGTCGGTGACCGCCGCAAAAGCTGCTTGCTCGATCGCCGGATCAGCGGTTTCTACGGTTTCAGTTGCGGGGTCTTGTGCGCCGGAGCAGGCGGACAGAACGAATATAGATGCAGCCGCAAGGGCCGCGAAATTCAGCGGTTTCATCAACGCTTCCTCGTTTCCTCTCATAAGGCCAGCGTCTGACGCGCCGTACCTTACGTCAAACTGTAGATAAAATCGTCTATCTGTCGAGGGGAGACCTTGCGGTAAGGCGCGAACTGACAAAAAGGTGGTGGCAGCAAAACGGCGACATATATTGCGGGTGCGAACACGGGTTTACTGCGGGGTTTGACATGTCGGGCGAGAAAAAGCTCAAGAAAAACCTCACTCTATTTGACGTCTACGCCGTCTCTACAGGCGCAATGTTCAGCTCTGGCTTCTTCTTATTGCCTGGGATTGCCGCGAGCTATACGGGCGATTCCGTTTATCTGGCTTATCTGCTTGCGGGCTTCCTGATCATTCCGGCGATGTTGTGTATGGCGGAATTATCGACAGCCATGCCGAAAGCCGGCGGAACTTACTACTTCCTCGATCGCGCGCTCGGGCCTTTGTTTGGGACAATTGGTGGACTTGGATCCTGGGTCGCTGTTGTCTTTAAGAGCGCGTTCGCACTGGTTGGCATGGGCGCCTATTTGAGCATCTATCTCGATGTTCCAATCTTGGTGCTCGCTGTCATCTTGACCCTCGTATTTGGCTTCATCAATGCGGTTGGGGCGAAAGAAACAACGTTTTTGCAGCGGCTGTTGGTCTCAACGCTCGTGATCATTCTGGCGGCCTTTGTTATCCTTGGTCTGGCCCATACAGGCGTCGCGGATGGGTTGCGCCCGAATGCAGAAGACCAACCGTTCTTTACTGCCGGTACCGTCGGCTTTGTTTCGACGATTGGTCTCGTATTCGTCTCTTATGCGGGTTTAACGAAAGTTGCGAGCGTTGCCGAAGAGGTTCAGAGCCCAGACCGCAATATTCCCCTCGGCATGGTCTTGTCTCTTTTGACAGCGACGGCGATCTACACGCTCGGTTTGATCGTTATCATCGCGATTTTGCCGGTTGAAACGCTGTATCAAAGCCTCACCCCGGTTGCGGATGCGGGTCGCTATTTTGTTGGGGATTGGCCGTTCGATCTCGGTGTCATTTTGATTGTCGTCGCAGCGATTGCGGCGTTCGCCTCAACCGGAAATGCCGGCATTATGTCCGCTAGCCGCTATCCGTATGCGATGGCAAAGGACAAGCTCCTGCCGGACAGATTCGCCGTGATTGGGCGGTTTGGCACGCCCGTCTTTTCGATCTCTGTCACGACGCTGAGTATGATCGCGGTCTTGCTCTTGTTTAATGTCGAGGCGGTCGCGAAACTCGCAAGTGCGTTTCAACTCTTCTTGTTTGGTCTGGTCAGCGTTGCCGTAATTGTCATGCGGGAAAGCCGGATCGCAACGTATAAGCCCGGCTATCGCTTGCCATTCTATCCGTGGCTGCCGGTGGGCGGTATCCTTGTTTCATTCTGGCTGATTGTTGAGATGGGCATCTTGGCGATTGGCTTTACCGGCATGCTGACCATCGCGTGCGCGCTGTGGTTCCAATTCTACGCATCAGGACAATTGGTTCGGCGCGGCGCGATTTATCATGTCCACGAACGGCTTGGACAAATGCGCTATGAAGGGCTTGAGCGCGAGCTCATGACCATCATTCATGATCGTACTCAAAAGCAGAACCTCACCTATGAGGCACTGATCGCGCGATGCATCGTCCACACCTATAGCCACGGCAATTACTCCCGCGAGATGCTGATCGATGAGGTCAAGAATATTGGCCACACAACCTATGGCATCGATGAAGAGGTTATGGACGCCGTGTTCAGCAGAGCGTCGGCAACCTTACACCCGCTCAGCGATAATGTTCTGCTCGCTTATCGCAGCCATGATGGCCTCACCAGCCCGGAATTGGTTGTGTTCCGGTTCGCCGGTGAAGCGGCGCTCGATATGGACGAGGTCAAAGACGCTCATACGATCATGATGTTGCTCTGCCCCCGCAAACCCGCAGGGTTGGACTTGCGCCTTGCGGGTCACTTGGCCGAAGTGGTGCAGTCTTTCGACTTTGAACGGCGCTGGCTCGCGGCGACGTCGGACAAAGACATGAATGAGATCCTGATGCGGGACGACCACTTCTTGCATGCGCCGATTTCCGACCTTGGCAGACTGCAAGACTATGTTGGTCACCCATTGTCAGAAATTGATCTGCCCGGAAGCTGCTTGATCGCGATCATTGAACGCGATGGCGACATTATCATCGCAGCGCCAAAAGAGGTCTTGCAACCGGGCGATCATGTCGCTGTGATTGGCGAACCCGAAGACCTGACGGCCTTGGTCAAAGGGACAGCTTAAAGCGCACTCTTTAGATCTGCT
>JBCBQS010000272.1:0-3727 GCA_039820085.1 Pseudomonadota bacterium
CACGTCAGGCGATGCCGCTTCCGGAGAGGTTTGGTTCCGTATCCGCGATGCGGTCGGCGCAACCGAATTCCTTGGATATTCAGACCTCACCGCCAATGGCTCTGTCAGCGCGATCGTTGCCAATGGCGTGCAAGTCGACGCGCTTCACCCAGGTGATCAAGCAGACCTGATCCTTGATCGGACCCCATTCTATGCCGAGAGCGGGGGCCAGGCGGGCGACCATGGCGTCATCGAGGCGCGCGGCGCCCGCTTCATTGTGCGCGACGTGCAAAAGCGCGCCGGCGATTTACATGCCCATGTCGGTGAACTGGTCGAGGGAGATGTGTCAGTGGGTGACCCTGTCACAGCATCTGTGAACGGGGATCGCCGCAAACGGATTATGGCCAACCATTCGGCGACCCATTTGATGCATGCCGCCCTGCGCGATGTGTTGGGAGAACACGTTACGCAAAAAGGCTCCCTGGTCGAAGAAGAGCGGATGCGCTTCGACTTTTCTCACGGTGCGCCGGTGACGCCCGCGCAAATCGAGGCGATCGAAGACCAGGTGAATGAAGTCATCCGCCAAAACAATCCGGTCGGGGTTTCGGTGACATCGCCTGAAAAAGCCATCGAAGCGGGCGCGCTCGCATTGTTTGGTGAGAAATATGGCGACGAAGTTCGCGTGCTCAGCATGGGCGCGGATCTTAAATCAGAGGATAAAGCCTACTCGGTGGAGCTTTGCGGCGGCACGCATGTGGAGCGAACCGGCGATATTGGCACGTTTGTTATTCTCTCCGAGAGCGGTGTGTCCGCTGGCGTGCGGCGGATCGAGGTGGCGACGGGCGCCGAAGCCATCGCGTTTCTGCGCGGGCGGGCGCAAGTTGCGGTCGATTTGTCTGATCAATTGAAAGTCCCGCTGAAAGACGTCGCCAAGAAAGTTGTCAGCCTCACTGAAGAGCGCAAGACGCTGGAGCGGCAATTGGCGGATACCAAGCGCGCGCTCGCCATGGCGGGTGAAAGCGGTGCGCCGTCCGACCCCGAAGAGATTAATGGCGTGAATCTGATTGCGCGGGTCGCGGAAGGTGTCGGCGGCAAGGATTTACGGGCGCTGATTGATGAAGCGAAAGCCCAGATGAAATCAGGCATCGCGGTATTTGTCGGCGTGAATGATGGCAAAGCTGCGGTTGCTGTGGGCGTGACCGAGGACTTGGTCGGCACCCATTCCGCCGTCGATCTTGTCCGAGTGGCATCGGCTGAAGTTGGCGGCAAAGGCGGCGGCGGCCGCCCCGACATGGCGCAAGCTGGCGGTCCCGACGGATCGAACGCCGAAGCCGCGCTAGAGGCGGTCCGAACGGCACTGAAAGGCTAGCGTCACAAAAGGTCGCTTTTGGGCCGGGGCGGACATTGGCATCCGTTAGGTTCTGACTGCTTTGCGAGCAAAAGCGGTCTTTAGCTAAGAAGCCAAACTCATGTCGAAAATGCTCGTTGTCTTAAAGTAATCATGCTTCCTCGGCCCGCGTGTAAGACCATAATCCCATAATGAGGCAAACTTACTCTATAAGGCGCTCCACCAACTCGACCCTGCGGTTAAGTTGACGGCCAGCTTCATTTTGATTGGAGGCGAGTGGAGCCGCTGGGCCGACGCCGATCGGTTGTAATCGAGAGGTATCAATACCGTACTCTTCGCCCAATACTTTAATGATGGAAGCGGCTCGCGCTTCGGAAAGCCTGATATTTTCGTCGAAACGTCCGGTATCGCTCGTGTGACCAACTACGTAGAAATTTCCGGATCTTTCTCTAAGAACCGTCGCTATGACCTCTATTGAATCTCGAGAGGTCGGCCTCAAAACTGAACTTCCGGCATCGAAACTGAGGGTAAGGCGGTACTCTATGGAGTGCAGTTTGATATCGGAAGTTCAGTTTTGAGGCCGACCTCTCGAGATTCAATAGAGGTCATAGCGACGGTTCTTAGAGAAAGATCCGGAAATTTCTACGTAGTTGGTCACACGAGCGATACCGGACGTTTCGACGAAAATATCAGGCTTTCCGAAGCGCGAGCCGCTTCCATCATTAAAGTATTGGGCGAAGAGTACGGTATTGATACCTCTCGATTACAACCGATCGGCGTCGGCCCAGCGGCTCCACTCGCCTCCAATCAAAATGAAGCTGGCCGTCAACTTAACCGCAGGGTCGAGTTGGTGGAGCGCCTTATAGAGTAAGTTTGCCTCATTATGGGATTATGGTCTTACACGCGGGCCGAGGAAGCATGATTACTTTAAGACAACGAGCATTTTCGACATGAGTTTGGCTTCTTAGCTAAAGACCGCTTTTGCTCGCAAAGCAGTCAGAACCTAACGGATGCCAATGTCCGCCCCGGCCCAAAAGCGACCTTTTGTGACGCTAGCCTTTCAGTGCCGTTCGGACCGCCTCTAGCGCGGCTTCGGCGTTCGATCCGTCGGGACCGCCAGCTTGCGCCATGTCGGGGCGGCCGCCGCCGCCTTTGCCGCCAACTTCAGCCGATGCCACTCGGACAAGATCGACGGCGGAATGGGTGCCGACCAAGTCCTCGGTCACGCCCACAGCAACCGCAGCTTTGCCATCATTCACGCCGACAAATACCGCGATGCCTGATTTCATCTGGGCTTTCGCTTCATCAATCAGCGCCCGTAAATCCTTGCCGCCGACACCTTCCGCGACCCGCGCAATCAGATTCACGCCATTAATCTCTTCGGGGTCGGACGGCGCACCGCTTTCACCCGCCATGGCGAGCGCGCGCTTGGTATCCGCCAATTGCCGCTCCAGCGTCTTGCGCTCTTCAGTGAGGCTGACAACTTTCTTGGCGACGTCTTTCAGCGGGACTTTCAATTGATCAGACAAATCGACCGCAACTTGCGCCCGCCCGCGCAGAAACGCGATGGCTTCGGCGCCCGTCGCCACCTCGATCCGCCGCACGCCAGCGGACACACCGCTCTCGGAGAGAATAACAAACGTGCCAATATCGCCGGTTCGCTCCACATGCGTGCCGCCGCAAAGCTCCACCGAGTAGGCTTTATCCTCTGATTTAAGATCCGCGCCCATGCTGAGCACGCGAACTTCGTCGCCATATTTCTCACCAAACAATGCGAGCGCGCCCGCTTCGATGGCTTTTTCAGGCGATGTCACCGAAACCCCGACCGGATTGTTTTGGCGGATGACTTCATTCACCTGGTCTTCGATCGCCTCGATTTGCGCGGGCGTCACCGGCGCACCGTGAGAAAAGTCGAAGCGCATCCGCTCTTCTTCGACCAGGGAGCCTTTTTGCGTAACGTGTTCTCCCAACACATCGCGCAGGGCGGCATGCATCAAATGGGTCGCCGAATGGTTGGCCATAATCCGTTTGCGGCGATCCCCGTTCACAGATGCTGTGACAGGGTCACCCACTGACACATCTCCCTCGACCAGTTCACCGACATGGGCATGTAAATCGCCGGCGCGCTTTTGCACGTCGCGCACAATGAAGCGGGCGCCGCGCGCCTCGATGACGCCATGGTCGCCCGCCTGGCCCCCGCTCTCGGCATAGAATGGGGTCCGATCAAGGATCAGGTCTGCTTGATCACCTGGGTGAAGCGCGTCGACTTGCACGCCATTGGCAACGATCGCGCTGACAGAGCCATTGGCGGTGAGGTCTGAATATCCAAGGAATTCGGTTGCGCCGACCGCATCGCGGATACGGAACCAAACCTCTCCGGAAGCGGCATCGCCTGACGTG
>JBCBQS010000273.1:0-3722 GCA_039820085.1 Pseudomonadota bacterium
GGTCGGTCTTGGGTGCCGCATTGTGAAGGTCTTAGGCGTGTTCCTGACTGGCCAAGGGCGCAAACCGCGCTAAGCTCTCCCTCAGAAGAATGAGGGTCAAACGAATGAAATTATCGCGGTCACTTCCAGCGGGTGCACTGGCCTTGAGCCTGTCCGCTTGTGTTATTGTGGATCTTGAAACCGTTGAAGCGCCGTCTGTCGCAACGGTCTCAAGCGAGGTGTCAGAGGAAATCGTAGTCGCAGAGCCGGTTTTTGGCCCTGGTGATCGCATGCCGTCTGGGCGTGACTTCGGAACACGCTCCTCGGTCGTTGCGCCAAATGCTGCCGCAGCCACCGCGCACCCGCTCGCGACGCAGACTGCACTCGACATTATGAAAAAGGGCGGCACAGCGATGGACGCCGCGATTGCTGCGAACGCGATGCTGGGCTTGGTCGAACCGACGGGTAACGGCATTGGCGGTGACCTCTATGCGATCGTTTGGGACCCAAAGACCGAGCAGCTCTATGGCTATAATGGCTCAGGCAAATCGCCGATGGGGGCCACGCTTGAAGACATGCAAGCCAAAGCTGACGCCTATATGGATGGCGATGAGATCCCGCCATTTGGTGCAGCGCCGGTCTCTGTGCCTGGAACTATCGATGGCTGGTTCGCCCTGCATGAGCGCTTCGGACGTCTCAGCATGGAAGACAATCTCACGCCGACGATTGAGTATGCCCGCAATGGTGCGCCCATTCCTGAAGTGATCGCTTATTACTGGCAGTTTGGCCCGCGGCGCTTCGAAGCGGCGGCAGAGAGCGGGATGCTCGAAGAGTATGAGAACGCGAAAGCGACCTTCTTCTCGCCAACGCCCGTCGAGGGCTCTTTGTTCCGAAATCCCGATCTCGCCGACACGCTGACAACCGTCGCGCTAAACGGGCGCGACGCCTTTTATAAAGGATCGATCGCGCGGACGATGGGCGACTATTTCGAGCGGATTGATGGCTATTTGCGCTATGAAGACTTCGCCGCGCATGAAGGCCAATGGACCGAACCCTTATGCGTTGAATATCGCGACGTGGTGAAGCTCTGCGAACTCGGGCCGAATACGCAAGGTGTTGCGGCGCTGCAAATGCTCGAAATGCTGGAACGGTTTGATCTGCGCGAAATGGGCTTTGGGTCTGCTGACAGTGTGATGGCGCAAGTTGAAGCCAAGCGCCTCGCCTTCGCGGATCGCGCGGCTGGCTATGCCGATCCTGCTTTTAGTGGGATCGATCCAAACGTCTTCATCCGCCCGGGCTATAATGCGGCGCGCGGCGAGCTGATCAGTCTTGATGCGCCAATGGCACCGCCGAAAGCAGCGTATCTCGAAGCCGATGCGAAGCTCGAAGACGGCGACACGACCTATCTCACCGTCACCGACAAAGACGGGATGATGGTCTCACTCATTCAGTCAAACTATCGCGGCATGGGATCTGGGCTCGTGGCCGACGGGCTCGGCTTTATGTTCCAAGATCGCGGTCAGCTGTTCAGCTTAGACCCGAACCATCCAAATGTGTTCGAGCCTGGCAAGCTTCCATTCCACACAATTATCCCAGCCTTTGCCTTCAAGAAGGACATGCCCGGATGCCAGACCGCTGCGGTGGCTGCTGAAGACGCCTGCCCATATGAGCCATGGCTGAGCTTTGGCCTAATGGGCGGTGGCATGCAGCCGCAAGGCCATGTCCAGATCATTCTCAACCTAATCGACTACGATATGGGTCTGCAGGAAGCAGGCGACGCGCCCCGGTGGGAGCATCGCGGCGGCTGCGAGCCGACAGATCCGCTGACAGGCGGCGATTGCGATACCGATGTCGGTGAGGTCTATCTCGAAAGTGGCTTCCCAATTGAGACGCGTGAAGACCTCGAACGTCGCGGTCATGAGGTCAATTGCTGCCTGTCAGCGGATCTGTCGGCTCGCAGCCGCCGCGATGCTCCCACCGGGGCGCGTCGCCTGCTTCCTGCAGACCCATATCGTAGTCGATTAGGTTGAGAATGATCTGGACATGGCCTTGCGGCTGCATGCCACCGCCCATTAGGCCAAAGCTCAGCCATGGCTCATATGGGCAGGCGTCTTCAGCAGCCACCGCAGCGGTCTGGCATCCGGGCATGTCCTTCTTGAAGGCAAAGGCTGGGATAATTGTGTGGAATGGAAGCTTGCCAGGCTCGAACACATTTGGATGGTTCGGGTCTAAGCTGAACAGCTGACCGCGATCTTGGAACATAAAGCCGAGCCCGTCGGCCACGAGCCCAGATCCCATGCCGCGATAGTTTGACTGAATGAGTGAGACCATCATCCCGTCTTTGTCGGTGACGGTGAGATAGGTCGTGTCGCCGTCTTCGAGCTTCGCATCGGCTTCGAGATACGCTGCTTTCGGCGGTGCCATTGGCGCATCAAGACTGATCAGCTCGCCGCGCGCCGCATTATAGCCCGGGCGGATGAAGACGTTTGGATCGATCCCACTAAAAGCAGGATCGGCATAGCCAGCCGCGCGATCCGCGAAGGCGAGGCGCTTGGCTTCAACTTGCGCCATCACACTGTCAGCAGACCCAAAGCCCATTTCGCGCAGATCAAACCGTTCCAGCATTTCGAGCATTTGCAGCGCCGCAACACCTTGCGTATTCGGCCCGAGTTCGCAGAGCTTCACCACGTCGCGATATTCAACGCATAAGGGTTCGGTCCATTGGCCTTCATGCGCGGCGAAGTCTTCATAGCGCAAATAGCCATCAATCCGCTCGAAATAGTCGCCCATCGTCCGCGCGATCGATCCTTTATAAAAGGCGTCGCGCCCGTTTAGCGCGACGGTTGTCAGCGTGTCGGCGAGATCGGGATTTCGGAACAAAGAGCCCTCGACGGGCGTTGGCGAGAAGAAGGTCGCTTTCGCGTTCTCATACTCTTCGAGCATCCCGCTCTCTGCCGCCGCTTCGAAGCGCCGCGGGCCAAACTGCCAGTAATAAGCGATCACTTCAGGAATGGGCGCACCATTGCGGGCATACTCAATCGTCGGCGTGAGATTGTCTTCCATGCTGAGACGTCCGAAGCGCTCATGCAGGGCGAACCAGCCATCGATAGTTCCAGGCACAGAGACCGGCGCTGCACCAAATGGCGGGATCTCATCGCCATCCATATAGGCGTCAGCTTTGGCTTGCATGTCTTCAAGCGTGGCCCCCATCGGCGATTTGCCTGAGCCATTATAGCCATAGAGCTGCTCGGTCTTTGGGTCCCAAACGATCGCATAGAGGTCACCGCCAATGCCGTTACCCGTCGGTTCGACCAAGCCCAGCATCGCGTTCGCAGCAATCGCGGCGTCCATCGCTGTGCCGCCCTTTTTCATAATGTCGAGTGCAGTCTGCGTCGCGAGCGGGTGCGCGGTGGCTGCGGCAGCATTTGGCGCAACGACCGAGGAGCGTGTTCCGAAGTCACGCCCAGACGGCATGCGATCACCAGGGCCAAAAACCGGCTCTGCGACTACGATTTCCTCTGACACCTCGCTTGAGACCGTTGCGACAGACGGCGCTTCAACGGTTTCAAGATCCACAATAACACAAGCGGACAGGCTCAAGGCCAGTGCACCCGCTGGAAGTGACCGCGATAATTTCATTCGTTTGACCCTCATTCTTCTGAGGGAGAGCTTAGCGCGGTTTGCGCCCTTGGCCAGTCAGGAACACGCCTAAGACCTTCACAATGCGGCACCCAAGACCGACC
>JBCBQS010000274.1:0-3690 GCA_039820085.1 Pseudomonadota bacterium
GACGCCGCCGTCTCGAACGGTATCCGACGCCCAAAGTACGACCGCTTGATTGTCTTCTGACGTTGGCTTTGATGTGGCCATTGCCGCGCCAATATCCCATGCCACAACATTCGGAATGAGACTGGCATCAAGGCCATAAAAATTGCGCCCTGTTGGTAAGGCATCCGGTGAGCGCACAGGATCATTGCCTTTTCCAGGCGCAACAAACCGGCCGTTTAGGCCGTCCATCAATGCCGTCATCTCTCGTGAAGGCGATTGCTCCAAAAGGGAACGCGCTTCAGGCGTTTCCATAGAGGTCAACATGATCTCGACCGCTTCATCTGACCAGTCTTGCCCAAAGACATGCAACCCAAGCGGCATGAAATCTTCTTGTACTTCGGTGAGGTAATGCCCGACTTCATGGACCAAAAGGTCGGCCGAAAGGGTCTCAAACTCGAACGTTTCGCCGCCACCATGTTCGGCCTCTAATTCGGCAATAAGGCCATCCTTGAGTCCCAGATCGACGACCATCTCTCTAATGCGACGAAGCGATTGCGCTCGTGTCGCATCGCCCGCATCCGATGGGTCGGCAGCCTCAAAACTCTCAACCAGCTGACGCAGACTGAGCAACTCGTCATAAAACGGCGTGACCTGAAGCGGCGGCGTCAAATGATCCACGATGACGGCCAGTCCTCGCCGCTTGGCCTGGATCCCTTCACCGACACCGTCGACGATGTATGGATAGAGCCCCGGAATATCTCCAGCGATCAGACTCGGATAGTCTGTTGCAGGAAGTCCAACGCGCTTGCCCGGCAAAAACTCATACGTCGAGTGACGGCCCAAATGGATAATCGCATTCGGTTCAAAATCAGTCTGCAGCCAGCGATAGAATGCCAGATATTGATGTGGCGGCGGCACACTCATATTTGCGTGCAGCACCTCTTCATTGACGGACCAGCCCCGTACCGGCTGCGGGGCGATGAGGATGTTTCCAAAGCGCAAGCCGGGGAGCACGAATTCCCCGTCATGAGTCATCACATATCCCGGTGCCGCGCCCCAACCCCGCAGGCCTTCGATACCTTGCTGCATTAGACCGCGCGATAGCGCCTCAATGGTCGACCATTCGTCTTCGCCTGTGAGGAGCCTTCCATAGCTTGTTTCAAGTTGGGCGAGCAGATCTTCGGCGCGCTCATGATATTCTATTGGCGCGCCTTCAATAACATATTCCATATCATGCACGGCGTCTGAGATGAGTTGCTGCGCCTGCGCCAAATCGCTTCGATCTAAGGCCGCGGCAATCCTGACTTGTAACGCCGCCAATGGACCGTCTGTCATTTCCGCTCTTATCAGCTCTGGCAGGGTCGCAAACCAGTTTTGATAAGCGGAAACCGGGAAAACCATCCCAGTTTCAGAAAGTTCTGCCAGCGCATTGCTGTCTTCGGGCAAATTGACTGCGCGGGCGAGGATGAGATCCAAAAGCGCCTCTGGCGACTCTGGCAAAGTGCCGACATCATAGCCCTCGCGGTCTAAGCGCTGTAGGATTTGAAACAGACTGGCGGGCACATCCAGATTGTCTGCGCCAATATTATGGCGCCCGGGCGGGTGGTTATAGTAGATGATCGCCAGCCGCTTATCCTGGTTCGACGTCGTCTGGAGCTCAGACCATGCGATCATGCGCCGTACCGCTGATCTCACTTCGTCATCTATGGGCTGGGTCACTCGAACTTCGATCCCGGATATTGAGTCAAGGCGCGGCGGAGCGGCGGCAGCGAGGATCAAGGGTTGGCTGGCCCCAACAAGTTCCGGCATCGCGACGCGGTAATAGACGCTATCGGTTGGCAAGCCATCTGAGCCCGAACGCCAATCGGGTTCTTCTAGGTCAACCAATCGGATGCCTTTCAGAAGCGGAATATCCAACGTAATAAGGGCGTCCTGCGCGCGGTCTTGTTCGCTTCCGCCAATCGCAAAGTCTTGCAAGAGAATGACCCCAGAGAGGTTGAGATCAGCGAGCTGCTCGAGCGCATCCGCGCTGGCGGCGCCCCAGTCGGCATAGACCGACAAACAGGCGGCATTTTGAGAGACAAGTTCAGCGCAAAGGCGATCATGCAGATCCGAGTTTCCGGCCTGATCGCCGGTATCGTAATCGACGATGGCAATTACAGGGGCGTCTTGTGAGCCATCGATATTACTTAAGCGAACCGGGGCGATCGGAACTGGCGGCGGGATTTGATCCAATTGGTCTCGATGAAGCAGTGCCGCAAACAGGTTCGATAGATTGTCGACGCCGCGTGCTTGCCAATATTCATTGGCCAAGTTCCAAGAGGCACTGCCGATAACAAGCTCCTCTGCGGCTGGGTCGCCAAGATTGATTGATGCCCCGGTTTCGTCGCTCGACAATGAAATGAGGTTGCGCGTGGAACTGACAATATAGATGTTTTCAGCCTTTTCAGACGCTGCGATGAGACGGCTTAAGCGATCTGCATCTTCGCTAAACACACCTGCTACGAAGACCACATTTGCCCGCGAGATTCGATCGGTGATTTCAACGTCGCTCATCAGACTTAACTGGCGCGGAGTGCGCAGTGAGATCTCGGAGTTAGGATATGTATCGGTAAATTGTTTGGCGGCGGCGGCTGCAGTGGCAGAGTTTCGCTCCGAGACAATGCCGAAAAGCTGCTCGGCAAATGCTGACGGTCCCGCCAACAGGACAATTAAGAACAGACAAAAGGATCTCATGCTTAACATCAGACGACCTCCCACTAAATCCGCGCGGGATCGCACGGGTTATTTACGAGTCGTGTCAGCGGTTTTCCGGCGCTGGCGACGATCCCGGTCGCAAGCGCGGACGACATTAGCGGCAAGTCTCCTGACTTATGGGTCATCGCCATATTGCAAAAGCCTTCCCGGAACATTCCAGTGACTAGATGCGGGCTCACCAATTACAGTTGCGGGAACAGCGCCGGATTCACACCAGCTTCCTTATTACCCTGATCTCTCAGGACCGCTAAAGCCGACCTAGCAAACAGAGTGGCGACTGTCATTACGCAATTGAACGGCAGAATGCCGTCCGTCGTGACCTGATTACGTCGCTTATCAAGGAAACGCCACATGAAGCGCACCTGTCACGTCTGAGCCCATCTAATTCCCGAAGATGTCTTTTCGTCGATCGCCAATCGTGTTCAGACTGGTGATAGAGTTTCTTGCATGCGAGAAAGCTGTTTGAAGCAAAAATCGAAACACCAAACGAGGACTGAATGCTGGAGCTAAAGAACGTTTCGAAGTCTTACAAGAAACGCCTCGTATTGAACGATATCAGCCATAGCTTTGATAACGGGTTACACCTGCTCGTTGGTCCGAGTGGCGCCGGGAAATCGACGTTGTTGCGCATTTGTGCGACGGTGGAAAAGCCGACGTCTGGATCCGCGACTTGGCAGAGCGCCCCGTATAAAAAGATCAAGCGCCAGCTCCGGTCTGAGTTGGGCTATGCGCCGCAAATTGTCGATCTGCCATTAAACGTAACGGGAATGGAGTTCTTACTCCACATCGCAGCGCTCAAAGGTGTTGGGCGCGGCGCGAAAGATCAAGCTGCCGAGCTTTTGAACCAATTGGGTCTAAGCCTGGATGCAGATCAGCGGATCGTCGGATGGTCAGGTGGGATGCGCCGGCGCCTCATCCTTGCTCAAGCGCTTTTGGGGACACCAAAATTACTCG
>JBCBQS010000275.1:0-3590 GCA_039820085.1 Pseudomonadota bacterium
GAGCGTTAGCCCCGTCGTATCGATGTCGACAAAACGGGTACCGTTCCGAAGGCCAATCAGGTTTGGCGATCGTCGCTGGTCTCGGAGCAATGGTATTGATGTTACGCAGGCGAACCCAGATTTGCGTCTGCAGCCAGGCGATATCAGCGCCGACACGCCAAACCTGATTGGCCTTCGGAACGGTACCCGTTTTGTCGACATCGATACGACGGGGCTAACGCTCACGTCAGCGGAGCAGGCTCTGTTTGATCGCGCCGCAAACGCGCCCGCACGGACCTTGATCCAAGATCCGGGATTCTGGCTGACCTCACAAGAAGGGTCGATTGCGCCATCATTTGGCGGTCGTGCAACGACTTATGTCGATATTAACGGCAACGGAATCGCAGACTGTCAGGAATCTCGCGCGGGTAGCGCAAGCTTCTTAGCGGGTTGTTGGTTCGTAGACGATTCAGGTAACGTCCAGGTCTTCCAAGAAGAATTAATTGTATCTGGCGGTCTTTGGGGTGCTGGCGGCAACATTGGTCGTTTGAACTTTGATCGCGACAGTCTGTTCCCAGATACGGATAAAGTCGTGTTCAATTTGAACTCAAACTACGATCTATCAGACACAATGGGCCTCTTCTTCGAGGGGAAATATGTTCGGGCAGAATCGACGACGTTTGGTGAGCAAGACTCTTTCTACGACACGCTCGTGATTAATTCTGACAACGCGTTTATCCCTTCAGAGCTTCAGCCAGTAGTTGATCAGACTGGGTATCTATTGATTACACAGGATCCACTCGATTTCAGTGACAATGATGAGGACAAGTTTACACGCGAAACCTTCCGTTTCGTGGGTGGAATGGAGTGGGAGTTTGCTCCTGGCCAATTTGCCGAATTCTCTGCTAATTATGGTAAGTTCAAAAACACGTCGGAAACATCAGGTATTTATCTAGACCGTGTGTTTGCAGCGATTGACGCCATCGATGACGGCAATGGTAACATTATCTGTCGCTCGGACATCGATGATAGCGGCTACAACATCGACTACTTCACAGCCGGTAATGGATTTGCCAACGGCGCGTATTTCTCTGATCGGTTCTATTCCTTCACACCAGGCGATGGCCAGTGTCAGCCGTTAAACCCATTCGGTCGCTACTCAGCCAGTGCTGCAGCGCAGAACTTCATTACAGCGCCACTGGAAAGCACATTGGAAATTGAGCAGTTTGTTCTTTCAGCGGTCGCATCCGGTCAGTTTGAGGCGTCTGACGCGCTGCTCGATGGACCTATCGGATATGCGACAGGGATCGAGTTCCGCGAAGAGACAAGCGACAACAAGCTTGACCCTCTAACACTCGGTATCCTTCCAGAGGGAACGCCGTTCACAGCGGGCGCGGACGTTCAAACCGTTGATCCATTCCTCAATTCGTTCATCTCCATCGATAACGTGGAGCAGTTCGATACAGAGGGAAGCTATGATGTCGTCGATGTCTTTGGCGAAATTCGTTTGCCGGTCTTCCTTGATCGTCCGTTCGCGAAAGAGCTGACCTTGGACGCTGCGGTTCGGGTCGCTGACTATTCAACGATCGGTGACGCAACGACCTGGAAAGTGGGCGGTACATATGCACCGGTTGCTGATTTGAGCTTCCGAGCGACTTACTCAGAAGCGGTTCGTGCGCCAAACATCACTGAGCTGTTTGACCCACCATTGCCAATTACCGTCGCTGCGACGGCTGATCCGTGTGACAGTGATAACATCGCGGATGGAACAGCAAATCGTGAAGCCAACTGTATTGTTGGTCTCCAAGCCGCTGGTGTTGACCTAACGGACATTGTCGACGGGTCTGGCAACTATATCTGGGCGAACCCGCTGACAGGCCGCTTTACCGGGACGTCCGGCGGTTCTGAAGATCTTGGTGTTGAAGAAGCCGAAACCCTCACCATTGGTGCGGTCTTCCAGCCATCCTTCGTTCCAGGCTTGTCGATCACGGTCGACTATTGGGATATCCTGATCGAAGATGCCATTGCAGCAATCGATGGTGAAGACATCCTCGAAGGGTGTTTCGACTCGGGTGACTTCCCGAACCTCCCATTCTGCTCGCAGTTCACGCGCCGCGGCGATGGTGGTTTGAACGGACTGTCGACCAACAGCATCAACTTCGCGAAGCTCGAAGCAAATGGTATCGACCTCGCGATCAATTACACATTTGACGTTGGTGAAAATACGTTCGGTGCCAGCCTTGTTGGAACACAACAAGACACATTGGACCGCTTCTTTAACCCGAACGACTTCAGCGAAGTCGACCCAGAGGTGAAAGAAGTTCAGTTGCCTGAGTATTCTGGCAACCTGACACTGTCATGGGCGCGTGGGCCGATGTCTGTGGCGCTGCAAACCAACTATCAAAGTGAGCAGTCGATCGATGAGATCGAAGACATTGCACTTTACGGCAACGACTTCTTCTTCGATGAGACTTACATCTTCGATGTGAACGCAAGCTATGAGTGGAGCGACTCCATGTCCTTCTATGGCGGCGTGAACAACATCGCTGATGAAGAGCCATTCTCGACACAAACCGCTTGGCCGGTTGGACCACGAGGACGCTTCTTCTTCTTCGGTGTGACTTATCGCCAGTAAGGCTTGTCGAAGTTAAAAATTGGGAATGCGGGGGCGAAGGCCTCCGCATTTCTTGTTATAGCGCAACTATGCAATCAAACCTGACGCCAGAATCCCTCGCCGATCAGGCGGACACACTTGCAAAGTCTGGCGACCTTGCGGGGGCGATTGCGCATTTGAAGCAAGCGGTGAAAGTCCAACCTTATTTCATGTCAGGCTGGATGCGCCTCAGCCAAATCCTGTTTGAGACAGACCACTTCAAGGAAGCTGTCCAAGTCACGCAAGCCGCTGAACGCTTTGACCCACTGGCCGAGGATTTTGCTCAGATCCAATCGGCGATGCAGTCACAGCAATTTGCAAAAGCCGAACACGCGGCGCAGCAAATGCTGATCAAACAGCCGGGGCATCCCCGTGCGGCGTTTACGCTTGCCCATCTCGCGGGGGCCAAAAACAACCCCGAGAACAAAGTCAAAGCTTTGCAGCTGGGATTGTCCCATTTCCCCGCGAGTCTTGTGCTTCGCCATATGTTGATCGGAGCGAGCGAGGAGGCGGGTGACTATGCGGGGGCGATCAAGGCGGCGCGCATACTTGTGCAAACAGAAGAGTCGTTCCCGTCGCTGTGGGCGCTCATCACGGTGCTGTTGCGTTACGGACTGAACGAAGAATTATTGGAGGTCTGCGACCGCGCGTGCGATGTGGCGGGCAGCGATCCAAAAAAGCTCAGCGAGATCGAACTCGTTCGTGGTCAAACCCTGCGCGTCATGGGGCAGCGCGAAGACAGCATTGCGGCATATCGAAAGTGTCTGGCGCACAATCGGGAGAATGCCGGAGCATGGTGGGCCCTTGCTGATATGAAGAATTTCGAGTTCTCAGATGTCGACAGTGATGCCATCCGCGCACTGATCGACACCCGCCCACAATCAGACCCCGATCGCTGCATCGCAACGTTCGCGTTGGCGAAAGCGGCTGAAAGCGCGGGCGATTGGGACACGTGTAT
>JBCBQS010000276.1:0-3541 GCA_039820085.1 Pseudomonadota bacterium
TCGCTATACGAACCGGCTGGTCTGTCACCTGACGGGCTGGTCAATGCCGAAGCCGGATCACTGCCCCATGTGCGGCGCCAAAGACTCGCTGATGGGCGTTGGCCCCGGAGTTGAGCGCGTCGCCGAAGAGGTCCGCGTGCTGTTGCCAGACGCGCATGTTGAAGTGTTCTCCTCAGACACTGCCATGGGCGGAGAGGCGACGCGCGGGATTGTCGACCGCATGGCGGCTGGCGAGATAGACGTCTTAGTCGGGACGCAGATCGTCGCCAAAGGGCACAATTTTCCAGGGCTCACGCTGGTTGGCGTGGTCGACGCCGATAGCGGCCTGCAAGGCGGCGACTTACGCGCCGGCGAACGGACATACCAGTTGCTCAGCCAAGTCGCGGGCCGGGCAGGCCGGGCTGATCGTCCCGGGCGCGCATTGATCCAGACCTATCAGCCGGACAATCCCGCCATGCAGGCCCTCGCAGCCGGTGATCGGGATGGCTTTCTCAAGATTGAACGCGACGTGCGCGAAGAACTGACCTTGCCGCCATTTGGCCGCATGGCGGCGATGATCTTATCCGCGCCCGACCCTGCTATGGCGAAAGAAATCGGTCTCGCGGCGGGAAAAGCCGCGCCGCATGGCGATGGTGTCACAGTCTATGGTCCCGCGCCTGCCCCGATCAGTATTTTGCGCGGACGGCACCGCTTGCGGTTCTTGATCACCGCTCCGCGCGAGGTCGATCTGTCGGCCTATATGAGCGCCTGGCTGCGGGTCCTGAAACTCCCGAACGCGGCGCGGGTGGCGGTCGATGTCGATCCGTATTCGTTTTTGTGAGCTAATCGTTCCGGATCATACGTATGATCGATCTCACCAAGAATGCGCAGGCAAAACCAAAAACCCCCAGACTCAATATCACAGCGCTAGCTGATAATGTCCAAGTCGCTGGGTGTATCCCGGCCACACGTGAATCTGATGGGTCTCCTGGCAAGTCGATCAGAAGGGCGGGTAAGACAATTAGGATTGGCACACCTAAGAAGAGCAGCCTGATCCACCAAGCAGAAGCCGCTCCAGACGGCTTGAACACTGAGTGTCCACGAATTTTCCGTTGAACGCTTTTGACCGGGTCTCCCGAATTCGAACGCGATTTAGACGCGCGCTTTCTCCGACGCATAATGTAAGCAATCGCCGCTCTTCGTTTTCGGTCCTCTTTTGAATCCATGCCAGGTAGATAAGAAGCCCTGAGCCGGGTTTCACCTTGAAGATCGACAAATTTCTTGGGACCCTTTAGGCCGACCGCAATCCTAGCCAGTCTGCAGCCAACATGTTTGAACGCCTTGCCATATCAGACATCATTCTCGTGACGCCAAAGCGTCATGGCGATGATCGCGGCTTCTTTGCGGAAACCTATCGCGAGCAGGACTATCGCGGCGCTGGCATTGCTGGCCGGTTTGTGCAGGACAATCACGCCTATTCCAAAGATGCGGGCGTGCTGCGCGGTCTGCATTATCAGATCCCACCTCATGCCCAAGGTAAGCTGGTGAGTTGTCTGCACGGCGAAATCCTAGATGTCGCCGTCGATCTCAGGCGCGGGTCACCGACATATGGGCAGCATGTCAGCATCAGACTCTCTGCCAATACAGGACAGCAGCTCTTTGTTCCGGCCGGATTTGCGCATGGATACCTCACGCTGACAGAAGAGTGCCACGTCCAGTACAAAGTGACCGCTTACTATGATCAGGGCAGTGAATATGGATTGGCCTGGAATGATCCAAGCCTCGGCATTGACTGGCACTTAGGCGATCGCTCACCCATCTTGTCTGACAAAGACCGCGCTCAACCCTTATTGGAAGACTTACCCGCCTATTTCGACTATGCCGCTTATTCAGGCGAGGATTGAGAGCCGATGATGAGGATTATCGTCACAGGCGGCGCGGGATTTATTGGATCGGCCGTCGTCCGCTATTTGGTCAACGAGATCGGCGCAGCCGTCACCGTCGTCGATAAGCTGACATATGCGGCCAACCTTGAGTCTCTGGCGAGCGTGTCTGAGTCTCCGAATTATCGTCTCGTTCAAGCCGACATTTGCGACAGCGAAGCGATGCGCCAGGTGTTTGAGACATTTGAGCCAGACGCGATTATGCATTTGGCGGCTGAAACCCATGTGGATCGTTCAATTGCAGGATCTGATGCGTTTATCCAAACCAATTTGATCGGCACCTACACCTTGCTTGAGACCGCAAGAGCCTATCTTGAGACCAAATCAGAGCCGGCCAAACAGGCCTTTCGGTTCCTGCACGTCTCAACCGATGAAGTGTATGGCTCGCTCGGGAGTGAAGGTCTGTTTGAAGAGACCTCTCGATTTGATCCATCCTCCCCCTATTCCGCCTCCAAAGCCGGATCAGATCATCTTGTCACCGCCTGGCATCGCACCTATGGGCTGCCAACGCTGATCTCAAATTGCTCTAACAATTATGGCCCGTATCAATTTCCTGAGAAGCTGATCCCGCTGATGATTTTGAACGCGCTCGAGGGCAAAAAGCTGCCGGTCTATGGTGACGGGTCAAACGTGCGCGACTGGCTGCATGTCGAGGATCACGCCCGCGCCCTTTGGTTGATTGTCCAACGCGGGCAGATTGGCGAAACCTACAATGTCGGCGGACGGAACGAGCACTCAAACCTGCAGGTCGTGGAGAGACTCTGTGACCTCCTAGACGAGCTTCACCCGACCGACGGCGCGTATCGCGATCTGATCGACTTTGTTGAGGACCGCCCGGGGCATGATCAACGCTACGCCGTGGATGCAAGCAAAATCGAAGACCAACTCGGATGGTCTGCGCAGGAGACGTTCGAAACCGGGCTTCGCAAAACAGTTCTATGGTATCTCCAAAATAAAAACTGGTGGAATCCTTTGCGACATTCCGTTTATGCAGGAGAGCGACTAGGATTGGTCGCAGAATAATTTGAACGCGCGCACGGCATCTTGAGTGATCCATGAGAATTTTATGCATCGGTCGAGAGGGTCAGGTGGCGCGCGCCTTAGTTGAGCGCGCACAGACACGATCGGCTCAGCTCACCGCGATCGGTCGCCCGCAGCTTGATCTCATCGACGGGCGCTCCATCCAGGATCACATCGATCGCGTCAAACCCGACCTCATCATCAACGCGGCGGCCTACACCGCGGTCGACGCGGCTGAAACCGATATGGAAACCGCAAAAGCGGTCAACGAAACCGCCGTCGGTGGGCTCGCTGACATCGCCGCCAAAAACGGCTTGCCGCTTGTCCATTACTCAACCGATTATGTCTTCGATGGGACGTCGCCCGCCCCCTATGGCGAGACAGACCCGGTTTGTCCTCGCAGCATCTATGGGCAAACAAAGCTTGCCGGTGAACAGGCGGTCGCGGCGCGCCTAAACGCGCATCTGATTTTTAGAACCGCTTGGGTGTACAGCCCGTTTGGTTCGAACTTCGTCAAGACAATGCTCCGCGTCGCGCAAACGCGAGAGACTGTTTCGGTTGTCGATGATCAGATCGGAAATCCGACCAATGCACTCGAT
>JBCBQS010000277.1:0-3521 GCA_039820085.1 Pseudomonadota bacterium
ATAGATCATCTCGGTCAACTGATGTGATCACAACATGTTCTAAACCCATTTCTGCGACGGCAAGGCCCACGCGGCGCGGCTCATCCGTGTCGAGCGGAGCTGGTTTACCGGTTATCACATTGCAGAATGAACAAGCCCGCGTGCAGGTGTCGCCCATAATCATCATCGTCGCGTGCTTTTTGTCCCAGCACTCACCAATGTTGGGGCATCCTGCTTCTTCGCAAACCGTCACCAGGCCCTTGGATTTTACGATTTCCCGCGTTTCCGCGTAGCCTCTCGATGTCGGCGCTTTCACCCGAATCCAGTCCGGTTTGCGCAATAGCGGTGTATCCGGCCGATTGCGCTTTTCAGGATGTCGAAAGCGTTGCTTGTTGTCGATCAGTGTCGCCATTCGCGTAAAATGGAGTGGATCGCACAAAACTGCAAGCGATAGAGCGGCATAGCACCATTGCGTCGCACAAGGGATCGCAGTGAAAACCCTTGCGTTGATCACTCAGTGTGACAGTTTGTTGCAAACGAGTCAGACTTACAAATACGAGCCTCGCATGACCGAAACGACGATCCCTGCTCCGCTCCCCTGGCGGGCGAACCGTGCCAAAACCGATATTTTCTCAGCTGTTGTTCGCGCATCGAAGGAATTCGGTGGCAAGACTGTCGCAATTGTAGATGGCGACGGAACCGAGGTCGATTACAAAACCGTCCTGCGCGGGTCATTCGCTTTAGGATCAGCCCTTGGAAAACAATTCGATAAAGGCGAAACGGTCGGAATTATGCTGCCAACCGGCGCTGGCGCGGTCATCGGGTTCTGCGCAATCCTCGCTTCGGGGCGTCTGCCAGCGATGCTCAACTTCACCGCGGGATCGGCCAACATCAAGTCTGCGATGAAAGCCAGTAAGATCACGAAGATCGTCACCGCTCACAAATTTATCGAACTCGGCGGCTTGGAACCCTTAATCGCTGAGCTCGAAGATGCCGCTGACTTTATCTACCTTGAGGATGTGCGTGAAAAACTCGGCCTCATGGACAAAGTCGCCGGCGGCCTTGGGCCAATTCTCCCGGGCCTGTTTCATCGCAAGTCGAGCCACAAAAAGCCCGGCGTTGTTCTCTTTACATCTGGCACTGAAGGCGAGCCAAAGGGCGTTGTGCTCTCCCACCACAATATTGTTGCAAATGTCGAACAGGTACGCGCGCATATTGGCCTCGATCCAAAGACCGATATTGTCTTCAATCCCTTACCGACATTCCACTGCTTCGGTCTCACGGTCGGCGCGATCTTGCCACTGATTGCCGGGGTCCGCGCAGTCTTCCATCCAAGTCCGTTACAACCGCGCGAAATTGCAGGACGGATTGAGGCGACAGGGTCCACGATACTGCTCGCAACAGATACATTCATCGGCCAATATGCCCGCGTAGCAAAAGACGGCGCATTGGATTCTGTTCGTCTTGCAGTGTGCGGCGCTGAACGCGTTCGCGACGAGACACGGGCGTTTGTCCGCAAGAAATTCAATATCGAGATCCTTGAAGGGTATGGTGCGACAGAAGCCTCTCCTGTCGTTGCAGCCAATCAAATGGAGTTCAACAAACCCGGCACTGTCGGTCGTTTAATGGCGGATATGGAATATGAGCTGGTGCCGGTCGAAGGCATTGATGAGGGCGGCAAACTTCGCATTCGCGGGCCAAACATCATGCTCGGCTATATGCGATCCTCAGCCCCAGGCGTGATTGAACCTCCTCAAGAAGGCTGGCACGATACCGGCGATATTTGCGTTGTCGATGATGACGATTGCATCCGGATCATGGGCCGAGTGAAACGGTTTGCGAAGATTGGCGGCGAAATGGTTTCGCTCGCGGTCGTGGAGAACTGCGCCAGTGCAATCTGGCCAGACAATATGCATGCCGCAGCCGCCATCCCAGATCCCCGAAAGGGCGAGCAAGTGGTGTTACTCACAACCGCAAAAGATGCGGATCGAAGCGCTCTGCTCGCTTGGTGCCAGTCGCATGGCGTGTCTGAATTATCCGTTCCGCGCAAAGTCTTCCACGTGGAAGATGTGCCGGTTCTTGGAACGGGAAAAATAGATTACGGCGCCGTCGGCAAAAAAGTGCTGGAGCTGACAGAGCCTGCCTAAAGCATCGCCTCATACGCCCAGCCATCGAAGCCGGGTTCAACGCCCATCGGCAGTGTATCAACCAGCGTTTGATAATCGAGATCGACGTGCAAATTCGTCAGCACCGCTCTGCGCGGCTTGAGCGCAGCGATCCATTTAAGTGCTTGATCGAGATTGGCATGTGAAGGATGCGGCGTGTAACGCAAAGCGTCCAAAACGAGCACGTCGAGCCCCTGCAGGTGCTCAAGCGTTCGCTCTGGCAAACCATTGACGTCATTGCAGTAAGCTAAATTGCCAAAACGAAAGCCCAGTGAGTTGATTTTGCCATGCTCTTGTTGGAGCGGGAGGGTCTCAATCACACCGCCTGATCCGTCGACCGATACGGGATCGTAAGCGGATATATAGGGCTGCAGGCGATAGATGGGTGGATACCCCTTATCGCCTTCGAAAACATAGCGGAACTTCGGCAGCAGGGTCTGTGACGTTGCCTCATCCATAAACGCATCGACTTGCGCGCGATTGCGGATCGCTAACGCACGAATATCGTCGATGCCGTGCGTTTGGTCGGCATGATCATGCGTGAACAAAACGGCGTCGATACGTGTCACCTCAGCGCTGAGCAATTGCTCGCGCATGTCCGGCGAAGTGTCGATCAATATGGTTGTACGCGCGTCAGGTGTGGTCCAGGTTTCGACAAGCGCCGAACAGCGTGTGCGCCGGTTCCTCGGCTCAGTTGGATCACAGGCGCCCCAATCCCCTCCAACCCGGGGCACACCGCCGGATGACCCAGTGCCGAGCAGCGTGAACTTAAAATGCCGCTGATTCATGACACACGGTGGAACAGGTTGAGGGCATTTGTTTCGCACATGCTTGCAATCTCCTCGCGCGACATATCATGCAAAGTTGCAAGCGCATCGGCCACGTAAGGCAAGTATGCTGGCTCATTTCGACGCCCTCGATACGGCATCGGCGTCAGGTAGGGGCAATCTGTCTCAAGAATGACTCGGTTCAGCGGAACATCTTTGATCACAGCCCGCACGTCTTTCGCACTTTTGAACGAAAGAATGCCGGAGACCGAAACATAAGCGCCGAGCGCCAGACCCCGCTGACACAGATCGACGCCGCCCGTATAGCAATGCAGCAAAATGGAAAAGGCGCCCTTTGCGTATTCATCTTCAAGAATCTCTGCCGTGAGATCGTCGGCCTCACGCGTATGGACGATTAAAGGCAACCCGGTTTCGCGAGCCGCCTCGATATGGATTCTAAAGCTTGCTTCTTGCTCGGCTTGCGGGCTGTACCCATAGTGAAGATCCATGCCGGTTTCGCCGATCGCCACGACTTGAGGGTCGCGCGCTCTTTCGATCAGATCTTGTGCTGTGGTTACAGCCCGCAAGCCGAGCAAGAAGCAAGCTTTAG
>JBCBQS010000278.1:0-3449 GCA_039820085.1 Pseudomonadota bacterium
CATAGGCGCAGATCGCAGCAGGACCGTCCCACGGTTCCATCACCGAGTTGCAATAGGCGTAAAGGGCCGCATGCTTTTCCGGCATGATCGAGGCCCGCTTTGACCAGGCTTCAGGGATTAAAAGCGCCTTGGTCATCGGCGCGGTACGACCCGCTTTACACAAAATCTCAAAGACCGCATCGAGCGCGCCGGAATCGGAACTGCCTTGAGGGGCGACCGGCTTCACATCGTCGACATAGTCACCGAATGTGCCAGAGACCATTTTGATCTCATGGCTTTTCATCCAATTGAGATTGCCGCGCAGCGTATTGATTTCGCCATTGTGGGCGAGCATTCGAAACGGTTGAGCCAACGCCCATTGCGGGAATGTGTTGGTCGAGTAGCGCTGGTGATAAATCGCGACCGCTGATTCAAATCGCTCATCGCGTAAGTCGAGATAGAAATTGTCGATATCTTCCGCCAGGAACATGCCTTTATAGATAAGCGACTTGTGGCTCAGCGAGCAAATGTAAAACCCTGGAATCCCCGCCTCTCGTGCGCGGCGTTCAATCCGGCGGCGGCAGATATAAAGCGCGCGTTCGAGCTCATCCGCATCTCTGTTCTTGCCGTCCCGAAACATGATCTGAACGATTTCTGGCCGCGTGTCCTGAGCCTTTTGCCCAATGATTGAGACATCGACCGGTGGTTGGCGCCACCCATAGATATAAAAGCCAAAATGCAGGATTTCGGTTTCGACGATCGCGCGAGCCGCTTCTTGCTGCCCGAGATCCGTGCGCGGCAAGAAGATCTGACCAACACAAATTGGATCATCGGTTGGGCTGTGACCGCACCGGCTAACCTGATAGCGGAAGAACTCTTGCGGCACTTCCACGCGAATCCCAGCGCCGTCGCCGGTTTTCCCGTCGGCATCAACGGCCCCGCGGTGCCAAACATTCTTCAGCGCTTTGATGCCCATTTCAACGATTTCACGCCGGGGCTTGCCATCGAGCGCAGCGACAAGGCCGACGCCGCACGCGCTGTGCTCATCTTCTGGATTGTAAGCGTGTGCATCGATCAATCGCTGCCGATTGTCGGTATAGGTTTGAATAAAGTCAGACGGCGTTTTGGTGTTTGAATCTACTGTCATCTCAACTCATCCTTGTTCCGTTCGCGATGGTCGCGTCAGGACCTGCTAATCGAATCGCACCGGCATCATCGGCAAATCCTAAGGTCAGCACCTCAGACATAAATTTGCCGATCTGGCGTGGCGGAAAATTTACGACGCCCATAACTTGGCGCCCAACCAACGTGTCAGAGACATAATGCTCTGTGATTTGCGCGGAGCTCTTTTTGCGGCCGATTTCTTCACCGAAATCGATAACCATCTTGATCGATGGCTTGCGGGCCCCTTCAAGCGGCGCAGCCTCTAAGACCGTCCCGACGCGAATATCGACGGCGAGAAAATCGTCAAAACTGATTTCCGGCATGGCCGGAGCATTTGGTGTAAAACTGAGATGCATGGCTCACTCCGCCGCGAGCTTTTTTTGCGTTTTCGCCATTGCCCGCATCGCTTTGTGCATTTGCGCAGCCGCTTCACGACCATCGACAATGGCCCAGACGACAAGCGAGGCGCCTCTCACGATATCGCCCGCTGCGTAAACGCCCGGCAAGCTGGTTTCCATCGTTTTGAAGTCGACCTGGATGGCGCCCCAGCGGTTCACCCGCAATGCAGTCTCATCAAACAAAACAGGCAAGTCTTCTGGGTCAAAGCCGAGCGCCATGATGACAATGTCAGCCTTGATGTTCTCCGTAATTTCGGTTTTTTCCGGAGACTGACGGCCGGAGGCATCCGGGGCGCCAAGCTTCATGCGCCGCACTTTCACCCCTTTGACTTTATTGGCCTTTGTATGAAGGACGGCCTCTGGTCCAGAGAGCCAGTCAAACTTCACTCCCTCTTCTTCGGCATTTGCCACCTCGCGCTGGGACCCAGGCATATTGGCTCGGTCTCGACGATAGAGGCAGGTGACCGCCTTCGCGCCTTGACGGACAGCCGTGCGGACACAGTCCATGGCTGTGTCGCCGCCGCCGATCACAACAACGCGCTTGCCTTCAGCGTTCAATGACCCGTTTTCGAACGCTTCAACTTGATCGCCAAATCCGACGCGGTTGGACGCGGTAAGGAATTCAAGCGCGGGATGCACGCCTTCAGCGCCAATGCCCGGCACTTTGATATCACGGGCTTTGTAGACCCCGGTCGCAATCAGAACCGTGTCATGCGTCTCGCGGATTTCGGTCAAGCTGATGTCACCGCCGACATTGCAGTTGAACCGGAACACAATCCCACTGTCTTCCAAATGCTTGATCCGGCGTTCGACGATGTCTTTTTCGAGCTTGAAGCCTGGAATACCATAGACGAGAAGCCCGCCTCCGCGATCATAGCGGTCATATACGGTCACTTGATAGCCTTTGCGGCGTAATTGCTCAGCCGCTGCTAGTCCGCCTGGACCTGCTCCGATTATGCCTGCGGATTGCGTGCGTTCGCGCGGCGGTGAAATTGGCTTCACCCAGCCCTTTTCCCAAGCCGTATCGGTAATGTGGCGTTCGATTGACCCAATCGTCACGGTGCCATGTCCGGACTGCTCAATCGTGCAAATGCCTTCACACAAACGATCTTGAGGGCAAATGCGGCCACAGATTTCTGGCATATTATTGGTTGCGCTAGAGACGGCGTACGCCTCTTCCAGCCGGTCTTCAGCCGCAAGCTTCAGCCAGTCAGGGATGTTGTTTGAAAGCGGGCAGCCTTGCTGGCAGAACGGCACACCACATTGCGAACAGCGTGACGCTTGATCCCGGGCGGCCTTTTTTGCGTAATCGCCATAAATCTCATTAAAGTCGCCCTTGCGCGTTCTTGCCGAACGTTTTTTCGGCATGGCGCGATCCACTTTGATGAATTGCAGCATATTTTCTGCCATAAGGGGCTCCCTCGGGTCGAGTTTTGCTTATGCGCAACGAGAATAGGCGCGACAAGGGTGAATCTTGTCACTAAGTATCATTATGATATTTATATTATTCTCAGCACTGCTCAAACCCGCTTATCGCGAATCATTCTCAGACTATTATTATCATATTGATATATAATTTATCGGTGCACGACATTCAGAACTGTGCGACACGGTTACCGATCACATATGTTCTAGGACCGCCATGTCTTTGCTGCAGCTCACAATTATTGCGCTGATTCAAGGCGTCACTGAATGGCTACCGATATCATCTTCCGGCCATGTGCTTTTAGCGGCAAACTTTTTCTCATTGGATGGACGCGATGAGCTGTTGATCAATGCAGTCTCCAATCTCGGCACTTTGGCGGCAATGCTGATTTACTTTCGACGCGATGTGGCAGCCGCCATTGCCGGAGGGTTCGAACTGATTGGTGTTGGGAAACACCCTGGGTCTCCCTCACGTGGCGCGCA
>JBCBQS010000279.1:0-3415 GCA_039820085.1 Pseudomonadota bacterium
CATTGCCTTTGGTCCATTCAGACATCAGACCAACAAGCGGTTGATCGGTCGGGCCAAACTCTGTGGTCGACGCATCTTTAATGCCTGCGAGATTACGCGCCGCTTCAACCACGGCGAGCTGCATACCATAACAAATTCCGAAGCATGGCACCTGCCTTTCACGAGCAAATCGAGCGGCCCGCATTTTGCCACGCGCGCCGCGTTCGCCGAAGCCTCCAGGCAAGATGATCCCATGCACGCCTTCGAGAATATCGATTGGAGCGGTTTCGTCATCAAACTCCTCACTATTGATAAGCTTGATGTCGACGCCGACATTATTCGCAAGTCCACCATGCTGAAGCGCTTCCATGACAGACTTATAGGCGTCCGGAACATCCGTATATTTGCCGACCAGACCGATGCAAACTTCACCATCAGGATTATGGACGGTTTGAGCGATATCGTTCCAGCGAGACAAGTTTGGCGCTGGCGCATCTTGGATCCGAAAATGCCAAAGGACTTCTTCGTCCAATCCCTCATCATGATAGGCAGACGGCACATCGTAAATGTGTCCGACATCGCGCGCTTCGATCACGCTGCTGGGACGCACGTTACAGAAACTTGCAATCTTGCCCTTTTCGTTTTCAGGGATCGGACGGTCGCAGCGGCACAAGAGAATTTGCGGCTGGATACCAATCGACCGAAGCTCTTTCACCGAGTGCTGCGTTGGCTTGGTCTTCATCTCGCCCGCAGCCGGAATATAAGGCAGCAGCGTTAAATGAATGAAGCAAGCCCGCTCCGGACCAAGCTCTTGTCCGAGCTGGCGGATGGCTTCGAAGAATGGCAGGCCTTCAATATCGCCGACTGTCCCACCAATTTCACACAGGACGAAATCAACACCTTCGCCAGCATCCGATAGGACAAACTCTTTGATTTCATTGGTCACGTGCGGAATGACTTGGATCGTCGCGCCAAGATAGTCGCCGCGGCGTTCTTTCTCGATGATCGTCGAGTAAATCCGACCCGTGGTGATATTGTCTGATTGGCGCGCTGACACGCCGGTAAATCGCTCATAATGACCAAGATCGAGATCGGTCTCGGCGCCATCATCTGTTACAAAGACTTCGCCATGCTGACGCGGGCTCATCGTTCCGGGATCGACATTAAGATATGGATCGAGCTTGCGCAGCCGTACTTTATAGCCGCGTGCTTGCAGCAATGCCCCAAGAGCTGCGGAAGCGATCCCCTTGCCTAAAGAAGACACCACGCCGCCAGTAATGAAAATATAGCGAGTCATGGGAATGCAGATTGCCTGATTCGCGATGCCTCTCGATAGGGGGACATCAGGATTTTATGGATTATTGTGGGTCTGCCTCAGGCGCGAGCGGGTCATCACTTTCCGGCTCGCTCGCGGGTGCTGTCTCGGATGGGGTCACGGCGAGCGGATCATCTAGAAGGCTGCCTTCGCCGCCCAAAACGTCGTCGAGATTGTTCAACCCAAGCTCATCGGTTTCAGATGCTTCGGGTAAATTGCTCTCGAGTTCGCGCTGGACGTCTGTTCGGCCGTCCGCGTTTTCATGCGTCGCGATGGTGGTCAAGGTCAGGCTGGAGATGAAGAATATTGCACCAAAAATAATTGTGGTTCGAACCAAAGCACCTGTGACGCCTTGGCCGGTCATCAGACCGCCTCCGCCGCCACCGCCGCCGCCAATCCCGAGCGCGCCGCCTTCCGAGCGCTGCATCAGCACCACGATCACCAAAATGATGGAGACGAGAATGTGCGCAACAAGAATTACATTGGTCATGTCTGGTTCCTGAATCTCAAGCCGCGGGGCTTACGCGTTTCTTTGCGCCCCGCCAACCCCTGACCCTCAGTATCGGCGAGGCCGACTAAGCGACTGCAGCGGCATAAATGGACATGAAATCGTCCGCCTTCAAGCTCGCGCCGCCAACAAGACCGCCATTGACGTTTTCAATGGCGAGAATTTCAAGGGCGTTGCTCGGCTTAAGAGACCCGCCATACAGAATCCGAACACTCGCGCCGCGATCTTGATAGAGTTCGATCAGGAGATCGCGGATCGTTTTGTGAACGGCGGCAATTTCATCGGTGCTCGGCACGAGACCGGTCCCAATCGCCCAAAGCGGTTCGTAGGCAACAACGAGCGAGTCCGTTCCAGCGAGCGTAGGCAACGATTTGCGCAAGATGCGCGTCACAGTGTCCATTGTCTCGCCGCGCTGGCGCTGGGCAAAGCTCTCGCCAACACATACAATCGGTACGATCCCTGCCCGCAGACAAGCATGCGCCTGTTCCTGGACATAGGCGCTGCGTTCACCATGCTCCGAGCGTCGCTCTGAATGCCCGACAACGACATAATCGGCTCCAGCGTCCATGAGTTGTTCGGCCGACAGATCCCCGGTGAACGCCCCAAGCGCCTCCGGATGGCACGCTTGTGCGCCTACTTTAAGCCGGTCTCCAGCACGATCTTTCATTGGCGTAATCAGCGTTGAGGGCGGACAAATCACACAATCGGCATTATCCGGATATGCGCTGATTTGCTCGACCACTTTGTCGACTTCCAAAAGAGAGGATTTCAGGCCATTCATTTTCCAATTGCCTGCGATCAGTGTGCGTACCATACCAGTCACCATCTTGAACAAGTTTGTGCGCTCGCCTAGCAAGCTGTGCTGAAACAAACAAGCGATCTTAAAGGGAAAGGTCTGTAAGATGTTGACCCCGTTGCGTAACATGCTCCGCTCACCCGCTGCTGGCGGTATTTTTGTGATTGTTATCATCGCAATGGCGGCTTGGGGTGTCACAGACATTTTTACCGGCGGTGGCGGGAGTAATCTGGTCAGTGCGGGCGATCGCGGCGTGTCTGATCAACGCTTCGACGCGACCCTCGAGCGCATCTTGCGGACACAAACTGATGATCGCGGCCGTGCCCTGACAAAAGAAGAAGCCATGGAACGTGGGATTCTGGATCAGGTATTCTCCGAAATGTCGCGCGAGACACTGTTGACCGCCTATGCGGATGATCAAGGCGTTTCGGCAACCACGGGTGCGATTGTTGAAACAATTCGAACCGATCCGGTGTTTCAGGACACAACCGGCGTCTTCGATCCTTTGCGCTACTCACAGCTTCTCAACTCTAACGGCTTTCGCGAGGCTGACTATGAGGCTCAAATCGAAGCTTCGATGACAATTGACCGCCTCCAACGTCTACCCGGCGAAGCACTTCGGGTCCCGCAGGCGCTGGCACGGTTACAGGCCGCATATGCGGGTGAACTTCGCGCCGCATCCTGGTTCATCTTGAACCAAGCGGATCTGCCAGAAATCGGTGAACCGAGCGAAGAAGACCTATTGGCCCTCTTTGAAGAACGTAGAGAGGCTCTGCGCGAGCCTGAACGCCGCGGGGTCAGCCTCATTCGCCTTAGC
>JBCBQS010000280.1:0-3382 GCA_039820085.1 Pseudomonadota bacterium
CAGACACTTGCACCGTGCCATCATCGTCAATGTTCACCTTAGCGCCAGACTCATCAACGATACCGCGAATGACCTTACCACCGGAGCCGATAACTTCACGGATCTTGTCTTCTGGAACCTTGATGATTTCCATTTGCGGGGCATTGTCAGCGAGTTGATCTCTGACCGTGTCGAGGCCTTTGGCCATTTCCGCCAAGATGTGAGCGCGACCGCCTTTGGCCTGCTCAAGTGCGGTTTCCATGATCTCTTTGGTGATCCCGGCAATCTTGATGTCCATCTGCAAACTGGTCAGTCCCTTTTCGGTACCGGCCACTTTGAAGTCCATGTCGCCAAGATGGTCTTCGTCACCGAGGATATCAGAGAGAACTGCAATGCCCTCATCATCCTTGATCAGACCCATCGCAATACCAGAGACTGGGCGCTTCAGCGGGACACCCGCATCCATCATGGCAAGAGAGCAACCACAAACGGTCGCCATAGACGATGAGCCATTCGATTCAGTGATCTCTGACACCATGCGGATCGTGTATGGGAACTCATCATGCTCCGGCAGGACCGCACGAAGCGCGCGCCAAGCAAGTTTCCCGTGACCGGTTTCACGGCGGCTGGTGCCACCCATCCGGCCTGCTTCACCCACGGAATATGGCGGGAAGTTATAATGCAGCAGGAATTTCTCTTTGCGGGTGCCGTCGAGACCATCAATGAACTGCTCATCATCGCTGGTGCCGAGCGTTGCCACACAGATCGCTTGTGTTTCACCGCGTGTGAACAGCGAAGAGCCATGTGTGCGTGGCAAAAAGCCAGCTTCGGCCAAGATCGGACGAACCTGGTCGAGCGAGCGCCCATCAATTCGCTTACCGGTTTTGATGATATCGCCGCGGACGACTTTCGCTTCGGCTTTCTTGAACGCCGATTTGAACACATTGGCGTCCATGCCGCATTCATTCTCTTCGGTCGCAACCAATTCTGCCGCCGCTTTTTCGCGGGCTTCACCAACGGCCGCCTGACGATCAAGCTTTTCCGTGATTTGGTAAGCTTTTGAAAGGTCAGCGCCGACCAGTTTCTGGATCGCTGAGAGCTCTTCAGACAAATCTTCTGCTTCGAAGTCGAATGGCTCTTTTGCAGCGGCTTCAGCAAGTTTAATGATCGCATCGATCACCGGCTGCATCGCCTCATGACCGGCCATAACCGCACCGAGCATAACGTCCTCAGACAGTTCTTTGGCTTCAGATTCAACCATCATAACCGCGTCTGCGGTACCGGCGACAACAAGATCGAGCTCAGACTCTTCAAGGTCTTCAACGGTTGGGTTGATGACATAGTTGCCGTCTTTATAGCCCACGCGCGCCGCCCCGATGGGGCCCATGAATGGTGCACCAGACAAGACCAGCGCGGCAGACGCGCCGATCATGCCGAGAATGTCAGGATCGTTCTCAAGATCATAAGAGATCGCCGTCAGAACGACTTGGACTTCATGCTTGAACCCGTCCACGAACAACGGGCGGATCGGGCGGTCGATAAGACGAGACGTCAGCGTCTCTTTCTCTGTCGGGCGTCCCTCGCGTTTAAAGAAACCACCCGGAATGCGGCCAGACGCGTAGTATTTTTCCATATAGTTGACCGTCAGCGGGAAGAAGTCCTGTCCAGGCTTTGCTTCTTTCGCGTAAACGGCGGTCGCTAGGACCGTTGTGTCCCCGTATGACACCATAACGGCGCCATCGGCTTGACGTGCCACTTGGCCCGTCTCGATTTTGAGTGTCCGGCCGGCCCATTCCAGCGAGACTGATTGCTTATCAAACATACGTTTTGCTTTCTTTCATACATACGAAAAGCCCGCCGCGGCCGAATGCCAAGGCGGGCTGATTTGAGAGCCTACCGGCGAATGCCGAGCTCTCCGATGAGCGTCTGATAACGCTCGACGTTTTTCCTCTTCACATAGTCGAGGAGTTTGCGGCGGGTGGCGACCATCGCCAATAGCCCGCGGCGGGAGTGATTGTCTTTTTTGTTGTCCTTAAAGTGGTCGGTCAGATTGTTGATCCGTTCGGTCAAAATCGCGACTTGGACTTCAGGACTGCCTGTATCACCTTCGGTACGGGCAAATTTCTTGATCAGTTCGGCTTTACGCTCAGCTGTGATCGACATCGATAAACTTTCTATTTTCGCCATTTGGCGGGTTTCAGATGTGGCCAAATGGCCATGAATTTGAGGGAGGGCGGCGCGGGTTCAGCCTCGTCCGGGATGTCGTCCAGAAGGGCTAGAGGTGCACGTAGCTCGCATCAAGCCGCGCATGTGGCACATTTGGTTGCATTTGGAAAGACCTGACCTTCCGCTCATCCGGGATCTCGCTCGGCATGGCAGGAAGCTCCGATGGAAATCCCCACTTACGTGGGGATGAGCGGGGTTAACTCAGCCCAACCGCAGTCAAAGCCTCCGCTTGTGCAGCGCCAAGCGTTTCCTCGCTAAAACCCTCTAAACTCTCTTCGAACAGTCGATGATAATTGAGCTCGGCTCCCAGCCGCAAATAGGCCGCGCCAAGGCCAATCGCCGCCCGGTCCATAAAGACAAATTCGCGCGGGATCGTGACCGGGCCCTTTTCCTTCAAAAGTTTGCGAACCGCGAACGCTTCTTTCCGGCCATATTCGCCGGGCTTAATCCCATCCGCGACACTGCGGACGCGATCATCCAAGAGCGGGCCGTAAATGAAACTCGCCCAAATGTTCAAGACTTCGACAAGGTCCTTTTTCAGGCCTTTAAAACCCCACTTCTCATAAGCTGCATAGGTGGCGTCGAAATCATCCGCCCGAATGGCGCGATAAAGCTCCACCACCCCGACAACAAAACTTGGCGGGAAGACGCGTATACAGCCAAAATCGAGCAAATTGAGCCCGTGGCCCTCACGCGTGACTTGATAATTGCCAAGGTGCGGATCGCCATGAATGACGGCGCGCGAATTAAATGGGTGCCACCAGGTCCAAAATAAGTTCTCCGCGATTTGGTTGCGGATCTCTTGAGGCGCATCCTCATAGGCATTCAGGCGCTCGCCCTCGACCCAGCTCATCGTTAGCAAACGATCTGTACAGAGTTCCTCAATTGGCTGCGGGACCGAGACGAAGTCTTTGTCGCTAAGAATGTGCGCGTAGAGCGCCATATGCTTGGCCTCGCGCGCGTAATCGAGCTCTTCGCGCAAACGATCGGTGATTTCTGCAACCATCTCCGTCGGATCAATTGAGCCATCCATGCGCTTAAACATGCCCAGCATGAGCTTCAGCTGCCCGACATCACTTTCGACCGCGGATGACATGTCCGGATATTGCAGTTTGCAGGCGACTTCGCGGCCATCGTGTAATGTCACGCGAGCCTTGGCCAAGTGCACCGCGCGACA
>JBCBQS010000281.1:0-3378 GCA_039820085.1 Pseudomonadota bacterium
TTTCGCGCCATCTTCAAAAACGACGAAAACAGGATCTAAGCTGTGAAAGACTTGGTCTATCGCGACGCTGAACACGAATGCTGACAAACTAAAGATGAGGAGCCAAGGGTTCGAGCGGATCAGTCGTCGCGCATTTGCAACCAAGTATGTCAGGGTGAGGATACCGATGCCTAGGAGGACCAGTTCTTGTGGAAGGCCCAGTTTCGGCAAAACGATTTCGTGCAGCAAATACGCGTCATCGATCGCTAATATACTCGAGAGAAGCATCGCCTGCAGAGCGAACTTTGCATCGACGCGCTGATACAACTGTTGGAAGATGATGGCCGAGAACGAAGCCAGCGCGGCTGTCGAGGCCCAGAGCATGATGCCGAGCATCGAGAACGCGCCATCATATACATGGCAACAATCGCCAGACATCTCACCAACAGTTTGACCATCCAGAAACAACCAGCGCGGATCGATCCAGGGTTGGATGGCTGCGAGTGAAATCATCATTAGTGTCGCGAACAGCACGCTACAAAAGTAGGTGTTGCGACTTGATCGGCCTGTTACAAAATCGTTCCAAGGTCGTTTTAAGGTCGGCTCAGCCTCAAAATCGCGTCCCACACCCCGATCGCTAAAATCGTGTGCTTTCATGGTGAGGTCACGGCAAGCAAATCTCATGCCCGCCATGACCTGATCGTCCCGCCTGTTTGAAAAAGGTGTTGACCTCAACTTTGGTTGAGATCGTAAAGCGGCGCGATCAGATCTTGTTTTGCGCGGAGTTCCGCTGCATGAGAGCCCGGAAGGTGGCAGCCAGATGAAAGACTTGTTTGGGATATACGGCCTGTTCGAGCGCCAGTTGGAGGCGTTCCCCGAGGCAGATGAGACGCGTCCCCCGAAACGGCTCTGGGGCTTCATCTATTATTATACCAAAGACTCGCAGCCCTGGTTAATCGCGACGGCTGTCTTGTCTCTGTTGCTCGGCATAAGCGAGGTGCTGCTTTTTGGGTTCCTCGGACAGATTGTCGACTGGCTGGCAACGGCCAATCCAGACACGTTCCTCAGTGATTTTGGCTGGCAGCTCGGACTGATGGCGGCTGTCGTCATTTTTGCGATGCCGCTTGGGAATTTCCTTTCCGGGTTGATCTTGCATCAAGTGCTATACGGCAATCTCGCAATGAGTTCGCGATGGCGGATGCATGCCTACTTGCTTGATCAATCGATCAGCTTCTTTGCCGATGAATATGCAGGCCGGGTCGGGGCGAAAGTCATGCAGACGGCATTAGCTATTCGCGAAGTCGTGCTGAAAATTCTCGATGTGTTTGTCTATGTGGTCATCTATTTCATCGCGACGCTGGTCATCGTTGCGAGCGCGGATATCCGATTGGTGGCGCCGCTATTGATTTGGCTGCTCGGCTATATCGGTCTCATCACATGGTTCGTCCCGCGCTTGACGAAAATCTCACAAGCACAAGCCGATGCGCGCTCTGACATGACCGGACGCGTGGTCGATTCCTACACCAACATTACGACCGTAAAACTATTTGCGCATGCGGGTGGTGAACGCGCCTATGCGAAGGCCAGCATGCAGTCATTTCTCGGAACTGTGTACGGGCAATTTCGATACGTCACCGCCTTTTACACGCTGGTCCATTTGAACAATGCAATTTGCGTGTTCGCCATTGCTTGGTTGGGGATTTCGTTTTGGATGGATGACGCCATCAGCATTGGCGCCATTGCGGTTGCTTTGGGACTCGCCTTGCGAATTTCCGGCATGTCTCAATGGATTATGTGGGAAGTTTCTTCCTTGTTTGAGAATATCGGGATCGTATTTGACGGTCAGAACATGTTGTCGAAGCGCCGCGACGTCGTCGATACCGCAGATGCGAGTGATCTCATTGTAACAACAAGCGATATCGCGTTCGAAAATGTATCCTTTCACTACGGCAAAGACAGCGGCGTGATCGAAGGGTTGAATCTGAACGTTGCAGGCGGTGAGAAGATTGGACTGGTCGGACGATCAGGCGCTGGAAAATCGACCCTCGTGAATTTATTGCTGCGGTTCTATGATGTTGAGGCGGGCGACATAAAAATCGATGGCCAATCGGTTCGTGCAGTGCGTCAGGCGTCGCTTCGCAAACACATTGGTATGGTGACACAAGACACGTCATTGCTGCATCGATCGATCCGCGAAAACATAAAGTATGGCGCACCTGATGCCACCGATGCGGATGTGTGGGCGGCGATTGAGCGGGCGGATGCCGCGAGTTTTATCCACGATTTGGAAGACGGTGAGGGCCGGCGCGGGCTCGATGCGCATGTTGGGGAGCGCGGTGTGAAACTCTCGGGCGGCCAAAGACAGCGGATCGCGATTGCGCGCATCTTCTTGAAAGATGCCCCCATTCTTGTCCTCGATGAAGCAACGTCCGCTTTGGATTCAGAGGTCGAGGCAGCGATCCAGCAAAACCTATTTGACCTCATGCAAGGCAAGACCGTGATTGCGATTGCGCACCGACTTTCAACCATCGCTGCGATGGACCGATTGGTTGTGGTCGACCAAGGCAAAATTGTTGAGACCGGAACGCACGCGCAATTGCTCGAGCAAGGGGGCCTATATGCGAGCCTTTGGGCGAGGCAATCGGGTGGATTTCTGGCCGATACAATCGCCGCGCCCCAATCAGAAACCGTTTCAAGTTAAGGCATTAAGCGTCTTTACTGGTCACGCGGGGCGCTCCGGGTGGACGGAGCAAAAAAACGCTCTGCAATATATTTGATGCAGAGCAGTCATTGAAGGAATTGAGGGGCGGCGTCCCCCCACCGGGACGATATGGGCCCTAGAGCCTCAGGTGAGTTAGCCTGCCTGAGGTGAACGAAGGTTATCATGGCGGCGCATCAAATACAAAGAAATAAACGGCAATGTTTAGGAAAAGCAGACGCCGACCAGTTGGAAAGAAAACTCAACTTTGATTTCATCTAAACACTCAGAGCGTCATACTGATATGGGGTCGCTTGCGCTTAGCGAGAAACCATAGGCATAGTCGCACGATGACAACACGACACCTGCTTGATCCAGAAATTTTGCCCGCACTCGATGCGTTTCCTGACATATCGCTTGAAAAGGAGATGCTGCCGATGATCCGGCAAGCAGCGGCGCAGCTGGCTGAACTCGCTGATGCGAACGCACGCGGTGTTGTGCGCGAAGAGGTCATCGTGCCGGGGCGGACACCGGATGATCCGTCGGTGCGCTGTCTCCTCTACAAACCGCAGGATCTATCCGAACTCGCAGGAGCTTACCTGCATTTGCATGGCGGTGGATACATTCTCGGTTCGCCGGAAGGCTCAGATCTCCATAATATCCAGCTCGCAGCCTCTCTCGGCATTGTCATTATCTCGGTC
>JBCBQS010000282.1:0-3339 GCA_039820085.1 Pseudomonadota bacterium
CTTCACCGACTTTGAAGAAAATATCTTTTACGATGTCGCTGGAAGGTGCCGTCGGCTTGTTCGCCGGACACTGCGGAGCGGATCGCACGGGCCGTCACTGCTGCGTACTCAAGGTCGTAAGCGAGCGGCAACGTCCATCCAGAGACATCGTAAAAGATATTTTCTTCAAAGTCGGTGAAGCGCTCGAAAATCCCGCGGATCATTCGACTATTGGTCTGCGCCAGAGGCACATAAAAGCTGGTGCTCGCGGGATAGGATTGATCTTCGACCGTGACATCGGCGCTGAGTTGGCGGACGTCGATATCATGCATTCGCAACAGACGGACGAAACGCGCCGCACGCTCAGGATCACCGGCTGCTGTAAACACCCAACCCGCTTGATCACTCCGTTGCGCCTGACGAGCATTTTCCGCAAAGAAGTCGCGTTGGTAATCTGTGATTTCAGAGCGTAGGTCGAGTGATCCTTGAATCGTGGTGAGTGCTGTTCGAAACTGCGTACGGACATTATCAGCTGTCTCGACGAGACCACGTTCAGTCATGACCGCGCCGCCACGTGCTGCGCCGGCTTCGAATAAGATGCCAAGCGACCCGTTGATTTGAGGATAGGTTGAGCCCTTGCCGATATAAAAATTATCGAACCCCTGCTCCGTCCAATAGAGCCTTGCTTCACTGTCTAAGAACGCGGCATGACGGCGTGCGATGCCCTGGGTCAGTTCACGCGCGCGTTCTGGGATGAGCGGGTTACGTCTCAGCTCCTCACCAGGGTGGAAGTAATATGGGCTGTTCGACCCCATTTCGTGATAGTCCGCTGACACCATGGGTTTCCATTTGTGCCAATGCTTGATCCAAGCCTGACTCTCGGGCTGGGTCAGCAACAGCCACTGGCGGTTGAGATCGAACCAATAGTGATTGGTCCGCGCCTCTACCCACATATTGTGCGCGGCATCATTAAGGTCGGTGTTTTCGGCATACGACCAAAATGTCTCGACATGATCGATGCGCCTCGCATGTCCATCAGGGTTGAACACGACTGTGAAGATCATCACCGCATCATTGAGCTGGGCGTCAATGTCAGCGCTTTGACCAGCGGCGTAATGATAGAGCAGCGGAATGGCCGCATCCATGGAGGAGGTTTCGGCGCCATGCACACCATAATTGATCCACAAGATCATCGGGGCAGCATCTGCTGACGCCCGCCCGTCTAAGCGCTCAAGATGGGTCTGGCGGATCGTCTCGAGGTTGGCGTGATTGTCAGGACTCGTGACAATAAAAGACAAGATGGGCCGTCGCTCGTGCGAATACCCAATTGTTTCAACACTGATCCGATCAGAGCCATCCGCAATGTCTTCCAGATATGCAATCATGTCAGAGAATCGAACCGGACGTTCACCGATTTCATAACCGGCATGAGCTTCGAAAACCGGCACATTTTCATCATAGGTGACCCCGTCGACTTGGAAGTAAGTCACGGGCTCTGCAAAAACGGGGGCAGACACTGGCAGGAAAAATGCGGCGAAAACAGTGAGGACACGGCGCAACATAGCGGCTCCTAAAAGGTTTTTAACGTTGCCTTGGACTTAGACGAGGTGTGCACAGGGTCAAGCAAAGAACGACCGATGCGAAAGCCGCTTTGTGTTGTCGATGCTGGGAAACCTCCGCACGCTCGATTTTTAGGCGTTGGCTCGCCGCGGGTGTTGAAGCCAAGCTCTCAAGAGGCCGAGTGAAGCGCGAAAGGCAAGTGAGTGAATTTTAGTCGATCCGTACTCGACTGCGTAATCCTGTGCCCATTCTGTTTTCAAATGCGAGCCTTGCGTTAAGGCTTTCAGTGAACCGCTTATTGAGATGGGTGTCACAAACACATGGATAGTTCTGCTCCGTCAGCTCCGACCAAACGCAACGCCTTTAATCGGTTTCTCGACGGCGTTGAATGGCTCGGCAATTTGCTTCCGCATCCGGTGACCCTTTTTGCGATCCTCGCGCTTGGCATTGTCGGATTGTCCGGCCTGTTCGGTTGGATGGGATTGGCCGTTATCGATCCTCGCCCGGCAGATACGCCCGGCGTCGCAGAAGACGGAATGATCCGCGCCGTTAGCCTCATGAATGGCGATGGCTTGCGTCGCATCTTCACCAACTTGGTCGACAATTTCACTGGATTTGCGCCGCTTGGAGTTGTGCTTGTCGCGATGATTGGGGTCGGCGTGGCCGAGAAGTCCGGCTTGCTGTCCGCAGCCGTACGCAGCATGGTCCTCGGGGCGCCGCGCCATCTCGTCACCGTCGCGATTGTGTTCGCAGGCATTGTTTCAAACACGGCTTCTGAAGTCGGTTATGTGGTCTTAATTCCATTGGCCGGGGCCATCTTCTATGCGCTTGATCGCCACCCATTGGCAGGTATGGCGGCCGCGTTCGCAGGTGTTTCTGGCGGGTACAGCGCCAATCTTCTGATCGGGACGATTGATCCGCTTCTCGCTGGGATCACAGAGGAAGCCGCGCAGCTTATTGATCCAACATATCAAGTCGTGGCCACAGCCAATTGGTACTTCATGGTTGCGTCAACGTTCTTGATCACGCTGGTCGGCTCTTTGGTCACGATCTTTATCGTTGAACCGCAGCTCGGAGACTATGACAGCTCACGCGCTGACAAGACCATCCTCGACAAGTCGATGATGGAACAGTTGCAGGACAAAGAGAAGAAAGGCTTAGCCTGGGCTGGCGTTGCTTTGCTTGGCGTCCTTCTGGCAATGGCGTTCTCCCTCATGCCGCGGGAGGGTCTGGCGCTTCCATTTACGTCACTGATTGTCGGCGGTGAATTCATCCCGGGATGGGGAGTGTTACGCGATCCGGTGACCCAAGACGCGATGCGATCACCCTTCTTTGGCGGCTTCGTCGTTTGGATCCTGATCTTCTTCATGGTCACAGGCTACACCTATGGCCGCGTCGCAGGGACAATGAAAGGTGACCGGGATGTGATCGATGCAATGGCCGATGCGCTTGCATCTTTGGGGCTATATATTGTCCTGGTCTTCTTTGCCGCTCAGTTCGTCGCGTTCTTTGGTTGGACAAATCTCGGAGCGATTAGCGCTGTCGCGGGGGCGGAATTCTTGAAAGAGAGCGGCCTGACCGGGCCTGTGGTCTTTTTCTTTTTCATTTTTATGTGCGCTCTGATCAATCTATCGCTTGGGTCCGCCTCAGCACAATGGGCTGTGACTGCTCCGATTTTTGTTCCGATGCTCATGTTAATCGGCTACTCACCCGAGGTGATCCAAGCGGCGTATCGGATCGGGGATTCAACGACCAATATTATTACCCCGATGATGAGTTATTTCGGGCTGATCCTCGCTT
>JBCBQS010000283.1:0-3316 GCA_039820085.1 Pseudomonadota bacterium
GCACGGGGTGGGAAGCCGCGATTAACTCTGGCGGCAGCCCCGGACCTTCTGCCCCGAGCAAAATGGCGAGCTTGTCTGGCACGGGCAGGGCTGTGATCGGCGCCGCGGTCTCGCCTGGGGTCATCGCCCAGATGGTGAAGCCGGCTTGTTTCAATACGGTGACATGCTCAAGGCCGCTCCCGCCGTGATGATAAGGCAGCCACAAGCTTGCGCCCGAAGATACCCGGATTGACTTGCGATAAAGTGGATCACAACTGCCAGCATCTAGGATGACACCATGCGCGCCAAACGCGGCCGCATTGCGGAACGCCGCGCCGACATTGTCATGATTTGAGATCTGATTGAGGACGAGCAACACTTGCCGCTCATCCCGGGCTTGACCTGGGATCTTGTTCGGTGATTCCGGACCTTGTTGCACGAGATCCCGGCCTGCGCCGGGATGAGCGGATAGGATTTGATCTAAACTCAGCGCCCGGCCTTTCTTGGCGCAGGCCAGAACCCCGCGATGGATCGGGAACCCGACAATCCCATCCATGAGCGCTTGTGGCGCGACGTAGATCGGCACTTCAGCTGGAACCTGCTGAAGGATTGGGCCGAGTGGATCAAGCCGCGTTTCGCACAAGAACAGGCTCTCGACCTCAAATCGCGACCGCTCAAGCAAGATCGAGAGCGGCACTTTGCCTTCCACAATAAAGCGCCCGTCTGCCCCGCCCGTAAGATCGCGCTCGCGAACACTAACAAAAGAGGCGATCCGTGGATCGCCTCTCTCATTTATCTCAATTAAATCAGATCCGTCCAAGCTCTAAACCCCCATTGGGAGCCCTTGGTCTTTGGCCATTTTCTGCATGGCTTTTTGCAGCTTCTCAAAGGCGCGGACTTCGATCTGGCGGATGCGCTCGCGGCTGACATTATAGACTTCAGACAGCTCTTCGAGCGTCTTCGGTTCATCCGTCAAACGGCGTTCCTGCAAAATATGTTGCTCGCGCTCTGACAGGTCTGCCATCGCGGTTTGGAGCAATTCCATACGCGCGTCGAATTCTTGTGTGCGGGCAAACTCATCGGCCTGATTTGGCTCGTCGTCTTCGAGCCAGTCCTGCCATTCCATATCGCCTTCGGCCCCCATTGGGGCATTCAGCGAGGCATCAGACCCGCTCATCCGGCCATTCATCGAGATCACGTCTTTTTCCGAGACATTGAGCTTCTCGGCGATCTGTTTGACTTGGTCAGGCTTCAGCTGCGCATTGTCGAGCGCATCAATCTCGCCTTTCATCCGGCGCAGATTGAAGAACAGCTTCTTTTGTGCGGCCGTGGTGCCGAGTTTGACCAGGCTCCAGCTGCGCAAGATGTATTCCTGAATGCTCGCGCGGATCCACCACATCGCATATGTGGCGAGGCGGAAGCCTTTGTCCGGATCAAATTTCTTCACCGATTGCATCAGGCCGACATTGCCTTCTGAGATCACCTCCGCCATCGGCAAGCCATAGCCGCGATAGCCCATGGCGATTTTCGCCACCAGACGCAGGTGTGAGGTCACCATCTTTTCAGCGGCTTCGGTGTCTTCGCCTTCCTGCCAGCGTTTGGCGAGCATGAACTCTTCGTCCTTGCTGAGCATGGGGAATTTTCGAATCTCTGAGAGGTAGCGGCTAAGGCCCTGTTCGGGGCTCAGCGTGAGCGCGCGGCTCGAAGTTGGTGTGTTGGCCATCACTGGTCCTCCTTATGTCCCCGTCACACAATCCTTTACGTATCGGCATTGGCTTCGGTTCTATCGTTGGCGAGGGTCATAGCCCCGATCATCGGCGGCGTCTTTCCCTCAATCGCGAATAGTCCCTATCGCGAATGTGCATAGATGGGGATGACAATCGCGTTATGGAAGGTGTTCTGGTGACGAAACCTGTCAGGACAAATCCCTTCGCGAACGCCCTATGCCGCTCTGCGCCGACGCGCCACAAAGCGCTCCATGTTTGCGGCTGGGATGGGCCGCCCTAAAAGGTAGCCCTGACCCTGTTGGCATTTGAGCGATCGTAAGAGGGTTAGTTGCTCGCGCGTTTCGACCCCTTCCGCGACCATTTCGACCTTCATTTCCTTGGCGAGGTTGATGATGGATTGCATGATCATGGAGTTTGAATGTTCACACGCCTTGAGCAGGAAAGAGCGGTCAAACTTGAGCTTCTGGACTGGAAACTCGGCGAGATATGACAGCGAAGAATAGCCAACGCCAAAATCGTCTAAGACAATACGGACGCCGGCTTTGCGGAGCTTGTTGACGGTCGCACGTGATGCCCGCCAGTTTTCGATCAGCGCTGTTTCCGTGATTTCAATTTCAATTTGCTCCGGTCGCAATTGATTGCGGCGCACATGCTTGAGCACGTGATCGGCAAAGTCATTTGAGCGAAGGGTGCGGGCAGATACGTTCACGGACACATTCTGCCGTTCACCCAACCAGTTCGCTGCATTGCGTAGAGCCGTTGAGACGATCAAGAGGTCCAAAATTTCGATCAATCTGGTTTTTTCAGCCACTTGTACGAACTCAGCCGGGGACACTTTGCCAAGCAATGGATCTTTCCAGCGCGCGAGGGCTTCGAACGAGACGATCGCGCCCGTTCGCAGGTTAAACTGAGGTTGAAATGCGATCCCGATGCTACGTTTCGCGATCGCGACCTTCAGGCATTCTTCGACTTCATACTCGCGCGTGATTTGACCATCGATCTGATTATTAAAAACCAAATGTGCTGACCCGGCGAGTTTCTTTGCCGCAAAGGCGGCATTGTCTGCTTGGCGGTAGAGTTGGTCGATTGATGTCTCTGACCCGTCTGAAAGGGCAATCCCAATCGAGGCATCAAAGTCGATATCGCCAGCATCGGTTGGAATAGCGTGCTCGCTCAATGCTTTGATATCGTCGGCCAGCTGCTCAAGCACATTCTGGTCGGGCTCATGCGGGTAGAGAATCGCGAATTCATCGCCGCCCAATCTGTAAACCCGGGCTTGAGACGGGACGGCGGTCCGCAATCGGGTCGAGAATGTCCGCAAGACTTCGTCGCCGACCGCATGACCAAACGTATCGTTAATCTGCTTGAAGCGGTCCAAATCCATAATGAAGAGAGCCGGGCGCGCGGCGTTCCCCTGATTGTGCGCGATTTGCTCCATATCCGTCTGGAACGCCCGCCGGTTTCGGCAATTGGTCAGCGGATCGGTCATCGCAATCATCCGCACCCGGGCATTGTCTTCGCTAAGTTTTTTCGCCTCAGCGGCGGTATGGCGCTGAAAGTGTGAGACCAGGATGCCGCATAAGACGGCGCTCAGGCTGGAGTAACACACC
>JBCBQS010000284.1:0-3293 GCA_039820085.1 Pseudomonadota bacterium
ATCTATACGGCGCTTTATCTCGGCGCTCCCGAGATTGATCGTCAGATAATCTGGGGGGTTGAAGGCCTACTTTTCGTGCTTTTGGCAGCGTTCGCCGGATCGGCTCTGGTGATGGCAAAACGTTACACGCTAGGTTTTTCCGCCATCGCCTTTGCGAGCGTCTTGAATGTGGTCCAAGTCGGCGTTGGCTTAACCCAGTTTGGACCATTCCGCGCGGCAGCAGAAGCCAACCCAGATCTTGGCGGTGTCGCCGGCTCCGTGGTTGCGTTCTCATTTTTTGGCTACAATGCCGCGAAAATCCTCTTGGGATTGGCAGCCGTCGATTTTGGCATGGCGAAGATCAAGGATGGTGGAAGGCTTCTCGGCGGCCTCACCGTGTTGGTCGGAGCGATCGCTTTCATCGCAAATACGCTGGTCATGATGTTCGGCCGGGAGAGCTTTGTGCCATCGCCGGTTGCCGGCGGGTCGGGCGTCCTCGCGACAGCGCTTTTGGCGATTTGCTTGCTCAGTCTGAAGCACGAAGACTGAGAAACGAGGGATGGGACGAGCGACTTAAGCCGCCCCAAAGCGAACGCCCATGAGTTCTATTGCTATAGTCGATTTCTTTTAATCGATTGATTCGGCTTGATCCAAACAATCGTTGCATTATCGATTGATCAGAAGAGACTTTTATTCGGAGTTATCTGAGAATGAAGAAGTGCGCTGTTTTAGCTATTCTATTCGCCGTCGGAACAAGTTCCTGTGCCTCAAGCCAAAACGACGGTTTCATCAATGAAGACGGGCAAGAGTGTAGAGTTACGTACAATCAAGTTTATTCGCCGCCTGTGAGCGTCGGAGGTGCTGGGTCAATGATAAGCGTTCCGGTCGAAAGGACTTGCACTGATCCCGAAAAACCAAATTTGCCGGAAGGCGCTATTGTGCCAAGTCCGGAAAAGGCAGCACGCACGACAGAAGCGATTAATCAAGCTCAGCGCGAAGTTCTTTCATTCTTCGAATCCCAAGAAGGACCAAACCTGACTTGCAAGGTTATCGATCACGGCGAAAACCGGGTTGAAGCCATTGAGTGCCAAAAAACCGCCGGCGGCGACTTGTGGCTGCGTGGAATGTTCGAAGACGGTGTTGCCACGAACTTGGAGAAAACCTTCTCGCTTCCGGCCCAAGTTCGACTGTTTGATTCTACTCTAATCAGTCTGGGTGCAAACGAGAAACATCTACTAGAATCTTGGGCGGTATGGGGAGCAGATGATACCGAGCCCGTAGTCTACAACGCCATGTTCGTGAAGTTTTATGAGGAGGATTGGAGACCCATGGCTGCGGGTTTTGGGCAACCGTCAGAAAACGTCTCCAGGCTTATGTCACCGTCTTGGATCAATCGGCCAGAGTCACGTGGACGGGTTATTCCAAAAGAAAAACCGGAACTCACTCCAATCGACTGATCAATTAATCTGCGCTCTATCAGCGTCATAAACTCGCCCCAACAGAGACACTCATCCCACTCTTCACCGTTTGTTCGCCGAGCATAAAAGCGCTTTTCGCGACGCCCAGCACGAGGCGCTAACGCCGTTGCAAAAGCCGAGCATCCTGAGGAACCGGATCTTCGAACGTTTTGATCGTATCGCCGGTCGCTTCATCGACCAAGTGTTTCACCAGTTCCGGAAACAGCATCGGCTCGGCGGCGGCTTCCCATAGGAAAAAGCCGTACGATCCAGGGATTGCATTAATCTCGTTGAACCAAAGTTCGCCCGTCTCTGAATTGCACATAAAGTCAATGCGCGGCGCACCGCGTTTCCCAAGCGCGGTAAACGTCTTGGCTGCATAATCGTAAATGCGTGCTTTAAGCTCATCGGGGATGTCAGGGTTGATGTCGCGTGTCAGCGACAGCATGCCTTCTGAGGGTTTGAAACTACCTTTGGTGCCGCCATCGGCTGAGAGATATTTTTCACGAAAGTCGAGCAATTCAGCCCCAGATTTCGGGCGTTCAATGGCCGAGAATTTGATCGCTCCATCCTTGGCAATCATGGCAATATTATACTCGACCAGATTCTGAACCTGAGGTTCAATCAGGGCAAGCGTGTCTTTCTTCAACACATATTCGACCAGTGGCCACAGCGCCTTATTATCACTCTTGGCAAGGCCCACACCGACGCTTGAGCCAAGATTAGCTGGCTTAACGATCACCGGAAATCCAAACTGCTCTTTGACCTCAGAAATGACCTCATTGGGGCGATGAACCCGCTCATGGTCGACCGTCACATGCGGCAGCACATTGACACCGGCTGCTTTGACCAAGGCTTTGGTCACATCCTTGCGCATGGCGATTGATGTGCTTGAAGCGGATAGGCCCGTGACCGGGATACCCAGCAACTCAAAATAAGCTTGAATGCGCCCATCTTCTCCGAATGTTCCGTGAAACACCGGCAACACGCAGTCGACAGTCTCAATCGGCGTTCCGTCAATCGCGCAGATCATGGGGCCATTGTCGCCCCACCGAAACGTCACTTGCTGACCGAGCGGCGGACGCGGGCGGTATGTTGCGATATCGCGAAGGCTCGCGCCCATCCAGAACCGGTTCGCAAAATCGGTGTAAACTGGCAGCACTTCGATCTTGCGAACGTCAACGGCGTCCATCAATTGATGGGCGCTGACCACGCTGACATCGTGCTCAGAACTCGCGCCTCCGAAAATCACCACAGTTTTCAACAGTTTTGCCAATTTTTCACCAGTCTTAAGTCTTAAGAGCGCTTACTGTATTAAAGAGCGAATCGCCGAGCAGGATCAAGCGCACCTATGAGCACTGCATTGCAGCCGAATTTGGTTCAAATTGGGGACACCTCCAAGCCGCCTATTGTGTTCGGGCATGGCTGGGGACGATCCTATCGCGACTTTATCCCTGTCGCCGAGGCGTTGGCGCCAATCGCCAGCAGCTACCTGATCGATTTCCCAGGCTTTGGCGATACGCCGCGCCCAGAAGAAGCTTGGGGCACGCAAGACTATGCAGAGCATCTCATTACCCATTTACGTGAGGCACACGGCTTAGAACGGTTCACATGGGTGGGGCATTCTTTCGGCGGACGGATTGGCATGCGGATCGCGGCGGCGCACCCGAGCGTTCTAAGGCATCTGGTTCTGGTCGCCTCTGCCGGTATTCCACGCACGCGCACAATGCTCCAAAAGCTGCGCGGACGTCGCCGGAGCTGGGCGTTTAAGATCCGCAAATCTATGGCAAAATCAGATGAGGCCCTGGACGCACTAGAGAAACAATATGGTAGCCCCGGCTGTGGATATAGTCGGGG
>JBCBQS010000285.1:0-3282 GCA_039820085.1 Pseudomonadota bacterium
TTAAGACGTGGCCGACCGCGCGGAGCTCTCCGATATTTTCTCGTTGATACCACTGACATGAGTACGGAGACGTTTCTCGTCGCGCATGGCAAAGGCTCCGATCCCGATCATGATGGTATGGCGGATCGTTTCTCAAATATTGAAGGCTCGAAAATGACCTCATTAGGGGCCTATGTCACCGGTCAAACCTATTACGGCATGCATGGGCTCTCGCTTAAGCTAAAAGGCTTGTCGCCGCAAAATGATCGCGCCGAAGACCGCCTCATCGTCATTCATGGGGCCGATTATGTCAGTTCAGATCGGCCAATTCTTGGACGCAGCTGGGGTTGTCCCGCTTTGGAGCGCGACATTGCCGAGCGGATCATCCCACTGATTAAGGACGGCTCATTCCTTTACATTGTCGGAACCCCATCAATAAACTGAGCCATGACCGTTGACGACTTTCGGACCCTTGCCCTCAGCCTTCCCCACGCGATCGAGAAACCGCACTTTGATCGCGCAAGCTTTCGAGTCGACGCGCCACGGGGCAAGACAATCGCCACGATGCTTGAAACCGACGGGACTGCGAATGTCTTTTTGTCTGTAGAGGAACAAGAGATGTTGACCGCGGCCGAACCCGAGGTCTTTTCGAAAGTCCCAAACAAGTGGGGCGACAAAGGCGCGACGACGATCTGCCTATCGGCCACTGATTCTATCACCGCTCTGTCTGCGCTTAAAATGTCATGGCGACATGCTGCGCCAGCAAAACTTCATGATCTGCTTGAATAGTCGCGCCGGTTGGGTTTAAAGCGCGGCCATGACTGACCAAATGCCTGATCGCCTTTCGGTGAACCCGAACAGCCCTTATTATAATCACGAGCTGCTTCTGCGCGGGGTCGCTATTCGATTTAATGGCGACATCAAAACCAATGTTGAAGAATATTGCATCTCTGAGGGTTGGATCAAAGTCGCTGCTGGGAAGACGGTTGACCGCAAAGGCAATCCGCTCATGCTCACTCTAAAAGGCAATGTCGAAGCGTGGATGGAAGATGCCGAAAGCGAAGACTAAGCCCGCCTCAGTTGCCACTTAAGGCGTCATAGACAAAGTCAGCAGACGTTTGGCGCAGTTCCAGAGGCTCGCCTGGATTATTCGCGTCAAAGATCTGCACCATGCCGATGAAGTAGAGCTCATTCACCGGATCGATCCAGAACCACGTGCTGGCGGCGCCGCCCCAGAAATAAGTCCCGCTTGGCGTCGCCGTTTCAGCCAGTTCCGAATCCTCGATCGTTCCAAACGTCAGGCCCATGCCCATACCGGGATAGGTTTGACCAACATTCATACCGCCATCCGAGATCAGGGAGCCTTCCGGCAAAATATTGGTTCGGATAAGCTCTATCGTTTCGGGCTTCAGAATCTCAACGCCGTCGAGCGTGCCTTGATTGACAAGCATTTGAGAAAACCGAGCATAGTCGTCCATGGTTGAGACAAGCCCGCCGCCACCGGATTCCATGGCGATCGTGTCTTTCCGGAACATCAGGTTCGGGAATGGTAAGGGCACCAGATCACCTGTTTCGGGGTTAAATCCATAGACCTCGCTTAAGCGGTCATAGTCTTCGTCTGGCACGTAGAAGCCTGTGTCCGTCATCCCGAGCGGTTCGAACAGTCGCGTCTGCAGAAATTCGCCAAAGCTTTGACCGGAGAGCTTTTCGATAATGTAGCCCTGAATATCCATTCCAGCGCTGTAGAACCAAGCTTCGCCGGGCTGGAATAAAAGCGGGATCGTTGCTGTTTGGTCGATGAAGGTTTGCAAATCGGGCGACTCAAACACTTTCAAATCACGAAATGCGGTGTTTGCAGGATCGGTTCCGCCGAGCCCATAAGCAAAGCCGGACGTATGGCTCATCAACTCTCTTAAGGTTGGTGGACGCTCCATATCCGCAGGGATCGCTGTTCCATCTGCTTCGACACCATCCAGAACTTTCAGGTTTTCAAACTCTGGAACGTGCATCGTGATGGGATCATCGAGGTCGAATTTGCCGTCTTCCCAAAGCATCATCATCGCGACGCCCGTCACAGGCTTGGTCATGGAATAGATCCGATAGATCGTATCGTCTTCGATCGGTGCCTGCGATTCCAGACCGCGCACGCCGGTATAATAGTCGCTGATCACGTCGCCCTTGTGCGCAAGCCGCGTATGAATTCCATAAAGGCGTCCCTCGGTCACATAGGCGCCCATCGCTTCTTCTAGCGCCGCGATCCCTTCAACCGAAAACGCGGCAACCGCCTCCGTTTCAGAAACACTCGAAACATCTTCGACAATCGGAGGCGCGTCTGCGATGACAGGCGCGGTGTCAGGGAGATTGGTCGCGCACGCCGCCAAGGCTGCACCACTCATTCCGATAGCTAGGACGTTTTTTAAAGATGCGCTCAACCGCAAGTATCCAGCCATTTTATCCTCCATGGTTCTAAGGCGAGCCTTGCGCAAGCTCGCCACGAAGAGCAAGGCTTATCGTCGCGATGCCGCGAAAAAAGTGATCACCCGCCAACGGCGCCCATATTGTCGATCAATCGGGTTTTACCCATCCAGGCGGCCGCAAGAATGCGCGCTTCAGCCCCGAGCGAAATGGATCCGTCGGGCAAATCGTCGAGCGTCATAGGGTTGACCACACTGACATAGTCGAGCTGGTCAAATCCTGCCGCTTCGATCCGCGCGCGCGCCTCGGCCACCACTTGCTCGACTGGGACGCCGATTTCGATCCGGCAGCATGCACGATGCAATGCGGCGCTTATCGTATTGGCTCTGAGACGTTCGTCAGCTTGCAGATAAGTGTTCCGAGAAGATTGCGCCAAGCCATCTGCGTCACGCACGGTCGCTCCGCCAATCACGTCAATCGGAAACCCGAGGTCGCGGACCATACGTCGAATGATCTGCAGCTGCTGATAGTCTTTCTCGCCAAAAACAGCGAGATCAGGTTGGACATGAACAAATAGGCGCGCCACGATGGTCGCAACGCCGTAAAAGAAGTGAGGGCGGAAAATTCCATCCAACACGTCCGACATTTGCTCAACACCGACATTCGTCTTCGAGCCTTCGGGATACATTTCAGCCACCTCAGGCAAATAGACGATGTCCGTATCAACCGCCGCCAAGCGCGCGATATCTGCCTCTTCGGTTCTTGGATATGTGTCGAGGTCTTCTCCCGGGGCGAATTGAGTTGGGTTCACGAATATGCTGACAACTATGATGTCAGAGTGTTCACGCGCGATTTCGACCAGTGAAACATGACCATCGTGTAATGCCC
>JBCBQS010000286.1:0-3279 GCA_039820085.1 Pseudomonadota bacterium
CTCAGTCGACCCTGCCAAGCTGGAAGCCTACAATCTCTCTTACCAGGAAATCTTCGCCGTTGTCGCGAATAATAACCGTCTCGTGCCGGCAGGACGCATTGATATGGGCGAAGGGCGAAGATTTCCTGGTAAGAGAGATTGTAGGCTTCCAGCTTGGCAGGGTCGACTGAGATCTCGAGCACTTCCTCGCGATCGCCATTGAACTGCGCTTCTAGAACGCCGTCCAGGCCATCCAATTCTTCCTTTAAGTCGTTCCCAATTTTGTAGAGCGCGCGTTCCGGGGCGTCTCCATACAGGTTGATGGCCAAAATCGGGAACAAAGCGGCATTGATTTCGGTAATGATCGGTTCGCGCGCTTCGGACGGAAACTCACGCTTCGCAAGATCGACTTTTTCTTTGACGTCTAAAGTCGCCTGGTTTTGATCAAATGAGACATCGAACTCAATCACGATTTGACCGGCACCTTCGAGCGCAATCGCATCGACCTGTTTGACACCTTCAATGCCCTGAACCTCTCGCTCGACGGGTCGAATGAGCAGTCGCTCGGCGTCTTCAGGCGAGATGCCCTCCAGCGGAATCGTCACACCGACAAAAGGAATCGGAACGTCTGGATCGGCTTCTTTCGGAAGATTGATGTAGGTCAGCGTTCCAGCAATCAGCGCGACAAGCAGGATGGCGAGAACCATCCGCGCGCGTCCAATTGCTCCATCAATGAGACCGTGCATCGTCTACAGCCCTTCGCTCAAGCGCGGTGTCACAGTAACACCCTCTCGAAGAAAGTCTTGGCCCGCTGCTAAAAGGTTCACGCCTTCTGGTATGCCGGTCACCCAAATACCATCGAGCGCATCATCGATGATGCGAACTTCGGCGAATTGGACAATGCTGGCATCATCGACATATCGCACACCAACGCGGCCATCATCATGTAAAACGAGATTGGCAGGAGTCATCAAAATAGCGGGCGCTTCGCCAAGCCCCAGCCGGACCGTTGATGTCAGACCCGCAGAGATTGAGTTTTCTGGGTTCTCAATCTCAATTTCGACCCGGAAGGTTCGCGTTTGTGGGTTTGCGGTGCGGGCGATGAATCGGACATTGCCGGTCGCCTCTCTGCCCGTAGACAAAGAAATCTCTACCGGTTTGCTCGCGTCGATCGCTTCCAATTGTGCTTCGGTGGCGTCCACTGCAACAATGATCGGATCGAGATCGACCAAACGTCCGCAGGGCGCGCCGACCGAGAGAAAGTCTCCACGTTCGGCCATCCGGGCCTCGAAGACGCCTGAGAATGGCGCACGGATTTTGGTTTTCGACAGCTCAATTTGAGCGGCCGCTAAGGCGGCTTCAGCCCCGTCCAATGTCGCTTTTGTCGCCGCTGCGCGATTGGAGGTCGTCCAACCTTTTTGTTCCAACTGGCTCGAAGCTTCATAGTCAAGGCGCGCAGCCTGAACTGCCGCCTCTGTTTCCGCGATCCGGGCTGAACGGCTCTCAACATCTAGACCACAGAGGAGTGTGCCGGCGTTTACAAATTGTCCTTCACTGACCGCCGCGCTGGTCACCGTGCCGATTGTTTCCGATCGGACCACGACTTCGCGGTCCGGCTCGGTACTCCCTTTCAGTGTGATGATCACTTGATGCGGCGTGAGCTTAGCGGGCCGCACAATCACTTCGATCGGTGTTTCAGCTGCGTCCTCACTGTCTGCCGCCGTTTCAACCGGTGTTGGTTCAGCAGGTTCACGCATGACGCCGCGCACGACAAAGTAAGCGAGGAACGCTAGGAGGATAAACCCAGCGGTTCGAACGGACGTCGGGAACGAGGGCATGGGAGGGTGCCTTTCAAAAGCGCGCGGGTGTGTCCCACGACATTGTCTTTAGACCGTGTTCCTAGCTTTGAAAGATTTCGATTGTGAGAAATCCGGTCGCCACTTGGTTAAGTCCGAACCCTCTATAGTTTACTTTTGCCCGGATTGGGAGGCTCTTATGTGTCGCGGGCAGCTTTTACGAGTGTCACACGTACGGGACATGTAAATTGCACGCAGCGCCGTTTGGTGTTGCAGCGCAGACCTGACACACAGTGAGCGGGTTTATCGACGTCGCAAGCGATCGTCTGCGGCCTGAAAGACCCAATCAACATTGAGCTCTTTGAGCCATTCTGGAAGCGCGTCTGCGCGCTCGCGCGGGGCTTTCATATAGCTCGGACGCGCATCAGTGGCGGTTTCGGAGCGAGGGCGAAATTGTATGATTTTTGAAGCCATAGCCGACATCTGCAAAACAGATGCCGGTTTTGAGCGTGGCGATGTCTATTCAGGCTGATCCCTATTCATCATTGCCGACTTCGTAGCGTTCCGCGATTTGAGCCCCAAGCTGGTTCATCATGGTGAATAAGGTCTCAGGGTCGCTTTGGCGCAACTTGGCGGCGTCATACTCTGTGCCGCTTGCAAACAAAAGTTCAGGCGTTTTGGCTTTGATTGCGCCCAGGATCTCTTGGGCGAGATCAGCTGGATCATCACCACCATCAATGTTGGCGTCCGATTTGCCGCGCTTTGAACCATCGCTCGTCATCGCATTGCGGGACACATCTGTTGCCACTGATCCTGGCAATACATTGGTGACGTGGATGTTGTGGCGTTCGGACACCTCCGTACGCAGCGAGTCCATGTATCCGATTAAGCCATGTTTGGCGGCGGCATAGGCTGTGCGCAGAGGCGGGCCAATGCGCCCTGCAACAGAGCTGATCCCAACAATATGCGCACCGCCAGCTTTGACCATTTTGGGAAGCTGCAATTGCGTCAACCAGATCGGTGCGATGAGGTCGATATTGATTAAATCAGTATAGACCTGGGGATCGGTATGGATGGCGAGACTGCGCTGACTGACGCCAGCATTGTTAATGAAAACATCGACCCGGTCCGTAAAATTCCAAGCCTCATCGACTTTGCTCTCAAGCGCCGGATAGTCGGTCACCTCAAACGGGAGAATGAGCGCTTCGGTTGGCAGATCATCTGCGACCGCTTGCAAGGCGTCGACCCGGCGACCGGATAAGACTGTTTTTGCGCCCGCATCCGCGAACGCTCTCGCGCAGGCTTCTCCGATCCCAGAAGACGCCCCTGTAATCCAAACCGTCTTGCCTGAAAAATCACCCATAACTGCCCTCCGCTTATGTTGAGCCTGTGTGCCATATTCGACACCGCGCTCACCGCTGCAACCCGTTTCGAAGGGGAAGCTGGTCATGGCAATGCTTGCGCCACACCGCAATTCGCAGGAAAGAACGGGTCTGAATTCAAC
>JBCBQS010000287.1:0-3277 GCA_039820085.1 Pseudomonadota bacterium
CGGGGATGTGCCCGGCGAAACACAATCAACCGAAAGCGCAGCAAGTGACGATGCGATCGTCCTTCAAGATATCATTTTTGGCGACCCGGGTGCGCCGGTGACGCTGATCGAATATGCAAGCTGGACCTGCCCAGCCTGTCTCGATTTCCACTCGCGCATCATGCCGACCGTGAAGACGGAGTATATTGATACCGGCAAGGTCCGCTTGGTGTTTCGAGAATTCCCAACGCCACCTGCAAATGTCGCCGTCGCAGGATTTGCGCTCGCACGCTGCGCCGAAGACGAAGACTATTACGACCTGTTGGACGAGTTGTTCATGCGCCAAGACGCAATTCTGACGCTCGCGCGCCAAGGGGGTCCGGTTGTTGAGGCCTTAAAGCAAGTCGCTTCTAATCACGGCATTGAAGGCGATGAGGCTTTTCAAGCCTGCCTCGATGATGAAGGCAATCGCGCCGCGATCAGAGCATCAATCGCAGCGGCCCGAACCAAAGACGTCGACGTCACGCCGACCTTATTTCTCAATGGTGAGCTGCTCGACAATAGTGTGCGGATTTCCGTGGAGACGTTCACAGCCGCGCTGGATGAAGCGCTTGGCGAAACAGGCGAAGACTAAATGAAGACGGGGGCTGCATGCAGTTAAAAGAGTTACGCATTGCCGGCTTTAAGTCCTTCGTGGACCCAGAGTCCGTACCGATCCGCACTGGTTTGACGGGCATCGTTGGCCCCAACGGGTGCGGAAAATCCAATCTCCTTGAAGCGATGCGCTGGGCGATGGGGGCAAACTCCGCCAAAGCGATGCGCGGCGGCGAAATGGACGACCTGATCTTCTCAGGTGCAGCAGGCCGCGCCGCCCGTGAACTTGCAGAGGTTACGCTCGTCCTCGACAATAGCGCCCGCACTGCCCCGCCCGAGTTTAACAGCTCGGACACACTCGAGGTCATGCGACGCCTAAAACGCGGCGCTGGATCGAGCTATAAACTCAATGGTCGCACCGTTCGCGGCAAGGATATCAAGCTTCTGTTTGCCGACGCCTCGACAGGCGCGAATTCCCCGTCACTCGTCCGCCAGGGACAAATCAGCGAACTGATAGGCGCGAAACCGCAAAACCGGAGACGCATCCTTGAAGAGGCTGCTGGCATTTCCGGCTTAAATACCCGTCGCCACGAAGCCGAGCTAAAACTGCGCGGTGCCGAGACCAATCTTGAGCGACTGACCGAAGTGTCCGCTGAAGTTGAACGTCAGCTCGAGAGCTTGAAACGCCAAGCTCGAAAGGCACGGAAATATAAAGAACTCAGCGCCAAGATCTCTGCGCTCGAAGCCTTTTTGGCGCATCTCAAATGGTCGACGGCAAAAGACGACCAAGAAACGGCTGCCGTTTCTCTTGCTCGCGCGAAAACTGAGGTTGAACGTCTGACCCGCGAGGCGGCGGTTTCTGAGACCCGGCGCATTGAGGCGAGCGAAGGCATCGGCCCGCTGCGCACTGCCGAGGCAACGGCCTCTGGGAAGCTCGGTCAGGCCCGCATTGAACTTGCAAAAATTGAAACGGAGCGCAAAAACGCTGCTGATCTCCTGGCCGGCCTCGAGCGTGAAGCCAGCCGTCTTGCCGAAGATATTCAGCGCGAACAGGCCCAAAAAGAAGAAGCCGAAAGGACGCTTGTAGACGCGAAGGACGCGCTCGCGGCACTCCCGGTTGAGAACGATACGACCAATAAAGAAAAAGAAGCCGAAGCTGAGCAAGTTCTGGCCGAAGCAAAGCAAAACCTCATTGCTGCACAGGCTGACGCAGATGCTAAGGGCGAGGCGCTAGCGCAAAAACGGGCCGAAATCCAAGCACTGGAAGCCAATGCCAATGCGCATCGCAGCCGGATGGAAAACCTCGAGCAGGAAGTGGCTCACTTGCGCGGTGCAGTGGCCGCCCTGCCGGATACGACTGAGCTGACAAATGAACTAAAAATAGTTCAGGATGCCGAGACAACCGCTGAAACCGCTCTTGAAACTGCAGAGCGCGCGTTTGATGCCGGTGAACAGGCCGTAACCGACGCCCAAGCGGCTGAACTTGCCGCTAAAACGCCCGCAGACGAAGCCCAAGACGCTCTTAGAACACTTGAAACTGAGATCGCCGGCCTCACACGGTTGCTACGAAAGGCCGAGCAAACTGAGAGTCCGCCAGTCGTTGAGCAAATGCGCACGCGAGATGGCTACGAAAAAGCAGTCGCGGCGGCCCTTGGCGACGATCTGCAAGCGCCCGTTGATCGATCTGCGTCAATCTATTGGGGCGGAAGCCAGGTCAAAACGCAAGCGCTCCCGGGATTTGCCAAGCCCCTCACTGATTTTGTCGAAGCACCAGGCGAACTTGCCGCCCGACTCTCTCAATGCGGCGTGGTCTCAAGATCCGAAGGCGAAGACCTTGCGAGCGACTTAAAGCCTGGCCAGCGACTTGTAACTCTCGACGGTCACTTATGGCGCTGGGACGGCTTTACGCGCACACCCGCTGCACCTGTTGCGGCGGCGGAACGCTTAGAACAACAAGCCCGTTTGGAAAGTGCTCAAGCTGATCTTGGCCCCCAACGTCAGCGCACATCCGACCTGCAAGCCAAAGCCGCCGAAGCCAAAGGCGCTCGGATCGGTGCTGAAGAAGATCTGAAACAGCTCCGCCGCACTGTCCAAGAGTGTGTGCAACGGCTCGACCAAGCCCGCCGAAACACCGCGAGCGCGAAGCAACAAGCCGACCGCGCAACAATGAAGGCTGACGCTGCGAAGGAAAACTTGGCCCGCGTTGAATCTGATCTGCACATCGCCACAGAGGCGTTCCAGACGGCAGCAAAGCCGGAAAACAAAGAGGTTCTGGTCGAACTCGAGGCGGCAGTCTCTGCATCGCGAGAGCAACTCGGTTTGATACGTGAGCGGGAAACCGAATGTCGCGGACGCCTGACCGACCTGACGCGCAACCGGCAACAAGCCATGGCGCGCCGAGACGCGCTCGAAAAAGACGTTCAACGCTGGACAGATCGAATGGCGGCTTCCGCATCCCGGGTGGAAGGTCTTCTCAAGCGCCGCTCTGAAGCGGCAAGCGAAGCTGCTCAAGCGAAAGCGCGTCCGGAGACTTTGAAGGGACAGCTCGATTCACTCGCCGCCCGCGTGGAAACACTCGAAACGGAGCGCCAATCCGCGGCGGACGCGCTCTCCGTGCGCGAGACAGAAATCCGTGAGGCCGAAGAGGCCGCACGCTCGACCAGTAATCTCGCCATGAGCGCGCGCGAAACACTGGCCATCGCCA
>JBCBQS010000288.1:0-3275 GCA_039820085.1 Pseudomonadota bacterium
GGCGACTTCGCGGCCATCGTGTAATGTCGCGCGGTGCACTTGGCCAAGGCTCGCCGCATGCGACGCGTCTTTGCCAAACTCTGCAAACTTACTCTGCCAATCGGCCCCGAGCTCGGCCCGCATGCGGCGGCGGACAAATGGCCAGCCCATGGCAGGCGCTTGCGCCTGCAATTGACTAAGCTCATCGGCATATTCAGCCGGTAGAAAGTCCGGAATGGTCGAGACCATTTGCGCGACCTTCATCAGTGGGCCTTTAGATTTTCCGAGCGCGGCGGCCAGCGCTTTGGCGATCCGCTCATCGCCCTTTTCGCCGCCAAACATTGCGTTGGCCGCAAAGGTCAGCCCGGCGCCTGACAAGTTGGTCCCGACTTTCACGGTCCGCCCCATGCGCGCGGAGAGGCGGTTGCGTTCTGGGTCTTTGTCGATGTCTGTTGTCTCTGTCATGGTCACTCTGCGCTGAGGTTTCCACAAACATAGGGCTAAAAGCGCAGCCGCGAAGAGGAGAAGGAGTCGCGGGGGGCGAAGAACGTGTCTATATTCCCCTTATGACGGGACCGAATCGCAAACTCAGCATCTCAGAAATGGCCGCCGCACGCGCCCCGGTGCCAAGTACGAACGCGAATTATCTGGATGGGCTCAACCCCGAACAGAAAGACGCCGTGCTGACCACAGAGGACCCGCTGCTGGTGCTTGCTGGGGCGGGCACGGGCAAAACGCGAGTCCTGACCACGCGCCTCGCGCACATCATTGCCTCAGGCCTCGCCTATCCAAGCCAAACGCTCACCGTGACGTTCACCAACAAAGCCGCCCGGGAGATGCGCGAACGCGCGCTGAAACTCACAGGCGAAGCCGGTGAAGGCCTCCGTTGGCTTGGCACATTCCACTCAATCTCAGCGCAAATTCTTCGTCGTCACGCCGAACTGGTCGGCTTGAAACCAAGCTTCACCATCATCGACACAGACGATCAGATCCGCCTCTGTAAGCAAATCATCGACGCTGAAAGTATTGATCCCAAGCGTTGGACACCGCGCTATCTCGCCAGCCTGATCGATGGCTGGAAGAACCGCGCGCTCTTACCCCATAAAGTCCCAGGCGATGAAGCTTACCAATTCGCTGATGGCAAAGGCATTAAATGCTATGAAACCTATCAGGCACGCCTGAAGGTCTTGAACGCCTGTGATTTCGGTGACCTCCTGATCCACAATATCACGCTCTTCCAAGACAACCCGGACCTGCTCGCTGATTTCCACCGCAAATTCAAATACATCCTGGTCGATGAGTATCAGGATACGAATGTCGCCCAATATCTGTGGCTACGCTTGCTCGCTCAAGGCAGCTCCAATATTTGCTGCGTCGGCGATGATGATCAGTCTATCTATGGTTGGCGGGGCGCTGAGGTCGATAATATCCTCCGCTTTGAAAAGGACTTCCCGGGCGCCAAAGTTATTCGCCTAGAACGCAATTATCGCTCAACCGAACCGATCCTTGCCTGCGCGTCGGCTGTCATCTCCAACAATAAAGGCCGCCTCGGCAAGACACTCTTTGTCGGCGGGGACTGGGCTGGCGATCCGGACGCGAAGAAAGTCCAGGTTCGCGGTCTTTGGGATGGCGAAGCCGAAGCGCGGATGATCTGTGACGAGATCGAGGCCTGGGCGGCAAAGGGCGGCAAGAACCGGTATGAAGACTGCGCCATTCTGGTGCGTGCCTCCTGGCAAATGCGTCTGTTTGAGGAACGCCTAATCATTCTCGGCATTCCGTATCGGGTGATTGGCGGCCCCCGCTTCTTTGAACGTGCCGAAATCCGTGACGCGATGGCCTATTTGCGCTTGATCCGCTCGACCGATGACGATCTCGCGTTTGAGCGCGTGGTCAATCAGCCAAAGCGCGGCGTCGGCAACACGACGGTGCAAAAGCTGCAACGCTATGCCCGCGACGATGGACGTAGCTTGTTCACGCTGACGCCGATGGTGCTTCAAACCGACGAGATTAAAGGCCCTGGAAAACGCGGGCTCACTCAATTTATCGACCAGATCAATCTCTGGCGGGACCGCCACACAGGTGGGATGAGCCATACCGAACTCGCGCAAGTGATCCTGGATGAATCCGGCTATACAGACATGCTGCAAAAAGATCGGAGTCCGCAGGCCCAAACCCGGCTCGACAACCTAAAAGAACTGATCAATGCGATGGGCGAATTTGAGAACCTGACCGGGTTCTTGGAACATGTGGAACTGGTCATGGATGCGGGCCGCGGCGGTGATGGCGATGAGGTTCAGATCCTCACGCTACACGGCGCGAAAGGTCTAGAATGGCCGCTCGTCTTCTTGCCCGGATGGGAAGAAGAAGTGTTTCCATCGCGTCGGTCGCTCGATGAAAGCGGCGCCAAAGGGCTCGAGGAAGAACGCCGGCTGGCTTATGTCGGGATCACCCGTGCCCGTGAGGTTTGCCGCATCAGCTTTGTCGCCAACCGGCAAATCTTTGGCCGCTGGCAAAGCGTTCTGCCGAGCCGGTTTGTCGACGAGCTCCCACACGACCAAGTCGAGGCCGAAGCTGAAACGGGCTACTCATCTTTACCCGGCGGTGAAGACGGCTTTACCGGTACGGTCGAGGATCTCGGCGAGCGCTCCAGCTACACCTCGCCGGGCTGGCGGCGCCTCAAAGAGAATGCCGGTAAGTACGAATCCGGACCGGTGATTGATGGTAAAGCGACAATGGTCGCATCTGAAACGGGTCACTCTGGCTTTCAGCTCAATCAGCGCGTATTCCACGAAAAGTTTGGCTATGGCAAAGTCATGGACGCCAATGGCACCAAGCTGACCGTCGCGTTTGAGAAGGCAGGTCTGAAGAAAGTCATCGCGACTTTTGTGAGTGCGGCTTAAATTTCTCCGCATTCCCGGGCTTGACCCGGAACCTCCATCGGCGTGATCTGCAAACACTAGGGACCAGATCCCGGGTCAAGCCCGGGAAAACGGAGCCCCTCGATGTTTTATACATATATTGTGACCAACCGCCCACGCGGCGTGCTCTATACGGGACAAACTGACGACATAAATAGACGCGCATGGGAACATCGTACGCATTCAATCAAAGGTACGTTCACCGACCGGTACAATTGCGAAGTTCTCGTTTGGTACGAGTCGTTCGACACACGAGACGAAGCCCGCGCACGCGAACAACAAATCAAGAATTGGCGAAGGCTTTGGAAAATCGAACTGATCGAAAACACCAACCCAGGCTGGCAGGACCTAGCCGACACGCTTCTGTGATTACGAAAC
>JBCBQS010000289.1:0-3275 GCA_039820085.1 Pseudomonadota bacterium
GAATGGTGAGCCGATCAGTCCACCAATCGTAACAACTGCAAAGTATGCGCTCGCTGGAACGCCGAACACGCCTTATACATATGGCAGGGATATCAATCCCACGGTCGAGGCCACTGAAGCCGCGATTTCGGCCCTTGAGACCGCGCCGGTTATTGCTTTTCCGTCCGGAATGGCGGCGATCACGGCGGCTTTGATGGCAACCACGACAGCGGGAGATCGCGTGCTCGTCCCGTCGGATGGATATTATGTGACGCGGGTTTTGTTGGAAGACATTCTCTCCGGATATGACGTAAAGTTCGATGCGATCCCGACCCACGAATATGCAAGTGCCGATTTGTCCTCATATTCTGTGGTTTGGATTGAAACGCCGTCTAATCCGGGGCTCGATCTGTGTTCTATTCGATCGATTTCAGAGGCAGCGCACGCAGTCGGCGCTTTGGTTGTCGCCGACAATACGACTTTAACGCCGATGTTACAGCGACCGCTCGATCTTGGCGCCGATATCTGTGTCAGCTCGGATACCAAAGCGATGGCTGGCCATTCTGACTGCTTGTACGGACATGTCGCGACCCGCGATGAAGCGCTGTTCCAGAAGATCTGGAAATGGCGCAAAGTATCGGGGGCAATCCCCGACCCATTCGCTTCCTTCCTGGTCCATCGCGGATTGATGACCTTGGAGCTGCGTTTAGAGCGAATGTGCGCGAATGCGCTTGCGCTGGTTGATGCTATTGAGGGACACGCCGCAATCAAAACGCTGAAGTTTCCAGGCATGGGCTTCGTGATCGGATTGACCTTTGACAGCGAAGCCGTTGCCGAAGCTTTCATCAATGATTGCCCAGCGATATTCGCCTCAACGAGTTTCGGCGGCATCCATACAAGCGCAGAGCGCCGTGCCCGCTGGGGCGACTCAGTGCCAGATGGATTTGTGCGTCTGTCTGTCGGGTGCGAACCAACCGAGGCATTGATTGCCGCGATTGAGGCCAGTCTTGCTGCGCTTTGATCTGCCAGATCTAGCCGCCACATCGACCCTGGCTGCGCAAATTGCGCCCGTATTGAAAACGGGTGACGTGATTGCCCTGCGCGGCGGGCTCGGCGCTGGCAAAACGACGTTTGCACGTGCTCTGATATCTGGGCTTTTGGGACAAGAAACCGATGTCCCAAGCCCCACATATACCTTGGTCCAAATCTATGATGTGCCGAGATTTCCGGTCTTTCACTTTGACTTATATCGTCTCGATCATGCCGACGAGGTGTTAGAGCTCGGATGGGATGAGACTCAATCGGGCGTTTCGCTCATCGAATGGCCAGACCGCGCCGGTGCGCACTTACCCGAATGGCGGCTCGATCTTTCGCTCGAAATCCTTGGAGATATTCGGACGGCGCGACTGGAACCTCAGGGCGAAGACTGGCAAATACGATTGAATGACCTCTGATTCGTCGCGGCTTGCGGACATTGAAGCGTTTTTGCGCAGCACTGACTGGGGTGCCGCCAGCATAACTTGGTTTGATCAAGACGCATCTACCCGTCGATATGGGCGCCTCAAGCGACTAGATGGCATGACGGCCATTTTGATGGATGCACCGCGTGTCGAGGACGATCCGTGCACACCAGATATGAGCCCATCCGATCGAGCGCGGCTTGGCTGGAACGCGATGACACGGCTCGCCGCCAGCCGGGTCGACGCCTTCGTTCTGATCGCAGACCATTTGCGCAGCTTAGGTCTGCGGCCGCCAGAGGTCTTCGCGCATGACTCCGATCATGGAGTTGCGATCTTGGAGGACTTTGGGGGTGAGCGGGAGTTTGCCCGTTTGATTGAGAACGGCATGGCAGAGATCCCGCTCTATCAGCGGGCCGCCAAAGACCTCGCCCATTTGCACCGTCATCCCAAGCCAAAAGTGCTCGAAAAGGACGGTGATCGCTGGCCCATCTTAGACTTTGATGAAATCGCCCTGGCAGCAAATGCGGATCTCTTTGCCGACTGGTTTCATGTCTATGACAATCGGGCGCGGATGACGCAGAGCGATCGCGCGCATTGGGAGCGAGTCAGAGATGATTTAATCGAGCGCGCGATGGCGTTCCCGCGGGAGTTCACCCTGCGCGACTATCATGCCGAGAATTTACTCTGGTTACCGGATGGGCGGATTGGTCTCTTAGACTTTCAAGATGCGGTGATCGGATGGGATGCCTGGGACATGGCCATGCTGACGCAAGATGCGCGGCGGACCGTTACGGATGAAGCTGCTCAATCGGCAATTCGCACTTATTTGACGGAGGCCGGAAAAGAAGAGGCGCCCTTCCAAGAGCGCTTGGCCGTCATAGGAACGCTCAACGCGTTGCGGATTGCTGGCGTATTTGCACGATTGGTCAAACGCGACGGCAAACCGCGTTATCAAGCCTTTATGCCACGCCAACTTTTGATGCTCGCTCGAAACTTGACCCATCCTGCCGTCGCAGAGATGCGCGCCTTTATCGCCGAAACGGCCCCCTTTATCTTGGAGGCGTCTGAATGACCGCATCCCCTCACACAGCGATGGTTTTGGCCGCCGGCTTAGGATCGCGCATGCGACCCCTGACAGATGAAACGGCCAAACCACTCTTGGAGGTTGCTGGCCGCAGCATGTTGGATCGGTTGCTGGATAATTTGGTTGCCGCGAACGTTCAGCGCGTGGTCGTCAATGTGCATTGGTGCGCAGACTTAGTTGAAGCGCATCTTCGAGGTCGAAATGATCTTGAGGTCATTATCTCGGATGAACGCGAACAGTTGCTAGAAACCGGAGGCGGGCTTGCAAAAGCACGTCCATTGCTGGGTGACGATCCAATCTTCGTGGTCAATACGGATGCCTTCTGGTCGCCATCGGGGGCTGAGCCATTGCGTCACCTCGGGCAACACTTCGACCCCGATAAGATGGATGAGATCCTACTTTTAGCGGATACAGAAAGATGTCTTGGCTTTCCGGGGGCTGGGGATTTTTTCCGCGATGAAGATGGCCAGTTGACGCGCCGCGGCGATGCTCAGCGTGCGCCTTGGGCATATGCGGGTCTCAGGATCCTAAAGCTCTCCCTCTACGATGAGGCCCCAATCGAGCCCTTCTCAGCCAATCGGATTTGGAATCAGCTTTTGCCGAGACGACGGGTCTATGGGTATCCGCTTGATCGATTTTGGCTCCATGTCGGAGACCCAAAAGCTCTACAGGATGCGGAGTTTTGGCTCCGCTGTCATGGCGCATGACGGGACTGTTCGACCCACACGGATCGAGAACACTTTCGATCCGTG
>JBCBQS010000290.1:0-3264 GCA_039820085.1 Pseudomonadota bacterium
GGTGCTCGACGGCAAAGGGGTTCTCAACAATCGGATCTCTGAATTCATTATGACGCGGCTCGGTGGTGTTGGCATTCCAAACCACTTCATCAAACGTCTGAATATGCGCGAGCAGTTGATCAAAAAGGTCGAGATTGTTCCCTTAGAGGTGATCGTCCGCAACGTCGCGGCTGGAACCATGTCTAAGCGACTCGGCATCGAAGAAGGCACGCAATTGCCGCGCGCGATTGTTGAGTTTTGCCTCAAGGATGATGCGCTCGGAGATCCGCTCGTGGCCGAAGAACACATCGCCGCGTTTGGATGGGCGCAGCCGCATGAGATGGACGAACTCATTGCTTTGTCTCTGCGCGTCAACGATTTCATGTCTGGATTGTTTGCAGGCGTCGGCATCAAATTGATCGACTTTAAGCTCGAGTTTGGCCGCTTTTTCGAAAACGATATGCAGCGGATCATCCTCGCCGATGAGATTAGTCCTGATAGCTGTCGCTTATGGGACATTGAGACCAATGAAAAGCTCGACAAAGATCGCTTCCGACGGGATTTGGGCGGCGTGACCGAAGCCTATGCGGAAGTTGCCCGTCGGCTCGGTATCATTAAAGAAAACACCCAAGGGGCTGAGATCGTCGATTTTAATGGCGTCGGGAAATAGCGTCGCCTGATGCTTCAGGCAGGTGCACATGGAACCAAAATGGGGTCGGTGCAAACACTCGGCTAGATCCGCTTCACCGCTGCCATCTTCGCCGATATAGCCTTTCAGTAGAGGCGCGTTTGGGCTAAACGGGGCCGACTCATTCTCAGGAGCTTGATTCCAATGAAAGCGATTGTCCATGTCGGTCTAAAACCCGGCGTTCTCGACCCTCAAGGAAAAGCTGTGGCCGACTCGCTTGGGCGCATGGGATTTGACGAGGTGGCTGGCGCGCGCATCGGCAAAGTGATCGAGCTTGATCTTGAGGGTGTGTCAGAAGCTGACGCGGAAGTGCGGGTTAAAGAGATGTGTGAAAAGCTGCTCGCCAACACGGTGATTGAAAGCTACCGCGTTGAATTGCTGAGCTAAACTCGCGCGCTCAAAGCTGAACGCTTGTTCATAATTGATTTTATTGCACTTTTTTCGACGGAATGTGCGAACTCCCGCGTTTGATCCTCCATGCGAACACGAAATGGAGGACCGCATGCTTAAATTGACGACACTTGCGATCGTTGCCGCTATGGCTGCACCAATTGCTTTGGCCGGACCCGCAGAGCGATTTGAACGCTATGATAATCGCCTTGACCGTCTGGAACGCCAAGGCGTGATTCAGCAAGGCTCTCGGCTCGACCGGATCGAAGACCGTTTCGATCGACGTGAAAATGTGATTGATCGCCGGGAAGACCGTCGGGACCGCACTGTCACACACGGACCTTTAGATCTCTTAGAAGACCGAGTTGATCGTCTTGAAAACGTTCAGGATCGCCGCGAAGACCGCCGCGATCGACGCAACCTGTACTAGGGCTTACCTCTCCCTCTGATCCGATAGATGGTGTCGAGAACCCCTGGCGCTGTTCTATTGGTCTCGCGTGAGCCTTAACCTTCAAGACATCATCAGCGGGCCAGAGTCGCAGCTCTGGCCCGTTTTTTTGCGGACCGCGCGGACAGATTAAAGCCGCACACCCATAATGATGTCATTGAAAGTCTGGGTGCCAACTTGAAACTGGCGTTCGCCAATCTGTTCAAAGCCAGCACGCTGATAGAAGGCGACAGCACGGTGATTTTGATCATACGTGCCGAGCAGCATGCGTTTTGCGCCAACTTCGCGCGCATGTTGTAAAGCGTGGGTCATCAGCTCTCGGCCCGTGCCGGTGCCGTGATATTTTGAAAAGACGTAAATGCGTTTGAGCTCAATATCGCCCGGTTGACCACCGACGGTTGGTGGCTCCACAGAGCTTGCTACGGCAAAGCCGATTGGCGCTTTCGTGCCGGTATATTCGGCAATCCAACAGGCCGCATTGGGATCGTTCGACGCAATATAGCCCTTATAGATCTCCGGCGCGTGCTGCTTTTGACAATGAGTGACAATGTCGGCGCCGGGGATGATTTCGGAATAGCTTTCGAGGAAGGTCGCCGCGCCGACCATCCCGAGCGCGAATTCATCGCCCGGGACGGCTTGTCGGATGGCAACGCCGAGCGCCAATTAGCCAGCTGCCATTTCTTTTTCGAAATTCTCACCAACAGCGTTCAAGAAGCCTTCTGTGGTCAGCCACTCTTGTTCGGGGCCAACCAACAGCGCGAGGTCTTTCGTCATCTGCCCGCGTTCGACCGTTTTGATGATTGTGTCTTCGAGCTTTTGCGCAAATTCAGTGACGTCAGGCGTGTTGTCCATACGGCCACGATGTTGAAGGCCGCGCGTCCAAGCAAAAATCGACGCGATAGAATTGGTCGATGTCGCTTCGCCTTTCTGGTGGTTGCGATAGTGGCGTGTCACGGTGCCGTGCGCCGCTTCTGCTTCAACGGTTTTACCATCTGGCGTCATCAGAACCGACGTCATGAGACCGAGCGAACCATAGCCCTGCGCGACCGTATCGGACTGCACATCACCATCATAGTTTTTACAGGCCCAGACATAACCGCCGGACCATTTCATCGCCGCAGCAACCATGTCGTCAATCAAACGGTGCTCGTATGTGCCGCCGAACTCGTTGAAGGCGTCTTTGAATTCCGCGTCGAAGATCTCTTGGAACAGATCTTTGAATCGACCATCATATTTCTTCATGATCGTGTTCTTGGTCGACAGATAGACCGGCCACTTGCGCTGCAGGCCATAATTGAAGCAGGCGCGGGCAAAATCTCGGATCGACGCGTCGAGATTGTACATTCCCATCGCGATGCCCGCTTCAGGAAAATCAAACACTTCAAACTCTTCGCTCGCAGATCCGTCGGCAGCTTCCCACTTCATGGTCAGCTTTCCGGCGCCCGGAACGAGAAAGTCAGTGGCTTTGTACTGGTCACCAAAAGCGTGGCGGCCCACAACGACCGGCCGGGTCCATCCAGGAACCAAACGCGGAACATTGTTGATCACGATCGGCTCACGGAAGACAACTCCACCGAGAATGTTGCGGATTGTCCCGTTCGGGCTGCGCCACATTTTTTTGAGATCGAACTCTTCGACGCGCGCCTCATCCGGTGTGATCGTCGCGCATTTAACGGCAACGCCAAACTCCTTCGTGGCGTTCGCCGCGTCGATTGTGATCTGGTCATCGGTCTCATCGCGCATCTCAATCGAAAGGTCG
>JBCBQS010000291.1:0-3169 GCA_039820085.1 Pseudomonadota bacterium
CAGCCGTTTCGATGCGCAAGCTCGCCGCTGAAGCCGGGTGCACTGTCATGACGTTGTATCGATATTTTGAACGAAAAATCGATATTCTGCGACACCTATGGGACGTGATCTTTGCTGACTTGTTCGATCACTTAGAGGATGTCGCGGCGCGGTCTGCACCAGGAACGGAACGATTGAACGCCGTATGCATCGCTTATGTCGATTACTGGCTTGCGCATCGCGAGCATTATTTCCTGGTTTTCATGTCTGGCGATGTTTCCCAATCAGATGTCAGCGTTTTCGTTGATGACAGTCCATCGATGACCCGCTTCGCTTTGATTGGGGACTGTCTCAATGATGCTCTACCAAAGGCGACGACTAAGGATCAGCTCCACCTTCAAACCCAGACGCTCCTCTGCGGATTGAATGGCATATCCCATAACCTTGTAACCATTAGTGGCTTCCCATGGGCAGATCCTAAAGACTTGGTGAGGTCCACGGTGTCTGGAATCCTAAACGCAGATTAGCGCCGCTCAGGCTGCGAGCTTCAGCGCCTTCTTAAACACGCTCGGTAGAGCATCCACAGCCACTCGCCTTGGGGTTGGCTCGCTCAGATGAGTGACGCGAGCGCGCCATACGGTCAGCGTTAGGGAAAAGTGCGTGAAGACGTGGCGGATTTCGCCGACATCTTTCCAGTCTGCCGAACATGGAAAGTCCGGATTCGGGGCAACGTCCTGCCAATCGGAAGTCGGCAAGCCAAGCATCCCGCCGAGCAAGCCAGATTCAGATCGACGCTCCGTCAAAACGCAACCCGCGTCATCGAACGCAATATAAACATGCCCAAGGCGTGCAGGTTTCGGCGTTTTCTTCGGCTTTATCGGATAACGCCCGGGCCCACCTTCAGCGCGCGCCGCGCACATCTCGCGAAGCGGGCAAATCAAGCAGTTTGGCGATTTCGGCGTGCAGATGGTTGCGCCAAGATCCATCAGCGCCTCGGCAAACTCGGCAGGTCGATCCGCCGGGACCAGCGCCGACACTTGCGCCTTTAGTCGGATTTTTTCCTGTTTCCAGTCGCCTTTCAGCGCCATCAAACGGGCAAAAACCCGATCGACATTGCCATCAACGGCGGCGACTTGGCGTCCAAATGCGAGCGCCGCGACTGCGCCAGCGGTATAAGGCCCGATGCCAGGCAGCTTCGACAACCCTTCCATCGTGTCCGGCCAAGCCCCCAACCGCGAGACCTCGCGTGCGCACTTTAAAAGGTTGCGTGCGCGAGCATAGTAGCCAAGCCCCGCCCACGCCGCCATCACGTCTTCATCTTTCGCCGCAGCAAGATCCGTCACCGCCGGCCAGCGCTTGGTGAAGGCGAGATAATATCTCGTTGCATGTGGCACAGTGGTTTGTTGCAACATGATTTCAGCCAGCCAGACGCGATAGGGATCAGCGATTTCCCCCTGCGCACGGGCTTTTGGACCGATCCGCCAGGGCAAATCACGCGCCGCTTCATAGTACCAATCGAGCAATCGGTCCGATAAGTCTGCAAAGTGTAACTTTTCATCCATGTTCATGGCGGGCAAACTGCGTCGAATGGTGAAACGATCAAGCCTCGATCCTTTGGAAGAAGCACGCGCCCGCGTCAAATTGCGATATGCGAAAGCGAAACCGATTCACCCTGGCCCCGGAACCATAGGCAAAGCTGCGATGCGCCTGACGCGCAAGAAGCTTCCGAAGAAAGCCGCGACGTTGAGCCGATTAAAAATCGACTGGACGGAGATTGTCGGCGAGCAATTGGCGCGCCTCTGTCGTCCGGAGAAGCTAACGCCAGCAAAGGGCGGACGACGACTAACCTTGATGGTTATTCCGGCCGCAGCTGGGCTGGTTCAGCATCAAAGCGAGATTATCCGACAACGGGTCTCGGTGGCTGCCGGCGGCGACATCACGGCGATCAAGATCCTCCAAGGGCATTTCAGCTCGCCAAGCGCCAAGGCTACGAAACAGCACACGCCGCTCTCGCCGGACCAACGCGATGCCCTTATCGCCAGCGCGGCCAAGATTGATGATAAAAATCTTCGTGATGCAATTGTTGCGTTGGGCGAAGCCGTGCTAACCGCTGAACCTTCAGAAGAGCCTGAGTCCCCACCTTCAAAAGCTCTGCCATTTTAACTCCTAGAAAGGTCGTCCCCACATGTACCGAATTACCCGCCGCGCGACTGTTGCTGCCTTTGCCGCACTCACATTAGCTGCCTGCGGTGCCGCAGATACGAGCAGCGCGCAATCTGATGGATCGGGAGCGAATGGGGTCGCGCTCACCGATATTACGCTTGGAAGCGACGATGCGCCTGTCACAGTGGTCGAATATGCGAGCTGGACCTGCCCGGCCTGTCTTCAGTTCCACAATGATGTAATGCCGACTGTAAAATCAGACTATGTTGAGACCGGCAAAGTGAAGTTCGTTTTTCGGGAATTCCCAACGGCGCCAGCGAATGTGTCTGTCGCTGGATTTGCGCTGGCGCGCTGTGCCGGTGAAGACCAGTATTACAATGTGATCGACGATCTCTTCATGGCGCAGACCAATATACTCAACCTCGCGCGTTCCGGCGGCGATATCGAAGGTGCCTTGCGCAGTATCGCCTCCAGCTATGGCATTCAAGGCGATAGCTTTGGCGAGTGTTTGGCAAATCCTGACGTCACCTATGCGATCAGCGAGTCCGTGATGAAGGGCGACAGTCAGGGTGTAAACTCGACCCCCACCGTGTTTGTGAATGGCGAGCAATTACAAGGCTTTGATTGGCGCTCCGCTGACGGGATGCGTGCCGTTCTAGATGCTGAGCTCGGCGAGACTGACAGCTAAGCAACCCTCGTCTTCTCGGGCTTCGTTTCGCCCTCGCAATATCATTAACCAATTGGCAACCAATCCGACTCAGACTGTTAAGGAAAGGTTATGAGAATGATCCGATTCACCCGTCGTGGCGCAGTAGGCGCCCTTGCTGCATTGGCGCTTTCCGCCTGTGGCTCCAGCTCCGAGAGCGGTGAGCCGAGTGGCGAATCCGGGACGTCTGGCGGCGATGATGTGGTCCTTCAGGACATTATCTTTGGCGATCCTGACGCGCCGGTGACGCTGATTGAGTATGCCAGCTGGACCTGTCCGGCCTGCCTCGATTTCCATTCTCGTATTATGCCGACCATAAAG
>JBCBQS010000292.1:0-3161 GCA_039820085.1 Pseudomonadota bacterium
GATAGCGCTGTCCCCAGGCCGAAATGTCATCCATGCTGTCAGACTCAATTTGCGCCACGACCGGGCTGGCTGCGCTATCTGTCCTCCGAAGAAACCGAATTCCCGACCAGTCTTTGGCGCAGCTCCGACGATCAGGTTTTGCTCGCTTTATTGCAATCAGTTCGGACTGCCGATCTTGGACCGGCAGAGCGTGGATTGTTGCGCCGGATCGTTTTGTCGCCCGCCGCCCAGCCCCGTGGGGATTTGGCAGAAGCGCTGCTCGCTGAACGCGCGCGACTAATGCTTGAGTTGGGCGAGGCGGAAGCGGCGGCGGCCTTGGTGCCGCAACTGACCGAGGGTGCAGATGGTTTTGACGCGGAAACGCTTGCAATCGATCTCGATTTGGCGAGCGGCCGCGAAGCGAGTGCCTGCGGGCAATTAAGCGGGGCCATCCCGGATGGAACCTATTGGCTGAAACTCCGCGCTGTCTGTGCGGTGCTTCAAGACAATTATGCCGGGGCGCAGCTCGCGATAGAATTTGCGGAAGCCCAGGGATTGGAAGATGACTGGTTGGTCGAAGCTATTTTCGCCGCCGCCGGAGATACCCCCAATCCACCGAGCGCGCGGTTTGATACTGGCCTCAACATCGCACTCTCCTCAAAAGCCGTATTTGATACATCATCGGTCATCCTCGCCGTTGATCGGCCTGATCTCGCAGCGGCGGCCGTCAAACGACCCGGCATTCCAGACGATGTCCGCGCTTTCTTCGCGACGATTGCCAGTGAGCTCGACTTGATCAGCGCCGACGAACGCAGAGAGATTTTGCTCACCCGGCTCGCCGTAGAAGACTATGAGCCACAATCCGAGATAGAGACCGCTTTAAGGGATTTGACCGATCCTTTAGTCAGCGATGAACAGCGCGGCGAGCAATTGGCGCGTGTCGTTCGCGATGCGGCTGAAGGTGAACTCGTAGAGTATCGCAACACAGCACGCTTGTTTTTACCGGACCTGCAATCTCTTGCGCAATCGCCAGAAACCGCGCTTTACGCATTGGACTTTGCCAAAGCGGCAATGATCGCGGGCGATCGCGAGATCGCGATGGCGTGGTTGAGCGCATTCAATATTGAAGGGGTCGAGCAACCAGACCCGTTTGAAGCCGCGCTGCTCGAGGCCGTCGATATCTTAGCTGGCGGTGACGCCTCAATTGCCTCCTTAGATGCCATCCAGTCGCGGTTGATCGATGCCGTCGATTCAGGCGTGCGAGAAGATCAAACTGCGATTGTCCTCGCCGCATGGACAGGTCTTGGATTACCGCTATCACCCAAGGGCCGCGACTTCATTGTCCAAGTTTCTGATCAGGGTGATCGCATCGCTCAGGGGCAAGTGATCGGGATGAAAGCGGCCATGCTTGCCAATGCGATTGCTGAAACTGGTTTGATGGTCTTGGTCACCACGAATGGCGACGTCGGACGCCTTGCGGCCTCTGACTATGCAGCGCTTTTAGAGACTCTGATCGCTCTCGGCGCAGAAGACATTGCGCGCCAGCTGGCGGTAGAATCGAGCGGGTTCTGGAAAGTTTCGAGCGAATGATGAAATTGAGTATCGGATGGGCAGCGATAGGGCTGCTCAGCGCATGCATCAGCGTCGACCATCATCAACACACGCACCCGGCCGAGACCGCCAAACCTCCGCCTGGGTCAAACCTTATGCTGCGCGGACCGATTACCATTTCGGATGATCTCGAAGTGATCATCTCGGACGTGGTGATCCCTGCAGGCGCGACGGTGCCGCGTCACTACCACCCTGGCGAAGAGTTTGTGTACGTGATCGAAGGATCTGCGATGCATGTTGAGGCGGGAAAACCCGATCAAGTGCTCAGCGCAGGCGATGCCTATGTCATCCCGCCCGAAGCCGAACACGCCCCGCGTGGAGGTCCAAATGGCGCCCGTGCCATTGTATTTCGGGTCCACAAACAAGGGCTTCCGGAACGGATCAATATGGGTGAGGGCGGCCCAATTCCGGATGTCCAAGATCTCACGCTCAAAACAAGTGCTGAGGGGTTTGAGCAACTCCGATCGAAAGTGGCGGGCCGAGAGGATGCGCATTGCCACGCCATGTCGCGCCGGGCAACGCTGTGCCACACTGAGAATGGCCGAGCCCTTTACGCCTTCACGGATCCGGGCGCGATGGCGCACCCGTCCGTTTTGTTTAGAGGCTTTGTGATCGCAGAGGATGGCACGCCGCAATTGCACGAACGCGGATGGACCGGCGCTGATGCGGCAAATGCAAAGGCGTTCTTCGGGTCTTTTTCAGTCTGGCCAGAGACGGGCGGCGCGGACTAATGCGCGGCGGCAAGCGCGTCTGCTGCGGTTAGGTCCCCATCATAGAGCGCACGGCCTAGGATGGATCCATAAATTGGATGTATGCCAACCCTTGCGCGTAGATCATGGATATCCTGAACGCTCGCAACACCGCCACTGGCGATCACAGGGATCGAGACTGCGTCGGCGATCTCTCCGGTGAAGTCGACGTTTACGCCAGTTTTCATGCCATCGCGCGCAATATCTGTAACAATCAATCCCGCAACCCCGCAGCCTTCAAACGCTTTGGCAAGCTCAACCGCTTTCATATCTGAGGTTTCGGCCCAACCCTCGACAGCCACCATGCCATCTTTGGCGTCAATTCCGACAACCACTTGTCCCGGCAGGGCCGTCGCAGCCGCGCGAACCAAGTCCGGATCTCGCAAAGCCGCCGTTCCGAGAATCACGCGCGCGATCCCCGCGTCCAACCAAGCCTCGATCTGCGCTTGAGTGCGGATCCCGCCGCCCAATTGAACCGGTACATCTGTCGCCGACAAAATCGATCGGACCGCATCGGTATTTGCGCTCTCGCCGGCAAAGGCACCGTTCAAATCTACCACATGGAGGTACTCAAAGCCTGCCGCTTTAAACTGCGCCGCTTGGTCGCCCGGATCAGGATTGTATTGCGTCGCTTGGTCCATTTCGCCCCGCAGGAGGCGAACACATTGGCCGTCTTTCAAGTCAATCGCGGGATAAAGCGCAAAGGTCATTTCGGCTCCCAAAGCACAAAATTGGAGAGGATTTGGAGGCCGACGCGCTGGCTCTTTTCCGGGTGGAATTGCGTTGCGAATAAATTGTCTCGCGCGACCGCCGCGATGATCG
>JBCBQS010000293.1:0-3155 GCA_039820085.1 Pseudomonadota bacterium
ATAATGAGGCGTCAGCCTTTCAAAACCTCTACCATGGTCGTGCCCAAGCGGGCAGGACTTGGAGATACTTTGATTCCGGCCGCCTCCATAGCTGCAATTTTAGACTCAGCATCGCCTTTTCCGCCCGAAACAATGGCACCTGCGTGCCCCATTGTTCGGCCTTTTGGCGCTGTCCGGCCTGCGATAAAGCCCACCATCGGCTTCTTGCGACCTTTCTTGGCCTCATCGATCAGGAATTGTGCGGCTTCTTCTTCAGCTGAACCGCCAATTTCCCCAATCATGACGATGCTTTCTGTCTCGTCATCTGCAAGGAACATTTCCAACACATCAATAAATTCCGTGCCCTTGACCGGGTCACCGCCAATGCCGACCGCTGAGGTCTGGCCGAGGCCTTCAACCGAGGTCTGGTAGACCGCTTCATAGGTCAGCGTGCCTGACCGTGACACAACACCAACAGAGCCCTTCTTGAAGATCTTGCCGGGCATAATGCCGATCTTGCAGGCTTCCGGGGTCAACAGTCCCGGGCAATTCGGGCCAATCAGGCGCGACTTAGATCGATCGAGCTTCGCTTTAACGCGAACCATATCCAAGACCGGAACACCTTCCGTGATACAGACGATGAGCGGAATTTCAGCATCAATCGCTTCTTCGATTGCGGCAGCTGCTCCGGCAGGCGGCACATAAATGACGGTTGCGTCTGCGCCGGTCGCGTCTTTCGCGTCCGCGGCATTGGCATAGATTGGCAGCGACGCGCCATTGTCGGCGGTCCAGCTTTCACCGGCTTTGCGCGGGTGCGTCCCAGCGACCATTTGCGTGCCGAAATAGTCGAGGGCTTGATTGGTGTGAAACGAACCGGTTTTGCCGGTCAGACCCTGAACGATAACTTTGGTGTTTGAGTCGATAAGAATGGACATGGGTCTTACGCGCCTTTCACGGCTGCAACAATTTTCTGGGCGGCGTCGTCGAGATCATCAGCCGGAATGATGTTCATCCCGCTTTCGGACAGGATTTTCTTGCCTGCCTCAACATTTGTCCCTTCCAGGCGCACCACGAGCGGCACGGCGAGCGAGGTCTCTTTGACGGCTTGGATGACACCTTCAGCGATGACATCACACTTCATGATCCCGCCAAAAATATTGACCAAGATGCCCTTCACGTTCGGGTCTTTCATGATGATTTTAAACGCTGCGGCGACTTTCTCAGCATTGGCACCGCCGCCAACGTCGCAGAAATTCGCTGGCTCTTCGCCGTACAGCTTGATGATATCCATCGTCGCCATGGCAAGGCCGGCGCCGTTGACCATGCAGCCAATCGTCCCGTCAAGCGCGATGTAAGCAAGATCCCATTCAGACGCTTCAATCTCTTTATCGTCTTCCTCAGTGGTGTCGCGCAATTCCATTATGTCTGGGTGGCGGAACAGCGCATTGCCATCGAAGCTGACTTTCGCATCGAGCACGCGCAGGTGACCATCGTCCATGACGATCAACGGGTTGATCTCCAGCATGGACATGTCTTTTTCGGTGAAGGCTTTGTAGAGGATCGGGAAGAGCTCCATGCCATCTTGGCGGGCAGCCCCGTCCAGGGCGAGTGCGTCGCAAAGCTTCGCAGCGGCCGCTTCTGTCACTCCTTCAGCAGGATCGATTGGCAGCGTTAGGATTTTCTCCGGCGTGTCGTGCGCGACTTCCTCAATGTTCATGCCGCCTTCGGTCGATGCGACAAAAGCCGGGCGCCCGGTTTCACGATCGACGAGCAGAGAGAGGTAGAGCTCAGTCGCAATATCAGCGCCGTCCTCGACATAGAGGCGGTTCACTTGCTTGCCCTCTGCGCTCGTTTGCGCTGTGACCAAGTGATTCCCGAGCATCGCCTTGGCGTGCGCCATCACCTCGTCTTTTGAGAAAGCCAGGCGAACACCGCCTTTTTCGCCGGCCGCCGCCTCTATGAATTTCCCTTTGCCGCGTCCACCCGCATGGATTTGGCTCTTCACGACCCAAAGCGGTCCTGGCAGCGTTTCAATAGCGGTTTGGACGTCGTCGAGCGTCAGAATCGGGACACCCGCAGCCACTGGCGCTCCGAATTCTTTCAGAACAGCCTTGGCTTGGTATTCGTGGATATTCATGAGGATCTCAGCCTTTTGCAGCGCACCGGGACACGTGACTGCGTCCCAGAAAGTCGCGCGCCTTATAACACCGCCATACGGGGTGACAACCGGTCACAACCCGAAAAAGATCGGCTAAGTTCGGAAGCTGAACTCAACCTGATCGTCGGCATCAACGCCGGTCTAAGCCTGACCCTAGTCGAGACCGATATCGGCGAATGTGATTTGGTTCGTTCGCGTGGTCTGTCCGGTATTGTCTTTGATGTTCAAGTCGATCGTTCGAGTGTCCCAGTCAATCTCGACCGTGCCATAGTTTTCCGGTGCAAACCCAGCTCCGATCTGGCGGTCATCGCGTTCCGTCGACTCGCGAGCAAACGCGACATTGAGCGACGACGCGGTCAGCTCATTCGCCTCATATGGCAAGACTCCCGCCTCCTCATAAATAAAGGCGGTGTGGCGATCGCCGGATAGGAAGACGACGCCGCTCGCATCGGTTCTCTCAATCAAATCAAAAAGTCTGGCCCGCTCATCTGGCATCGTCGACCACGCCTCCCAGCCATGGACGGTTGGCATGATTTGAATGGAGGAGGCGATGAAGCGAAGATCAGCCGGTTCGCGCAGCTGGTTTTCGAGCCATGTCCATTGCGCTGCACCCAGCATATCTTGCATCGATCCAGATGGCGCAGGCAGATAGCGCTCTTTGCCTTTTGCGCCCCAATCATCAGTTGGCGTTAGCGCGGTCCGGAAGAAGCGCGTGTCCAGCATGATCACTTGTGTTCGCTGACCTTCAGGCCCGAACGTTCGTGCATAATAGGTGCCCGGCCATTTCCCGACATCTTCATCTTCGAGCCCCCAGAAGACCTCATGAATGCGTTCAGCGAGCCCGCGAAACGCAAATTCACTGCCGCCATCATTCGCGCCAAAATCATGATCGTCCCAGGACACCATCATTGGGACGCTCTGACGAACGTTTTGGAAGTCCTCTCGGGCTGCCAAATCGGCGAACGATTCTTTCAGCTCTCCAAGATCCGGATCATTGTTGACGTAAGCCGGGCCATCG
>JBCBQS010000294.1:0-3146 GCA_039820085.1 Pseudomonadota bacterium
GTGCCCCAAGCCCTCCGTAAGCCGTTTGAGCTGCGCGGAGATGAGCGGCTCATCTTCGATGATGAGCATGCGCGTCGCTGTCGACTCAGCAAAGTCCTTTTCCGCGATGGCCAGCATCTCAGGCAGAGCCTCTTTCGGAACGCCCAAAATCCGGCTCGCAACGGCATCAGCAAACCCTTCGACCGCAATTAAGAGCAAGGCCCGCCGCGCTTTTGCGTTAGGGTCCTTTTGAATTTTGGCGAGCTCTTGATCGAGCAATGTATATAAGCGTTCTTTATCAAATCGATCTGCGTCAAACCCAACTTCTAAAGATTGGGTCAGCACGGTTTGTAGAACGATCTCAACGCAACCATCGCCGAGTGCGCTTTCTCCAGTAGCGGCGCGGGCGTAGCGACGTAAATATGGGACCAGTTTTTCGACGCGATCTGCGATCCACATGTCTGTCTTCCTCACTCAGCACAACTGCAGAAGCTGATTGACGATATTACGGTTTTCCGTCGAATGGCTACAGCGATGGGCCAGTTTCGACTCTGGGCGGGGACGTGTGACACTTAAGCCAGACAAATCAAGCCCTGGGAAACAGGTGATCCCGTTTCGGAAACGTGGCGAGACCAAAGGATCGGTCGGGGAGTCGCTCCGCGAAAAGTATGACAAAGTCAAAAACGAACCCATTCCGGAAAACTTGCAATCTCTGATCGACGCTTTGCGCAAAGCCGAGCAAGAGGGTCAAGCGGACGAAGAGTGAGCGGTTTGTTCACGACTTGAACTTTCAGCAACACTCAATGCAATCGGAACCGAGAAATGCAGCTTCAATCCGGTCGGTTTGAAGTCATATTCCACCTCGATATTCTCCATCATATCGAACAATTGAAACCCGAAGCCAAGCGATTCTGGCTGGGTCACGCCCTGCATTCCTGTCTCCCACCATTCACAATGTAGCAGCGTATCATCCAACCACCAGCGCATGGACAGGTGGCCGTCTGGCTCCGTTAAAAATCCATACTTTGAAGCATTGGTGATCAACTCATGCACCAGCATTGACGTAAACTTGCTGGCGCGAACCGTCAGCGTGACGGGCGGACCATCGGCTGTGATGCGGTCGAAAACAAGCCCAGCATAGGGGTCTAATTCTGTGCGCAGGATTTCCTCAAGATCAAGCCCGTGCCAATGCGAGTCCGTCAAAGCGGCAAAGTTTCGGCTCATCGCGGCCAAGCGCCCATTGAAGCTGTTTAGGAATGTCTCAATGTCGGGCGATGCGAGTCCTGTATGGTCAGCGATGGATTGCACAACGGCCAGCGTGTTGCGCACTCTGTGATTGAGCTCTGCAGAGACCAAATCGCGTTGCTGCCGAAGCGCTTCGCGTTCTGTGACGTCTTCCGCGCGCTGCACAAGAAACGTCGACCCTTCCGTCTCACATGTGATTGGGAATTGCGCGATTTGCCAGATCCGTTCTTCGACCGTTCCATCTGGATGGTGCATCATATAGGGTTGGGCTTCCAGCTTGGTTGGCTCCCCCGCGAGGGTCTTTTGAAACAGCTCTGAGACCGACTGCATACGCTCTGGAGAATCGGGAAACACGTCGAATAAATTATTCCCGATAAGCTGCGCGCGCGTGCGTTGAACGGCTTTGCAATAGGCATCATTTGCCGCAACAAATTTGAGATCTGAGTCCAAGATCATCGCCGCATTCGGCATGTCCTCGAAAATCGACTGGAAAATTGATTTACTCATTTGCCGCGTTGCTAGGCTGAGTCCCTCATCAACGTCGACAAGAATTTTTCGGTTTAGTCCGGCGCTTTGGTCTTGAGCGCGAGCGCATGCAGCTCGCCGCCCATTTTGCCTTTCAAGGCTGCATAGACCATCTGGTGCTGCGCGACCCGGGTTTTGCCGCGGAACTGCTCCGACACAATCTCGGCCTGCCAGTGATCATTGTCACCTGCGAGATCCGTCAGAATAATGTCGGCGTCTGGAAAGGCTTCGGTCAGGAAGCCTTCCAGGGTTTCTCGGGCCATGGCCATTTATGCAGGCTCCGGCTCACCACCAAAGTCGCTGCCTTTATCCTTACGGCGTTTGCCGATTACAGGCACAGCTGCGTTCGGACGCGGCGGCTCATCCGGCTCGTCAGGGCGCTCTGGCATTTTGCCTTCATTGATCAACGCCCGAATTTCGTCGCCGGTCAGCGTTTCATATTCCAGCAACGCTTCAGCGAGCGCCGACCATTGGTCGCGGAATTTGGTCATGATATCGCGCGCATCATCCATGCCTTTCTGGATCAGCTTGCGCACTTCTTCTTCAATCTTCTTTGATGTGTCTTCGGACACAGATGACGATTGAACCAATTGCTGGCCGAGGAAAACCTGACCTTGGTCTTCGCCATAATCAACAGGACCAATCTCATCCGACAGACCCCAGCGCGTCACCATCGCGCGGGCAAGGCGTGTCGCTTGCTGGATGTCCGAGGCGGCACCTGCGGTAACCGCTTCATCGCCAAATTTCTCTTCCTCGGCGACGCGGCCCCCCATGATGATTGCCAAGCGCGAAGTCATTTCAATCCGGCTCATAGAGAGCTTGTCGTCCTCTGGGAGCTGCATCACCATTCCGAGCGCACGCCCACGGGGAATGATGGTCGCCTTGTGAACCGGATCGGCTTTCGGGACTTTCAGCGCGACAATGGCATGTCCCGCTTCGTGCCATGCGGTCAGCTCTTTCTCATCTTGGCTCATCACCATCGAGCGACGCTCGGGTCCCATTAGGACTTTGTCTTTTGCGTCTTCAAACTCTGACATCGCAACGACCCGCTTGCCGCGGCGCGCCGCGAGAAGGGCCGCTTCATTGACCAAATTGGCGAGGTCCGCGCCAGAGAAACCAGGTGTTCCGCGCGCGATGATTTTAGGCTCCACATTCTTTGCGAGCGGGACATTGCGCATGTGCACTTTGAGAATTTTCTCACGGCCAATCACGTCAGGGTTGCCAACTGTGACCTGGCGGTCGAAGCGACCAGGACGCAGCAAGGCTGGGTCGAGCACGTCAGGACGGTTGGTGGCTGCAACGATGATGATCCCATCATTCGCTTCAAATCCATCCATCTCCACCAGCAATTGGTTCAGCGTTTGCTCACGCTCATCATTTCCGCCGCCAAGGCCGGC
>JBCBQS010000295.1:0-3140 GCA_039820085.1 Pseudomonadota bacterium
GTCGTGATTTGCGTAGATTTATGCAAACCCCGCAAAGCCACGAGCTTCTGCGACGCAAAACGTTCCTCCCAGATATTCTTGACGATCATGCGCCCCTTAAACGCTTGCCGAAAGGCACAGTTGGGCGGACCTATGTCGACTTTATGGAGCGCGAAGGTCTCACCGCTCACGGTCTTGTTGCCGAAAGTCTAGCTCAGCGCGAGCAGCATGAGCATTATGACGATGATCTGCTTTGGTACAGCAACCGCTTAAGAGACACGCATGATATGTATCATATCCTGACCGGTTATGGCCGCGATGCACTCGGCGAAGCCGCCCTATTAGGGTTCACCCATAGCCAACATGGCGGCATGGGCGTCAGCTTCATTGCCTATATGGGCGGACGACAAATTTCAAAAATGGCCCCGAGAGATGCGCGCGTGAAAGAGGTTATTGCGGAAGGCCGTCGAAACGGTAAGCGCGCCCATCGGATTATTGAGACTGACATCGAAGCGATCTTAGACCAGCCACTCCACGAAGTTCGCGAACGGCTCAACATTGCCAAGCCGGTTTTATACAAGCGTGCCTTGAAAGTGTTCCAAGACGCCGAGCGAGATCCGCAGCTCGCCGCCGCATGATTTATTTGGTTCGCCATGGTCAAGCCGCTGCGAGTTGGGGGGAACACCCAGATCCGGGCTTGTCCGATCTTGGCCGAACTCAAGCAAAACACGCAGCTGAGACCTTAAATGATAAAGCTATAGAGCATGTCTACACGAGCCCAATGGCGCGTTGCCAAGAGACAGCCGCAGCATTTGTCCTTGCCTCAAATCTGCAAGCTGTCATTGAACCGCGTGTCACTGAAATACCGACGCCAAGCGATGTGACCGATCGAGTCCCTTGGCTTCGCGCCTTAATGGGCGGCGAATGGGCATCTGCCCCGCAACTTGTGACGGACTGGCGAGACGCTTTGATCAAAACCGTCAGTGAATTACCCGCTCAGTCCGTCGTGTTCACGCACTTCGTCGCAATCAATGCAATCGTCGGCGCGCTGGAAAACACCGCAGCGGTGACCGTCTTCCGTCCAAACTATTGCAGTATCACGCGCTTGGAAAATCGCGATGGTGACCTCCGCTTGGTTGCTCGGGGTGAGAGCCTTGAGACGAAAGTTCTCTGACCAGTAAGAGCAGTCCGCCTGCAATGGCGACGTTTTTGAAAAAGAGTGACAGTTCCAAAGCAGCGATCTCGCCGTCCAATTCCCAAAACCGGTGAAACCAATAATTCGTCGCAAGCGTGAACACAAAAAGCGCGAGCGCAGCAAAGGCTGCCGGACGTCTGCCATACGCCACACAAGCGCCGCCGATCAGCTCCAAGGCGATGGTCGCGGGCAGAAGAAGCGAAGCGGGTGTCAGACCGACGTCTGACATCCGCTCAAGCGTCGATTGATAATTTAGCGCTTTATTGATCCCACCTAAGATAAAAAGTGAGGCCAGACCTAAGCGCCCAATACCGGGCAAAACCGCAGCAGTTCGATCACTCAACACGACTGACCGCTTCTGATGCCGCTATCGCCATTGCTTGGGTCCCGGTCTCCATAAACTCCGTAAGCTCCGGTACCTGGCGTCGCACAAAGAAGGCGGTGAAGCTTGATTTCGGTTTGACATTATATGTCCACTCAAATCGCGTCTCATTTGGCCCAAGCGCGATAAATCTTTGCTCACCCAGGATATGATTCACCCCGCGCGCAGCGGCATTTGTAAAGATCCAAGCTTGATAGGAAAATAGTTCCGGTTCGTTCTCCAAAACGCGTTCGATCACATAATGCCCATCTGCCAATCGTAATCGACGGACGGCACCTGGTGTGAGCCATTCCCCTTGCAGTGTTTCTTCGGCAACTGGTGGCGAAATCGTATCGGTTGGCTCCAAAAAGGAGATGAACGGTTGCTCTAACAAGAACGCCCGCAAGTCCGTCACGCTCATCGGGACGTCAGCTGTGGTCACAACTGAAACATAACCCGTCTCCACCAATGGCGGTGGCTCGGAATAGGCTGGCGGGGTGTCTGGCGGGGTGATCGCTGATGTGCAACTTGCGAGCAGCGCTGCGACGGCTATGAGAGAGAAACGCATGAGTGACTCCTTTTTTAATACGGACTTCGTACTAAATGGAACATATGACGCCAGAAGCAAGACCCAGTGATGAAAATATCGAGCGGCTTCGGCATATCGTGCATCTGCTGATCCGCGCATTCCTGGTATCGGGCCGAGCGGGTGCCCCTGCTCAAGGCAAATTGCCTTTTAATCCGCTCTATTTTCACATTCTCGGCTTCATTCGCGAGAATGGACCAACACGTCCCAGCACGCTCGCGGACGTGTTAGACGTTCCCAAAACGACCCTTTCAACCGCGTCTAAAGCGCTACAGACCCGTGACTTACTCAAGCCTATGCCTGATCCAGACGATGGCCGCGCGCAGCGTCTGGCGCTTACACCAATGGGCAAGGAAACCGCACAGGCCATTCTGGCTCAAGACGTCCAAAACATGGAGATCATGCTCTCTCAACTGAGCGCGGAGGAACATGACCCATTGCTCGATCAACTCGAACGTGTCGTCGCCGGCGTGATCAGCTCAAGATAATCGCATAATCGACGTCCGACCTGCTGATCGCCTGACATTGCTTTCTCCTTGCGCTTGATGATCCGTCTGCGATACCCATCTCAGTGACCTCAAAAGGGAGACGCATATGAGCGAAACGAGCAGCCCGACGGCACTTCAATATTTAGATCGGGCAATGGGGGGACTTCGTGACCTTGGATTGCTCAAGGACGATAAGAGCGCTGGATCTGCGCCGATTGTCGCCCTTTTGGAACAAATCTCTGATCTTGAACCCGATAAAGTCGCAGCGATTGCGCGAACGCTCGATCAAGCCAGTATCTTTAATGACATCGTGCGCGAGCAAATTTCCGGCGTGACGATTGGCGAACGCTATGAGGGCATCACGTCGGCGTTCAATTCAATCAGGGATGATGCCCGCAGCCTCGTTGATCAGTATTCAGACGGCAAGATTTCGACCATGGAGCGGGTTTCGAATGTCTGGATGAAAATGACCCGCGGCGATATCGCAAGCCGGTTCGGCAAGATCAAAGACCTGTATCTCGAGGTGCAAAC
>JBCBQS010000296.1:0-3079 GCA_039820085.1 Pseudomonadota bacterium
AAGCTAACAATGAAAAAAACGGGCAACGAGTGCTTTGTCGCGATCGACGATGGCCCGCCCAAACGACGAATGTGGATCGTCGCGCATGATCAAGTTCCACCTTCTGCACCCGCTCATCATTTCTCCGGTTGGGAGATCGTAATTGATGAAATGAGCAGTGTGGGCGACTGGGAGCCCCTGTGGGATACCATTGCGGACACTTTCGCGGAGGCTTTGCTTTATCCTCCAGAATACGTTTCCAGCCAAGCGCAGTGGCGGGAAAACAAATCTGGAAAACCGGTAGACATTTTTGAATTGGAATTTGAGGAATGAAACTCGCCACTCTAAAAAACGGCTCGCGTGACGGACGCTTGGTCGTCGTCTCTAATGACCTGACGCGCTGTACAGATGCAGCCCGCATCGTGCCGACACTACAAGCCGCATTGGATGATTGGGAGACAGTCGCGCCGCGCCTCGCGCGCATGGCGGAGGGCGTTGAGTTGGGCTCGGTTCCGACATTCCGGTTTCACGAACATGATTGCGAGAGCCCGCTACCGCGTGCCTTTCAATGGGCCGATGGCTCAGCCTATATCAATCATGTTGAACTTGTCAGACAAGCGCGCGGCGCCGAGGTGCCCGAGAGCTTTTATGATGATCCGCTGATGTATCAGGGCGGCTCTGATGCGTTTCTCGGTCCGCGCGATGACATCCCGCTCGGCGACGTTGCTTGGGGCTGCGATATGGAAGGTGAGATCGCGGTGATTACCGACGATGTGCCAATGGGCGTCAGCGAAGCGGGTGCAGCTAATCACATCAAACTGATCATGCTGTGCAATGATGTCTCGCTTCGCGGTTTGATCCCGGCGGAACTCGCAAAAGGCTTTGGTTTTTTCCAGTCTAAACCACCAAGCGCCTTCTCACCTGTCGCCATCACACCAGACGCACTCGGCGACGCGTGGAAAGATAGTCTCGTCCATCTACCACTGTGCGTTGACTATAATGGCGAAGCGTTTGGCCGGGCCGAAGCAGCGGAAGATGCAACCTTCTCATTGGCGCGCCTTGTGGCGCATGCTGCGAAAACGCGTCCACTGACCGCTGGCACCGTGATCGGGTCCGGGACCGTCTCCAACAAAGGCGCTGATGGCGGCCCTGGCAAGCCGGTGAGTGAGGGCGGGCTTGGCTATTCCTGCATTGCCGAAATCCGGATGATTGAAAAAATCGCGAGCGGCGAGTTCAAAACCCCATTCATGAAGCCGGGTGACACGGTGCGTATGGAAATGCTGGACGGCGCTGGAAAGTCTATTTTCGGGGCGATTGAGCAGAAAGTCGTGGCAGTCTAGCCAAGCGCTCGCGCATAAAACATGACGACTTTCTTGCCAGGAACATAGGTAGTTTCTCCCACAGATCGGAAGCCTAGCCGTTTATGAAAGCGGTGTGAGCCGGGATTGGGCGGCAATGTGTTGACTTCGCAGCCCATCTCTTCGTGGGACTGAAAGCGCTCAAATGCAGCCCGATATAGCGTTTCGCCAAGCCCCTGACCACGCGCCTCAGAGGCGATTGCGATCCGGTCGACGTAGATGAGAGATCTGCCTGTCCGTTCTGAATAGTCTTCAAACCAACGCATGTTTGGACTGTCATAGCTTCTTTGCCCAAGTTCCATCAGGGTGATGAACCCTAAGGCTATATCGGCTTCATCCACTGCCACCAGGCACGTTGAAAGCGCGATCCACGTCGCGAGGCTGTCCATCGATTCTTGTCCGACCCCAGGAACAGACGCCTCGTTCACCGCCAATAATCGCGACAGATCGCTCACTCGATAGGGTCGTACTGACATGCTACTTTTTGTGCCGATCGCCAACCCAGCCTTTGGGTTGTAAATGGGCCTCCGCAAAGGCGAGTGGACTGTCTTCCAGCGTGGTCGCCAGCGTATCATTCCAACGATTGAGAAATCCGAACAAAGCGATTACGGCGACGATTTCCACGATCTCATCTTCGCTGAAGTGTTGCTGCAAGGCGTCGAAGTGCGCGTCGGTTGATTGGTTGGGAACACTACCAGCTGCCAACGCTAGATCAAGCGCGGCTTTTTCGGCTGGGGTGAACAAATCGCTCGTTTCGAACTCCCAGAGCGCGGCGAGTTTGTCCGTGTCTGCGCCGCGATGCTCGGCACCATGAGCGGTATGGGCTTGGCAATAAGCGCATCCTGCGGCGGCGCTAGAAATATGAGCGATCATTTGGCGTAACACAGGATCAAGGCTGGCATCGGGTCCAAGAATGGCTGCCGAAAGCCCCATAAAGCCTTGTAAGATATTCGGTTTGCGCGCCATAACCTTCAATGAATTGGCTTCAAAGCCCATGGCCGCAGCCGCCAGAGCGAGAAGATCCTTATTCGCGTCCAATTGGTCAGTCGTCGCAGATGATAGTCGAGTCATTTTATGGCCTCCCATGGAACCTGACCGAAGCGCGGAATCTGTAGCGAAGCAAGCCTGAAACCGGCATCGAGGCTCAAATTCACTCTTGCATCCGTCATCATCTGTCGGCATCGTACGGGGCAATAAATGCAATGGGGAGACCAAGCATATGGAAGTCGCTGTGAGCGAAACGCTTCGAATTAATTTTGAGTTGGGTCCGGAGGATATTGAGTATTTTCGTGATCGCCTGTCCAAAGCGCGTCGGAACCGCGCTCTGAAAGACGATGACCGGGTCATCCTCGCCTCTGAGGCGTTGGCTGTGAAAGCGCTCGAGAGTAATCCACCAACCTTCGTCGTCTCGCGCATGCTGACGCTGCAGAACATGGTCGACATGCTGAAGGACCGCGATTGGGCCCTTGAGAGTGATGACCGCGACCGCGTTTTAGAAGTGCTCGCTTACTTTGCCGATCCAAAAGACATTATTCCGGACGAGCTGCCAGGGATTGGCTTCCTGGATGATGCCATAATGATCGACTTGGCCGCGATTGATCTTGCGCCTGAATTGGAAGCCTACGCTGAATTTTGCGTCAATCGAGAGGATTTGGCAGCGAAAGAGGCTGATGCACAGCCCCTGAAAGTCGCTCGCGATGAGCTGCAATCTCGGATGCGCCGCCGTCGTCGTCGTCGCTCTG
>JBCBQS010000297.1:0-3041 GCA_039820085.1 Pseudomonadota bacterium
TCCGATCTCGTCGAATAGATCCGCGCGGATATCATTGACGAAGGCACGGTCTACATTGCTCTCGACAATCACAAATATGGGGACTTCAAACCGTACCTCCTAAAAAGCACCAATCGGGGTCGAAGCTGGCGTAGCATTTCGAGCAATTTGGAAGACCGATATCTGGTTTGGCGTATTGTGCAGGATCATGAGAATCCGAACCTTCTATTCACAGCAACCGAGTTTGGATTGTTCTTCTCGCTCGATGGTGGTGGCAAATGGGTTGAACTGACGGGGAATGCTCCAACCATTTCCTACCGCGATGTGACCATCCAACGCCGAGAGAATGACTTGGTCGCGGCGAGCTTTGGACGCGGCTTTTTCATCGTTGATGATATTTCACCGCTGCGCGCTCTGACCGAAGAGAGCCTCAATCAAGAAGCGATGTTATTCCCGGGCCGCAAAGCGCTGTGGTACATTGAACAGCCAACGCTCGCGTTCGGCGAAGGTGGCTCGCAAGGGCATGGTTATTACCGCGCACCCAACCCACCTTTTGGCGCCAACTTTACCTATTATTTGGCGCAAGACATTCCATCATTGAAAGACCAACGTCTCGAGCGTGAAAAGCCGCTCATCGAAGCGGGGGATGATACACCTTTCCCGAGCTTTGAAGCGATCACGGCCGAGCTGCAAGAGACTGAACCGGCAATTTGGCTGACGGTTCGCGATTCGGATGGCAGTGTTGTACGGCGCCTAAATGGGCCGGCAAAAGCTGGCTTCCACCGTGTGAATTGGGATCTTCGCTTCCCTGATACAGGCTCCGTCGCGCTTGGCGACAATGCAGACGGTGAGCCTTCGGGCTATTTGGTGTCGCCTGGCACGTACACGGTCTCCCTCTCCAAACGCGTTCGTGGCGTGACCACTGAGTTGGTCGGCCCCCAAACTTTTGAGGTAGAACGTTTGCGAGATGGCGCCTTGCCTGCGCAGCCAGATGCGTCCGAGTTTTGGGCCGAAGTGTCTGCCTTCGATCGCTCTGTGACCGCTGTGTCGCAAACGATAGGTGGGCTTGACGAAAAGATCTCATTGCTTGGGCTCGCAACCCAGCGCGCCCTCGGGGACAATCCCGACACGTTGGATACGCGTCTACAGACCATTCAAACCGAGGCCAACGCGCTCAAAGAATTGGTCAACGGCAATCCTGCGCGCAACGCGATCTATGAGCGAACGCAGCCGACCATTCGGAGCCGACTTGGTTTCGTTCAAACCGGTGTGGGTCGGTCGACCTATGGACCAACGAAGACTCATCGTGATCAGCTCGCTATTGCACAATCAGAGTTTGGGGCGATCGAGCAGCGTTTGAGCGTTTTGGTTGAGACGACAATTCCGGCTTTTGAAGCAGCGTTGATCGAAGCAGGCGCCCCATGGGTTCCGGGTGCCACGCTGCCTTAGAAGACCAAATCGATTTGTGAGGGACAATCGCTGATCAGCTTGGCGATAAAGGAATGCGATTATGACCGTAAACACCAAGCGCCTTTTGCGGCAAATCCACTATTGGCTGTCTTTGGCGATCGCCGTTCCAGCCGGTATTATTTTCTTTGCGGGGATCTTCTTGATGCTCAAAAAAGAGGTGACGTGGATTCAACCAGCAACCGCTTCTGGAATTGTATCTGGTGAAGTGCCGCAGATCAGTTTTGACGACATGGTCGAGGCCGCGCGGGCCCACCCAGAGGCACAGATTGAAACCTGGACGGATATCGACCGGATCGATCTGCGCGTTGGCAAGGGGATTGCGAAATTGCGCGCCGAGTCCGGGTGGGAGGTCCAAGTCGATACACGCACGGGCGAGGTCTTGAATGTCGCTTATCGGCGCTCGGATGTGATCGAGCAAATCCACGATGGGTCTTACTTTTCCGATACGGTGAAGCTGTTTATTTTCTTGCCCACAGGCATCTTGTTGATCGCAATGTGGGGCACGGGGCTTTATCTCTTCTTGCTGCCAAGGTTTCGAAAGAAACGCCGTGCTCCGCGGCTCCGTGAAGCGCCGAATTAAGGGCGCGATGCTTGTGAACGCTCAATCCATACCTGTTGAGTCTTCCCTCAACGACACAATTCGCGCATAGCGCGCAACATGATTGCATTCTTCCGCGAAAATGCACGATGGATTTCGGGTGGGTTTCTCCTGACATTCTTCTCGTCATTCGGACAGACTTTCTTCATTGGATTATCTGGTGAAGAGTTGCGGACGAAATTCGATCTGACCGATGGTGAGTTTGGCGGTCTCTACATGATCGCAACGATTGGCAGCGCGCTAACTTTGCCGTTTCTAGGCCGAGTTCTCGATCACATGCCCGGTTGGAAGGTCGCGCGATTTGTCATTCCGTGCTTGGCAGCGGCTTGCCTTTTGATGGCCTTTTCGCCCTCGCTTCTCCTGATGGTATTTGCACTTTTTGCGTTGCGTTTGTTTGGACAGGGAATGATGACGCACACTGCCTACACAGAGATTGGGCGCTGGTATGTCGCCAATCGCGGACGCGCCACGTCCCTGATCGTCCCTGGTCACCAGACGGGTGAAGCACTGTTACCCATTGCGTTCACAGCGCTCGCGGTAGCGATCGGTTGGCAGACCGGGTGGTTGGTCGCAGCTGTGCTTCTTCTCGTGTTCGCGCTTCCTGCAATTTTGATGTTGTGGCGCGTCGAGCGAGCCCCACGCGCCTCGGACCCCGACCTTTCGAGCGCGCGCATCGGGCCGGATAAAACCGTCGCCCAAGTCGCCGCAGATCCTGTATTTTACGCGCTCTTAGTGGGCGTGCTCGCCCCCCCTTTTATTGGGACGACGATCTTCTTTCATCAAGACTATTTGATCGAATTGCGGGGATATAATGAGCTGGCATTCGCAGCGGCATTTCCAATCATGGCCGTCACGACTGTGATATTCTCACTGTGCAGCGGGTACTTGATTGATCGGTTCGGCGCCATTCGATTGCTTCCGTTCTTTTTGATCCCGCTCTGTGCCGCGTGCGTCGCCGTTGGCCTGTTAACACCGATATGGGGGATTTACGCGT
>JBCBQS010000298.1:0-3071 GCA_039820085.1 Pseudomonadota bacterium
CACCGCCCGGACCTTACCAGGCCTATGAGAACGCTGTGCTGGGGCGGCTGGGGCTTGTCGAAACAGATATTGGCGCCGGGAGTTTTGCAATCATTCGCCTGTTCAGCGGTGCCATCACTCTGGTGTTGATCTGCGCGTTACAGTCGCGGCGAATTGCCGGTACATTTGCGGGCGGCGCCAGTCTGCTGGTCTATGCTGGATGTTTCTCTTACGCCTACCTCGCGCTGCCTGCGGGGACCGGTGCAATTATTCTGTTCGCAATGGTGCAAATCACCATGCTCGGCTATGGCCTCATTAAGGGTGAGGTCCTGTCGAGACTGCAATGGCTTGGCTTTATCGTCGCCATCGCGGCCTTGATATGGCTGGTCTCACCGGGCCTGGATACGCCGCCGCTCTGGGCAGCCCTTCTGATGGCACTCGCTGGCCTGGGCTGGGGTGCTTACTCATTGCTTGGACGCCACGCTAAAGATGCAACGGCGGCAACGACGGGCAATTTTCTGATCGCGACCGTGTTGGCGCTGCCAATTTTAGCTGCACTCTTATGGCGCTCGCCGGAACCATTCCCGCCAGCGAACGGGATCGCACTTGCTGTCCTATCAGGCGCGGTCACGTCTGGATTGGGGTATGTCATCTGGTATCATGCGCTCAAGTCTCTATCAGCGACCCGCGCCGGTGTTGCTCAATTGAGCGTGCCCGCGCTTGCAGCAATCGGCGGCGTGGTCTTTCTCGCCGAACCGATCACGCTCAGATTCGCACCGGCAACAAGCGCGATTTTGGGCGGCGTCGCTTTGGCCGTCTTGACCCCGGCTTCCGGGTCCCGCAAAGCCAAGTCATGAGCGAGACAACGTCCCCACAAAAAACGCCTGGTCGAAACGCGTTTCTCTTTGTCGTGGTCGCGGTGATCCTGAACATGCTCTCCTTCGGCATCATCATGCCGGTTATGCCAGCTTTGTTTGAGGACATAACCGGCTTAGCGGCTGAGCAGTCGGTCGTTTATGGCGGGTGGTTGTCCATGACCTTCGCGATCGCAAATTTCTTTGCCATGCCCATTCTTGGCGGCCTATCCGATCGCTATGGACGACGACCAATTCTTCTGATCTCGATCGGGATGTTGGCCATCGACCTCCTGATAATGGGGCTCGCGCCGACGCTCACCATCTTGTTTATTGGGCGTTTTCTTGGCGGCTTGTTCGCTGCCACCACGTCTGTCGCCAATGCCTATATTGCGGATGTGACGGCTCCTGAAGATCGCGGTCGTGCGTTTGGAATTGTTGGCGCGGCTTTCGGGATTGGATTTATTCTCGGTCCGGTCTTTGGCGGTATGCTCGGTGAGATCAACCCGCGTCTGCCTTTCTTTGTTGCCTCAGGCGTTGCGGCTCTGAACTTTTTGTATGGGTGGTTCATTCTCCCAGAGAGCCTACGAGAAGAAGACCGGCGTCCATTTGACCTGGCGCGCGCGAACCCGTTTGGCACCCTTGTTCACTTTTCCAAAGTTCCCCGCGTCGCTTGGTTCATTGTGGCGATTGGCATGTATCAAGTTGCTCACGCGGTTTATCCATCAACCTGGAACTTCCATGGCGAAATCCGCTATGACTGGTCGGAGTTCGAAATCGGGTTGTCGCTCGCTTTCGTTGGACTCGGGTCCGCCATTGGTCAGGGCGTGCTAACTGGGTTTTTGATCAAGCGCATTGGGGCCATGAACGCAGTTTTGTTCGGGTTTGCGACCAACGCCGTCGCGCTCTTCCTGTTCGCGTTCGCTGATGCACCAGAAATGGCCTACGCGATTATCGTCATCTCGACCGTTGGCGGCGTCGCCATGCCCGCGATCAATACAATCACGTCGACCCTCACGCCGACAAATCAGCAAGGTGAACTACAAGGCGCCCAAGCCAGCATTATGGCCCTGACCCTGGTGTTCAGCCCGGTACTGATGACACAAACGCTCGAGCACTTCGCAAATCTTCCCGAAACAGACCCGTTTCAGACAGGCGGTGCCGCATTTTTCCTGGCCGCCTTGATCACAACAGTCGCCTTCATTCCATTGCTGATTGGCATTGGGGTAAATCGCCGGGCGATTGCCGACGCCGCGCCCTAAGGACAGCGCGCCGACTTAATCAAGTCCTATTTCGCGCGGTTCAGTGCGCCGATAATGCCGCCAATGACGCCGCCGCCAACGCCGCCATTTAAAAAGCTGCTCAACAGACCCATCAGTGCGTCATTGCCCAGCAAAGACTGAAAGCCGATATCCGCGGCATTCATCCCGTATCCGCCCGCAAGGCCGCCAATAATGCCGGCAATGGCACCGGTGCCGCCTTTCCCGCCGAGCGCTTTCGAGACGATCGGTCCGATCACAACCCCGCCAACACCATTTAAAATCAGTGGAATGTAAGGTTCCATAATTGCCCTCCCTCAGGCGATTTCGGGATGCTTTTGCATCTCCAATCGACGAAAAGCATCAGAATTCTCATTTTTTGCCAAGCACCCTCGCTCAGTACCGCACTCTAGGTTAGGCAGAGCTATGGCTGTAATGAAACCGGCTTTGTTTCTGGATCGTGACGGCGTGATCAATGTTGATCGCGGCTTTGTCTCGCGTGTGGAAGACTGGGAATGGGTCTCCGGCGCGATTGAGTGCGTGAAAACCTATAAAGCGCGCGATTGGTTTGTATTCATCGTCACCAATCAATCCGGCATTGCCTTTGACCATTATCAAGAAACCGATATGGACCGCGTACACGCCCACATGCATGCCGGGTTTGAAGCGGCGGGAACCCATGTCGATGGTACCTATCACTGTCCCTATCACCAAGACGGCACCAATCCGAAATATCGCAAAGACAGTTTTGATCGCAAACCAAAGCCCGGCATGATCTTACAAGCGATGGCGGATTTTCCGGTCAAGCGGGACGCTAGCTTTCTGATTGGCGACAAGCAGACTGATATTGACGCAGCGCATGCGGCGGGCATTGGCGGATTCTTGTTCACAGGGGGTGATCTCTCCACATTTGCGGAATGGGCGCTCGCACGCCGTCCTCGAAGCTTGCGAGCGCCCATTCCGCAAATGTGGAGAGATC
>JBCBQS010000299.1:0-3068 GCA_039820085.1 Pseudomonadota bacterium
GGAGACGATGCGAACGATGGCGAGATGGTTCATGCGGTCATCCTCGCCTAGAAGAAGTCGGCGCTCACCCTGAAGAATTGCTCGACTTTGCGGGTCGCGCTTGCTTCGTAAAATAAGAGCAAGCGATCGTCTGCCTCAACCAAATCGGAAGGCGTTGGGAAAATGACCTCCCCCCGGCGAATGATCGCTGCAGCCGTCACGCCGTCGGGCAAATGCGCATAGTCAACAGGTTTCCCAATCAATGGCGAGGATTGCAGGGTCACGCCCTCGGCGATCTCAGCCATACCATCTTCAATCGATTGCACGGACAAAATGCGCCCGCGCCGCAGCTTGGTGAGGATTTTAGAAACGCTGAGCGCGCGCGGATCAAGAACCGCGTCAATGTCGAGATCCTGCGAGATCGCGACAAGCTCGTAGGCGTTGACCAAAGCATGCGTGCGCTTTGCCCCTAATTGCTTGGCAAGCTTCCCGATCAGCATATTGGTTTTGTCATCATTGGTGACGGCGATCACGATGTCGGCTTGGTCTGCCCCCGCCTCTTCCAGCATATCGCGCGAAAGCCCATCGCCATGAATGACGATTGTTTGTTTGAGCGCGGAGACGGCTTCATCAGCTTTGGCAGCGTCGGCTTCGATAATGCGCACGCGAACGCGGCCATCCTTTTCGAGACTGTTGGCAACATAGGTTCCGACATTCCCGCCACCGACAATCACAACGCGCTTATGCTCCTCAACGTCACGATTGAACAATTTGTTGAGCCGTGGCGCGGATCGGCGGGTGACGGCGACATAAGCGATGTCGCCTGGCTGCAGCTGATCATTGCCGCGTGGTGCAAATACGGACGCGCCTCGCTTAATCCCAATCACACGGGCGCCGAGATCGGGGAATATGCCAGCGATTTGATCGAGCGCCGTTTCGAGCAATGGACTATCGTCTTGGACTTTAATCCCGAGGACTTGCAGCTCGACATCATCGAACGCGATGCTCGACATCGCACTCGGAGCTCTGATCCGACGCAAAATGGCATCACCAACTTCGATCTCAGGTGAGATGATCAAGTCAATCGGCAGAGCCGTTTTTGCAAACAACTCAGAATAGGTCGCATCGAGATAGGCCTGCGCCCGCACGCGTGCGATTTTGGTCGGCACCGAGAACAGCGTATCCGCCACTTGGCAGATCACCATATTGATTTCATCGAAATGCGTCACGGCGATCAGCATGTCGCTTGAATCTGCACCTGCTGCTCGCAAAACGTCTGGGTGCGCTGCGTGGCCAACCACACCGCGCACGTCAAAATCGATCTGAACCTGCTCTATGAGATCATGGTTCTCGTCGATCATAATGATATCGTGATGCTCTTGCGCCAAGTGGCGGGCGATGCCCTGCCCCACCCGTCCGGCGCCGCATATGATAACGCGCATTTACCGGGTTTCCGTACGACTCGCCGATGCGTTTACACCAAGGGCCTTTAATTTTCGGTGTAGGGCGGACCGCTCCATACCGATAAACTCTGCGGTGCGGGAAATATTGCCGTCAAATCGCGTGATTTGCAGGGTCAGATAGTCCCGCTCGAATTGCTCTCGAGCATCGCGCAATGACAGACCGACAAAATCAGCCGAAACGCCCATAGCGTCGGCATTATCACCGCTGCTGCGATCCAAAGGCAACTCATCGACTGAAACCGTGTTGTTGGAGCTGTCGCGCGACAAGATCAGCACGCGCTCGACGACATTGCGAAGCTGACGAACATTTCCTGGCCAATTCATCGACTGCAAGACCGCCATTGCTTCGTCACCAAACCGGCGCGGCGTCAAACCTGAAGAATCGGCGATGCGCGCGCTAAAATAGTCGACCAGAGCCGGAATATCATCCCGGCGTTCTGCCAAAGATGGCACACCCAATGGGACAACGTTCAGCCGGTAGTACAAGTCCTTGCGAAACGCCATGGCTTCAATCGCTTTTTCGAGATCCCGCGTTGAGGATGACATGACGCGCACATCGACGCTGACATCCGAGCCACCACCAACGCGTTGGAAGCGCTGCTCTGTGAGCACGCGCAAGATTTTGCTCTGCGTTCCGAGTGGCATATCACCGACTTCGTCTAGCAAAAGCGTTCCGCCATGGGCCTGTTCGAACACGCCGATCTTCACTGGCATTCCCGACGAATCTTCCTCGCCAAATAGCTCACGCTCCATTTGCTCAGGCGCGATATTGGCGGCATTGACCGCAACGAACGGGCCTCCAGCTCGACGTGAATGATCATGGATCAGCTTGGCGCAAAGCTCTTTTCCGACACCGGCTTCGCCGGAAACCAGCACCCTCGAATTGGTAGGGGCAACTTTCTCAATTTGCGCGCGCAAAGCTTGAGCCGCGCCGCTGGCACCAATCCATTCAGAGGCTGAGAAATTGTGGGTTCTGAGTGCAGCATTCTCGCGCTTTAAACTCGCTGATTCAATCGCGCGTGAAACCAGATGTAGAAGGCGATCTGCTTTGAACGGCTTCTCGATGAAGTCATAAGCCCCGCGCCGGATCGCCGCGACCGCCGTTTCGACATTGCCATGACCACTGATCACTATCACCGGCAAAAGCGGGTCAATCGCCTTGAGGTACTTCAAAACGGATAGACCATCCATGTCACTGCCCTGCAGCCAGACATCGAGCACAACCAAGCTGGGTGTGCGCGAACGAACTTCGTCAATCGCCTTCTCTGCCGTTGCAGCGGTCCGAACCCCGTGGCCATCATCCTCTAGTACACCGGCAATCAGCTCGCGAATATCGGGCTCATCATCGACCACTAAAATATCAGTACTCATTGGCATACTCCAAAGGCTGCTGCTCTGCGCCGTCTTCTTCTGTCAGACTGATTGGCAGAACAATTCTCACGATGGCCCCTTCCAGCCCGTGTTTTGGTTCTAAAAGCTGCACGCTGCCCCCATGGTCCATGATGACCCGGTTCACGATCGCAAGTCCGAGGCCAGTTCCGCCTTCGCGGGCCGTCACATAGGGCTCTAGCAACTGATCGCGCGCCTCTTGGGGAAAGCCTGGCCCATTGTCCTCAATTTCGACAA
>JBCBQS010000300.1:0-3063 GCA_039820085.1 Pseudomonadota bacterium
CATCCGGTCCCAGCAGCACTTGATGACAGCTATGCGGTGCTCGCTTGGATGCATCAGAATGCCAGCGGACTGAACGTGGATCCTAATCGGATCGCGATCGGCGGGGAAAGCGCGGGTGGCGGCTTAGCGGCGACGCTCGCGCTGTTTGCGAGAGATCAAGGTGAGTACCCGATTTGCTATCAAATGCTCACCTATCCGATGATCGACGACCGCACGGGCAGTGACGCGAAGCCTGGTGATCCGCTAACCGGTGAATTCGTTTGGACCCGCGCGCGCAACCAACTTGGCTGGGCATATTACTTGGGGGATGTATCGCCCGCCGCCCCTCATGCGGCGGCAAGAGCTGAAAGCGTTTCCGGACTTCCACCGGCTTGGATCAGCACGGCCGCGCTCGATCTTTTCCGAGACGAAAATATAGACTACGCGCAGCGCCTCTTAATGGCGGGCGTCGCCACGGAATTAATCATCTATCCGGGGGCCTGTCATGGCTTTCAGATGGCGACGGAGGCGCGCGTCACAAAGCAATATATCCGAGATCACGCAGAGGCGCTGGCGCGCGGCTTAAAGGTCGGCAACATAGCCCGTTAAAGTGGATGAGTTTCCATTACTTTGGGAATGGCGCACCTAAGAGGATTCGAACCTCTGACCTCTGCCTTCGGAGGGCAGCGCGTGGACCCGCCATATGTGTCATTGCTTGCTCTTATCCGCCGTCGTTACGCCATTGTTAACCACTGGTTCTTCTGACGTTCGGTTTTCTTGCGCATAATGCGCGTTCAAGACATTTGTCATTCCGCTTTCAACGAAGACTTGAGCGTGGATAATCGCTTGCTCGTGTCTCATCCCGTCAATGTCGCGGTAAATCTGAGTCTTTGCATCGATCAATGCATCCTTCAGAGCGTGAATCATTTTGGCTTGAAGCTTTGTCATTCCAATGCACTCGCTGCTGATGATAGGTGTTCAGGGGATAGGTGGGCGTAGTGTTTCTCTACGGTTCGCAGCTCATCCCCGATATAGGCTGCGATCTTTTCCATCGGTTCGCCTGCTTGTGCTAGCCATGAGGCGCACGTGCGGCGTAGATCGTGTATGCGTACATCTTTCAGCTCAGCGCGCTCTACGGCGTTATAGAACGTTGTCTTGATCGATGTAATGTTTTTCCCCTGATAGCTCACCACATGGTCACAGTCTCGCAGGTGTGCGGCGACAGATAGGGCAAGGGCGAGCGGGGTATTGATCGGCACGGGTGGCCGGCGCTTATTCTGGTGTCCGCCCTCTGGAATGATCATGCGCCCCTGAATATGTCTCCATTCAAGTTCTAAGATCGCGCTCATGCGCATACCGGTATAAATGGCGAGCGCGAGGAAAGTCCGCAGGTGCGGTTCATGTGCTTCTGCAAATAGCCGCTGAAACTCATCGCGGGTCAGATAACGCGTTCTGGGCGGAGCCTGACTCGGCGCTTCGATATGTGGTGCGCGTTCTATCCATTCCTCTTTGACAGCCCATGATAGGGACGCCCGGACCATGCGCAGGCGCTTGTTTATAGTGCTGTCAGACTTGCCGTCATCGCGCCATTGATAGATCGCGTCTCGAACTATCTCTCTATTGATGTCTTTGGGGTGCAGACCTCCAAAGTGGCGATCGGGCGCCTTAAGATGGTATCGAAGCGTGTCAGGGCTACGAATCCCTGATTGTTCACGCTCATCGGCGTAGGCTTCGAATAGCTGGCTCATGTTGAAGGTGTCGGGTGGGGCGCTTGCGGCGGCGTTGAATTTGGCGAGGAAGGCTTCGGCGACACCGAGATCATCCGACCATGTAGTCTGACGACGTGTGCGCTTTCCTTCGGTCCAGACGACGTACCAGCGTCTAGATCGCTTCCCGTTGATGATTGGCCTTTCCAGTCGATATTGCATTGAATGTAAGCCCCGAGCTCGGCAGATGGCACCCTAATCGTGCGGGGACCAAATCTGCAAGATGGTAGCGCGCCGCTTTTGACCATGCGTCGAACGCTGCTTTCTCCAATGTTGAGCAGTTCAGCGGTTTCGCGAATGGTAAGCAGCGCCTTGGTCACTCAGCGTCTCCTGTGTCCGTGCGGGCGCCGTTTTCCTCGGCCATTCGGATTGCGCGTGTCAAAGCTCGGCGGAACATCTTGGCGTCTCTGATCGACATGGTGTGTGAGCGATACGTTTGGATCTTCACGCGCGGCTGATCCGGCAGTGCGCTTACGGTCAGCTTTGGGTCACCATCTTTGGCAATCATTGACCAGCCCCAGTTCTTTTCGTCGTTAATCTCACCCATCCTCCCCGCCTCCCGCGTCTGTGCGGGTGAGCCCGGCAAGTTCCTCATGTGCGCGAGAAAGCGCGGCGATCAGTGGCATCACATCACCTAAGCTCAACCAAACGGAGCTGTCGTAGCCCTGCTCAATGGTGACTCTTGGCTCTTCTCCACGCTCGGCAACGAAGGTCACCGTGGCCACGTAGCCTGAACCGTCATCGTAAGGGCTGATCCCAATTTCGCCTTTGTGAATGTTGACAGCCATCCTCACTCTCCGTCTTGTGCTGGTGGTTGGGGGAACTCGCAGAACAGCCTGTAGGCGGGCCCGATTGGCCCCTCATCGTCCGTCCAACAATCGCCAATCCATTCAAGCTCGCAAACGCCTTCAGTTAGCGTCTTGTCGTGCGGATAGGTGTAGCTCCAATAGCCAATCGCGCGGGTCATGCTTCCGTCCTCTGGAAGCTCTTCGATGTCCCGCCACTCCCGCACGTCTAGGAGTGCGGATCGTATGGTTGGCCAGGCATTCACTAAGGTCGCAATGGCTAGCGATGCTTGGCGTGGATCAGGAGCGTCGGGACGATCACGAACGTTTAGCTCGGCGAACGCCGTCAAATCGCAGCTAGTGAGCTTATCAGATAGAAAAAACCGCTCTGGATAATCGCTCGAATCCTGCTCAGCGATCAACCGCGTTGAAAAATGGGCGAGCTTATAATGCCGATCTATCTCAGCAATCGCATCGCGCAGGCGGGTGGTTTGGTTAGGGGTGGTCATTGGCTGCGCTCCTTCAAATCGGTT
>JBCBQS010000301.1:0-3037 GCA_039820085.1 Pseudomonadota bacterium
GGATTGTTTCCGCCCATCTCAAGCGCCAAGATGACGTCAGGTCGTCCGGCAAAGTGTTTGTGGAAGACCAATCCGGTTTGCGCTGAACCGGTGAAAAGCAAGCCGTCAATGTCGGCATCCAGCAAAGCGGCGCCGGTCTCTCGCCCGCCTTGAACGACATTCAATACGCCATCCGGCAAGCCTGCTGCTTTGAATGCGTCTATCATGACATGCGCCACGGAAGGGGCGAGCTCTGACGGTTTGAAAACACACGTGTTCCCCGCCAATAAGGCCGGCACGATATGTCCATTTGGCAAATGACCTGGAAAATTGAACGGGCCAAACACCGCCATCACACCGTGTGGGCGATGCGTCATATGCAAAGACCCAAACGCCGCTTCTGAATATGACGTTCCGGCGCGTTCGACCTGCGCCTTGATGGATATGGCAACTTTGCCGGCCATCGCGCCAGCCTCAGCTTTAGCCTCCCAAGCCGTCTTGCCCATATCGATACTGATCGCATTGGCAATCTCATCGGCGCGTTTCGTCACTTCTTCGGCGTAGGTCTCTAAAATGGTCGTCCGGTCGTGCTGAGGACGACGCGCCCACTTGGTTTGAACCGCACGTGCTGCAGCAACAGCGTCGGTGACTTGGTCTGCGCTACTCGCCTGTCCACTCCAACTGGTATCTCCCGTCGCTGGATTGGTTTTCTCAAACCAATCATCTTTGCCGTCCATCCAGCGGCCATTGATATAGACGCTCTTGGCCATACTAACTCCTTAGCCAAATCCGCGCGTGGTCGCCGCGCTTAAGTTGTAACTTGTCCAGAGTTTCCTGACTGGTCATGAAGCGCGTTTCGCCGATCACCGCCCCCTCGACCAGGCACGATCGGAACGTTTCAAGATCTGTGCGCGCCGCAATCCCGCTGGCGCCTGTCGCGGCGCCGACCTCGAGTTCCATGACGCGGCTTTCTCGGGCCGTGCGAACCATGTCGCGCGACACTTGCATGATCGGCCCACCGTCGAAAATATCGACGACCCGTTCGTATTTAAACCCTTCCCATTCCAACAATTTGAAGGCGGGCACACCCTCGGTGTGGCATTGACCGATGACGCCCTGGGCTTCGTCCGGCAAAAGGTCCACATAGATGGGATACTTCGGCATCAGGTCGACGATAAATTGATTGTCTGTTGTCGCCGATAATTCATCCGCTTCAGGGAATGACATTTTGAAAAAGTGTCGCCCTAAGCACTCCCAAAACGGTGTTTCACCGTTCTCGGAAACGACACCGCGCAATTCAGCAATGACTTTCTCGCCGAACCGGTCGGGGCGGGATTTGATCAAGAGATATCGCGATTGTGCCAGCAAACGTCCGACGCCGCCGCCGCGATGTTGCGGTCGCAAAAACAAAGTTCCAACTTCGGTACAGCCCACAAACTCATTGGTCAGGATAAGTGCGTCCATATCAAACCGGCGGTTCGCTTCTTGGCTCGCTTGAGCGAGCGTAATGATGCGATAGTTGAAAAAGGGCGACTTTATTCCGACGCCAGCTTTGACGGCGCTGCAGCCGGCCAATTCGCCGGTCTCGATATTCTCGAGCATCATCAGATACTTGCCGTATTCAGGCTGATCTAAAGTTCCGGCAAACGAAGCAACGGCCGTTTCGAGATTATTCCGCAAGATGTCTTCATCGTCCGGCAATGAAGTAAAGCCGGGTCCCGACTCGACCGCCATCGCATAGAATTGCTCGAGATCTGAAAGTTGCGCAGGCCGCAAAACATAAGGCGACTTCATCCCATGATCGCCTTAATTTTCGGCGCACCCAATCGCCCATCATCTTTGGATTTGATGCTTAAGTCAGACATGTCGCCTTGGTTTCACGCTTTCTCAAAAACGACAAGCCCCGAGCGCGTTTGCTCGGGGCTCATTTTCTAAGGTCTGGTTGCTTTAGGCGTTGCCTTGTAGCTCCGCCAACGCGTCTTCAGCTGTTTTCAAGCGCTCATCGACGGTTTCGCACGACTCTGGCGCATTCCCGATGACTTCAAGGTCTTTGCAGCACTCTTTCTCTTTGCGGTAATCGTTCACTTCGTTTTGAGCTTCAAAGATGACCAGGGCGCGCGCCGTATTATCTTCGGCCGCCATGAAGTCGATCCAACCGCGCCCGCCACGATTATTGGCGTTTCGGAACGCTTCACGCGCCCCCGAACGATCCTCTCGTTCATAACGAGATTGACCAACCAAAACCCATGCAAGGCCTGCGTCTTGAAGACCGCCTTTATTGATGGCCTTGATCAGCGCATCCTCAGCATCCGCCCAGTTTTGTAACTCGCTGTAAGAGCGCCCGAGACGTTCATACATCTTACCATCTGGCGCCATCTCAGCCGCGCGCTCGATCACTGGGATCGCTTTGTCGAATTCTCGCGCGACTTGGTAGAGATTGGCGAGAAGCTCAAGACGTTGGTAGGTCGCCGAAATACGACCCGCATTCATCTCTTTTTCAAGGATTTTCGCTGCGGGGTACGGTACATCAAACGAGTTGTAGAAGTTGACGATCCGCATCAGCTCGTCCTCGGTTTGCAGAATTCCGCCCAGGTACATCGCTTTTTGAACTTCAAACGCTTTGCGCTCTTGGCCGCCGCGGAAATAGTCACCTGCAATCGCATCCCAGAGACGCCGATCTGACGGGTCACGCGCGAGCAGCAATTCGAGCAATTCAGCTTTCTTCGCAAAATTTCCAGTCTTGTCATACAGGAAAATCAGGAAGTCATAGACCTGACGGTCGGCGTTCGGGCCGTCGGCCTGAAGGACTTGTTCGGCCCAGTTTAGAGATTCAGGGAAATCGTCCATTTGCTGGTAGAGGACCGCGAGCGTCCATTTCTGGTTGCGATCCGGGACACCGCCAGCCGCCATCCAGCGATCGTAATTCTCGAGCGCTTTCTCTTTATTATCAATCGTCAGATAAATCTGGGCGATGTTGTAATAAGTCGTTTTGAGATTATCGCCGGAAATGAAACCACGCTGGATTAACGTCTCTAGATCACTCACCGCCCCTGCATAG
>JBCBQS010000302.1:0-3015 GCA_039820085.1 Pseudomonadota bacterium
ATCACATGTATGTTGCCGCTCATCGCGCATATTGAGCAATTGCAGTCTTCCACCTCAAACGCGTTTGGCAGATGGACTTCAAAGCGGACAGCTCCGCAATGGCACCCGCCGGTCCGTGTAGTCACTTGGCTCATCAATCTGCCTAACCGACCCAAACGGGAGGACGCCGATGTGCCCAGGGTGCGGCGCGCTCAAGCTGACCTGCGAGCTGGAAGAGCTCCCATTCATTGCCCGTGCGTGCTCCGAACATCATGCCGATGGGCAAGTCTTCTGCCGTCCAGTGAAGCGGCACTGACATGGCGGGCGATCCAGCTTGATTGGAGATGGCGCACCATGGGGCAAAGCTTGTCACCGCCTCGGTGTAAGCATCCATATCTGCTGGGTTGAGCGATAGAACACCGGTCTTATCCGGCGCACGCGACATGGTCGGAGACAAGATCATGTCATAGCCGCCATCAACGAGGAAGTGTTCGTAAATCAGGCCCGCCGTGATCGAGGCTTGAGTCGCCTTCATCAGTTCTTTCATCGGAATGGAGTTCCCAAATTCAACAAAGCGGGCAGTGACGGGCTCCATATCCTCCGGACCAAGCGTCCGTCCCAGCGCCTCACCGCGTGCTTCCATGACCATGGCGATTGCGGCAGAGACGGTGATCATGAGACTTCGGCCCAGCACCTCGCCATCGAGCGCTGGTCCAGCTTCTTCGACATGATGCCCAAGCGATTCAAGCAGCGTGCGCGTCTGATCGAGCCCGGCCTGTGCATCTGGGTCCGGCCTGGTGCCGTTCGGAGCTGTCGTCCACAGCGCGATTTTGAGCGGTTTTGGATCGCTGTCTAAGGCGCTTATGAAAGTGCTATCAGGCTCAGGCGCGACATAGCGAGACCCGATCTCTCTGCCATGCGTCGCATCGAGGAGCGCAGCATTGTCTCGAACGGTTCGAGAGACCGCATGCACCGTCGATTGGCCGTTCCATCCTTCTGTTGTCGCGGGCCCCATCGGGGTGCGCCCACGCGACGGTTTCATTCCGAACAAGCCCGTGCAGCCGGCGGGAATGCGAATCGAGCCACCACCATCGCTGGCATGCGCCATCGGAATGACCCCGGCTGCGACAACCGAACTCGCCCCGCCCGAAGATCCACCGGAGGTTCGTGTCGTGTCCCACGGATTGACGGTTGCTCCGTAGAGCAGGCTTTCGGTTGTTGTCGTGAGACCAAATTCAGGGCTGGTGGTTTGACCGAACAGCGTAAAGCCAGCGGCTTTATAGCGGTCACACAACACGCTGTCTTCTTGAGCGATATTGCCTTTAAACGCCAGCGATCCGTTGGTGATTGGTTTGCCCGTGATCTCGAACCCAAGATCCTTGGTCGCCATCGGAACCCCTTCGAATGGACCAGTCGGCACGCCATCGGAGATTTGAGCCTCAGCGACATCGGGGAACATCGCTGAAAAGCAATTCAGCTCCTTTTGAGCCGCATCTGCGCGTGTGATGGCTTCTTTCAAGAGCTCCTTGGCGCTTACTTTCTTGGTCCGAACCAGCTCTGCCAAGCCCATGGCGTCATAATCGGCATAATCGTCCATCATTCCCTCCGCTTATTTTCGCTGGAGGATGGACCGGACAGCGCCATTTGGAAAGGCTCACCCCGTGTCAGGGCTCTCGAACACAAGTTTCGTCCACTCGATCCCGCGCGCCATATTCTCAGCAGCGATCGACTCGCCTCGATTATGGTAGAGATTTGTCAGCCCATGGCGCGACGCGAGCGCGATGGTCTCTTCGCCTGAAACATCGAACATCCGCCGTCCGTGTGGGATGGGTCCATGTCGTTGGCTCATAAAGATACGACCCCCAGGATTCAGCAGACCGCCAACATTCGCCATGCCTTCCGCCCGTTCAGCCTCAGACAGGTGCATCCACACCGCATGCATCAAGATCATATCATAGCGCTCCGGGCGCGCCTGAAGCGTGGCAACGCCGGGCAAAATATCGTCAATCCAAATGATGTTCGGATCGGGATGGATAATGGCGGCGCGGTCGCGAAGGACATCCGTTGGTTCCGCAGCTGTGACGTGGTAGCCCATGGATGCAAGCCATGCGGCGTCGCGGCCTGTGCCAGCGCCAATGTCTAAAACCGCTGCGGGAGGAGCGGGGAAGAATTCGCGCCATTGCACGTGCACATCGGCGGCGGGCCGAGCTTCGTAGCGTATAAAGAGATCATCGACTTCGTCCGCATATCCGGCATTGGACGGCGCGTCGCTCATTCCTCAACCTGGATGTAATTCGACTGACCAGAGCTCATCGTCCAAACCCCGTCGGTTTGTGTAAACGTCGCTTTCTCCAAGTCGCCCGGATCAATGAACTCAGTCGGCGACAGTGGAATGAGTTTGAATGTATAGTCAAAGGAACGGACCTGGGCGAACAGATCAGACCCCTCGACAGACACGTCGAACAGCACATCAGTTTCCCCTTCGCGTACATATGCACCTGCAAAAGCTTCGAGCTCGGTCTGCGACAGATTAAATCGCGTCACTTCCATTGGCGGGGTGCGCGGCCAATCGTAGACTTTGTTCCCAGCGCGATTGATCTCGCCCAGAAGCTGCATGCCGCGCGGATGATTGGTCATCACAACGATGACATCATCGCGGTCAGGGAAGCCCATGGCGGTGCAGCGATAACCTTCGTTCGAGCCACTATGCATCCATCTCGGTTCGTCGCCGCCCTGAGGGAATTGAAGCCCCATACCGAGACCATACTGGTTGGCAACCGGCGTCGTCATTTCGCGCGCAACCTGCGGCGACAGACCAAGCGTGTCATCGCCTTTTGCTGCCCCCATCAAGGCCAGCATAAACCGCGCATAGTCTGATGGTGTGGTCCAAAGACCGGCCGCGGCTTGCTCCGGATAGACGTGCCAGCCGCCTGCGACCATCTCTTGATCGCCGTTAAAGGCTTTCGCGACATTGCCCGTCGCTTGATCGTTTGAGAGCGGTTGATCGAACGTGCTTGCCGTCATTCCAATGGGCTG
>JBCBQS010000303.1:0-3010 GCA_039820085.1 Pseudomonadota bacterium
CCAGTTCGGGCTTGAAAGTCGGTTTATCTCAGCACTACCGACCTCTGAATTGGGCGAGCAGGCGCTGATGTCGATCCGTGCAAACGGGGTCAATGTTAGCCACATTGTGAGACTTCCGGGTCGTATGGGGATCTATTTTCTCGAAGACGGCGCGGACATCCGATCAGGATGCGTGATTTATGACCGCCAGGACACGGCGTTTAGCGCGCTCTCACCAGATCGAGTGGATTGGGACGCCGCCTTCCAGAATGTTTCTTGGTTTCATGTCAGCGGCGTTACCCCAGCGATTTCAGCCTCCGCGCGTGATCTTTGCGAAGCGGCATTGAAAGAAGCGAAGTCGCGGGGCTTGCACGTGTCGCTGGACCTCAACCATCGTCAAAGACTGTGGCAATACGGTCAGGACGCAACCGACGTCATGCCCGGTTTGGCCGAACATGCAGATACGTTAATAGCCGGACGCGGCGATTGCGCAGCATGTCTCGGATTTTCACCCGATGGCGATGGCAGCACCAATGATTGGTATGAGGCTTTATCGGAAGATGTACTGAACCGCTTCCCCAACTTGTCGCGCGTGGCAGTGACAATCCGTAATTCGAGTTCCGCAGATCACCACAAGTGGGCGGCTCATCTGCGCACCAGTGAGGGATCATTCTTCTCGAAAACCTACCATTTGCACAATGTCGTTGACCGCGTTGGCACAGGCGACGCCTTTGCTGCGGGTCTGATCTATGGATTGGTCACCAAAATGTCGGATGATGCAGCGCTTAAATTCGGAGCCGCGGCGAATGCGCTGAAGCACACCATCATTGGCGACACGAATATGGTGACGGTCGAAGAAGTCAAAGCGCTCATGGAAAGCGACGGCACAGCGCGGCTACGCCGGTAAATCGCCCTGCGACGGATAAGGACCTCGTCAATGACAAAACCTCACCATAATCGACGACCCAATCGCCGGGAGTTTGGCTCCCTTTTATTGGGCGGTTCCATCGCCGTCGCTGGGTGTTCAGATACCGCAAGCGGTGGGTCGCGCATTCTTTATTCGACAGACTCTCAGCCGGATGGATACCCAACCGTCGAAGCCGTAAAGTTTATGGGACAGTATCTGTCGGAAAAAACCGATGGTCGGCTGAGCGTTAAATCCTATCCCGGCGGCCAGCTCGGATCGGAAGGCAGCACGTTAGAGATCGCGATGTTTGGCGGGCTCGACATGACGCGGACGTTCGCCGCAGCGCTCAATAATATCGCGCCACTCACCAAACTGTTTAGCCTGCCATTTTTGTTCCGTTCGACGGCGCACCAACGCGAAGTTGCTGACGGCGAGATCGGCGAGACAATTCTAAAGTCATTAGAGTCTTTTGGTCTGCGCGGGCTCGCCATCTACGACACGGGTGGACGCGGCTTCTATACGACTGAGCGCACGATTCCACATCCGTCTGCCTTGGAGGGAATGAAGATTCGGGTCCCCAATTCCGACATCTTCCTCGCAACGATGCGCGCCCTTGGGGCCAACCCGACACCGATGAATTTTAGTGAGGTCTATCAAGGCTTGGTCCAAAACGTCATTGAAGGCGCGGAGAATAACTGGCCGAGCTATATCAGTACGCGCCATTACGAGGTGGCACCCTATTTTTCTGAAACCGGCCACTTCCGAACCCCCGACATGCTGATCATGAGCCTCCGGACTTGGGAGAATTTTTCGCCAGAGGATCAAGCGCTGGTCAAAGAGGCGGCCCGGCAATCTGTTGGCGTTATGCGCAGCCTCTGGGACGCCCGCGTCGAGGACTCAAAAAGAGCCTTGCTCGAAAGTGGAGGTGAGATCCTGTCAGGGATCGATACCGATCCGTTCCGCGATCTCATGGGCCCGGTATATGAGCAATTCGTCACCCCTGATCTTGCGCCACTGCTTGAGGAGATCGATCGCATTGGGGAGGCGGGCGCATGAAGAAGCTATTAGATACCTTGAGCAATGTATCTCTGTTTGTCAGCGCAGCGTGCCTCGTCGTGATGACAAGTATCATATCGTATCAGGTTGTCGCCCGATATTTCTTCAACTCGAGCCCGGCTTGGTCGGAACGCTTGTCTCTGGTGCTGCTTGCCTATCTCGTCTTCTTCGGCGCAGCGGTGGGCGTGCATGAACGCTTTCATATCCGCATCGACGCCTTGCGTAACGCGGTGCCAGATCGACTAGGGCGTGCATTTGATATTGTCGCAAACCTCGCGGTTGCAATCGCCGGCTTGGTCATGGTGATTGCTGGCCTTCAGCTCACAATGACGCTGTGGGCATTCGATATTCCGTCATTGGGTTTACCGCGCGGGTTAGCTCTTTTGCCACTTCCGATCGCGGGCGGTTTGATCACGCTCTTCTCGGTCGCGCAGCTGTTTGAGCGTGCCTTCGATCAAACAGAGGAGGGGCAGTGATGGAATTGATCATTCTGCTTCTCAGCTTGCTCGGTCTGCTCGCGATCCGCGTGCCCGTCGCGTTTGCACTTTTAATTTCTTCGATGCTTGTCTTCGCACTGTTGGGGCTCAATCCACTGATCGCGGTACAGCGGTTATCCGCCGGAATCGACGTGTTCACATTGATGGCTATTCCATTTTTCGTCTTCGCCGGAGACTTAATGACCCAGACCGGGATCGCTGCCCGGTTGATCCGGGTGGCAGAGGGTTTGTTTGGGCGCGTGCGCGGCGGGCTCGGTCACGTCAATGTCGGAGCATCGATGATGTTTGGCGCTGTCTCCGGTTCGGCTGTGGCGAGTGTCTCCGCGATCGGGTCGACCATGATCCCAATTATGGAAGAAAAGGGCTATGATCGCGACTTCTCGGTCAATGTGACGTGCTCGGCCGCGGTGCTTGGTCTGATTATTCCCCCAAGCCACAATATGATCATCTATGCAGCAGCGGCTGGGGTTTCGATCTCAATTGGAGATTTGTTCGTCGCCGGCATTCTTCCAGGCATCTTGTGTGGGTTCGCGCTTATGGTGGCTGTTTCCATCCTTGCGCGGATCAAGGG
>JBCBQS010000304.1:0-3001 GCA_039820085.1 Pseudomonadota bacterium
AGGCCAGCCCATGGCTCGGCGTGCGGATATCCCCCTAGACCGCACCCTCCTGCGCCCGGGCAGAGACTTGCTCGTACATCTCATCCCCCCAGGAGGCGACTTTGCCATTGAAGAGAAAGTCTGGCGGTACGACTTCTGGACCTTGGCCCGGCGGTAGCGGGGGCGTGAAATAGCCAAGCGCGTAAGAGCCCATGGCATAGCCGAGCATCGCTTGCAGCTCTGGGGCAAAGTTTTTGGCGATTTCTGGCGGGCAGGAGAGGTACTGGTTCTCTTCCTGGCGCAGCCAGCCGAGCGCATAGGTAATATTCAATCCGATCCTGTCGCTGACTGAGACATTGGCGCCGCCGCTATGCACGACGGACCCGGAATAGACGAGCACGGAGCCTGCCGACATCTCGGCATACTCCACTTCATCGCGGCTTGGCTGCCGATCTGCTGGCCATGTATTCGAGCCAGGGATGACATTTGTCGCGCCGTTTTCTTTCGTGAAGTCTGTGATCGCCCAAATTGTGTTGAATTGCGGTTCGAGATCCGGGAGCAAGTATCCGCCCCAAGCAAGCCGATCGCGATGCAGGGGCTGGACCTCTTGTCCGGGTTGAATGCGAATGAACTGGGTCAGATGCAGCTGAATGGTTTCGCAATACGGTTTGAGGAACGTCTTCGCGCCGTCTACAATGGTCTTGTTCATAACCGCGTCCCGGCATGCCGCTGACCGAGCAACAAGTGCTCCCGTGCGTGTTGTTTTGCGGCCCGTAAAGTCGTCGCGACCGGTCTCTGTGGCGTCGATAAAGGGTAGACATTCAGCTTTCATTTGAGCGAGACCGTCGGCGGATAGAACACCCTCCACGATACAGGCGCCATCGGTTTTCAGTGTTTCTGACAGTTCTTGCGCGGTTGCAGTCGCGCTTAGGTATTTTAATGGCATGAAGGGTCTCCCTTATATTTTTCTGTGAGTGTGCTGGTCGAGAATGGGCATAATCAGCGAGGCAAGTAGCTTCTCTTGACGCGCAGTTGGCCAAAGCTCCGGCTCGAGCGTGGCTCGTGTGCCGACCCCGTCAATCGCGGAAATGATCGCTGCTGCTGCGAGTGTCGGATCTGCGTGCGTGGCTTGAAACTGAGTCGCGAGCCCGCTTTCAATCTCAGCATAATAGTCGCGGTGAATCCGAGCCAGGACCGGCGCATGTGGCGCACGGCCCCAATAGGCGAGCCAGACTTTCCACTCCTTACGATTGGTCTCATTTGTCGGCAGCAAAGCTGCAAAATCTTCGAATCTGAGCGGGCGCTTCAAGTCTTCGGCTTGGAGAAACAGATGCGCACACACTTCTTCGAGGGCGGCAGCGAGTACGGCGTCTTTGTCGGGAAAGTAGTGGGCGATTGATCCTGTGGTGGCGCCAGCACTGCGTGCGATATCGGTGAGTTTGACTCCGCTCAAGCCGTTTTTCGCGATGGCATCGACGGCTGCAGCGGCGATTGCGCGGCGGCGTTCTTCATGGTCAACTATTTTTGGCATAACGGTGATAATAAATAAAATCAGACCCGTTCTGTCAAGCGGTAGGGCCATTATCTAGGACCGAAGAAAAGTGAACATGTTCGAAAAATAATTAAATGAACGTGTTCACAAAACAGATAACGTGTGCTAGAGCCGCGTTATTATAGGAGGAAACCCATGTCGAACCCCGTCTTTGAAAAACCCCCGATCGTTGACCGCGACTTCGTTAAAAAGTTCATGGTCTCTGTTGACCGTCCGCTCGATTACGGCGTGTATTTTTTGTTTCATGATTGGTGGGAGGGCGCGACGACGGAAGCGATCGACGCTTATATGGAAGAACTCCACGATATTCCGGGCGCGACAGAATTTCTGAAAGAGGGCTATATTGCTGAGCCCCTTACGGTTGAAGGCCTTCGCCAATATGGTCCGGGCACGCTCGGCGCGGCGTATCGGGACTTTGTCGAAGAAAACAATCTGATTGAGAATTTCGGCCGTGACTATCGCGCGTTTCAAAAGCAACTCAGTAGCAGCGGAAAGCTCGATCGTATGCCAGACGATATGGCCTATATGATGGTGCGCGGGACGCAGCTGCATGATTTCATGCACGTCCTGACGGGCTATGGCGCAACCATTCCTGGCGAGCTGGCGCTGGCGTCTTACTATCTTTCGCAGATCCGTTTCCCATATCATGCCATCCGCCTCGCCGTTACGATGGCGCATACCGCTTTGGTTGCCCCGAAAGGCGTCGTGCCGAGCATGGATGCCTTCGTTGACGGTTGGTATTACGGGCGCAATTCCAACAATATCAATTTCGAGAAATGGGAAGAGCGTTTGGCTGAGCCATTGGTCAATCTGCAAGTGGAAATGAACTTGCGCCAAATCGCCAAAGCCGCCTAGAGCGAGGCGATGGCCCGTCCAAAAGCAAGTCCAGAACAGCGCGCTGAAGTGCGGCGGTCTATTCAACAGGCGGCTGTCGCACTTTATCGCGCCGAAGGGCTCAGCGGGGTCTCTGCGCGCGCTGTGGCCAAGAAGGCGGGGGTCTCGGTCGGGACGATTTATGCCTATTTCGGCGATCTTAGCGGTCTCGGACAATCGCTCTGGGAACGGCAAATCGCGGCGCTTGAGGATGACCTTCGCGCCGTCGCAGCCGCCCATGCTGACCCGTCAGCGCGGATCGAAGCGCTGCTGCGCGCCTATCTCGCCTTTGGCATTGAGCAGGCAGAGCTTTACAAGAACGCGCTCTTATTCGTCCGCCCAGGCACGCTCGATACGCCCGATAAACGACCGCTCAGTGCTTTCGCATTTCCAACGCTCTTAGGAGCAGCAATTGCGCAAGGTCAGGCAGCAGGTACGGTCGTGAATGGCGATGTGGCCGTGCTGGTTCAAATCCTATGGTCGGGCGTACACGGCGCCTTGGCGCTCCCGGTCAATATGGATCGGATCGCATTCCAGCCAGCCATGGAAATGATGGATGCCACCGTGATGGGGTTGCTGAGGATCGTGCTAAAAGAT
>JBCBQS010000305.1:0-2995 GCA_039820085.1 Pseudomonadota bacterium
GAATGAAGAGCACCGCTTAGAAACCGCGCTCGAAGAATTGCATCTGTCGATCGACCGTCTATTGGCGGCGGAAATTGGTGGCCTGTGGGGCGAGCCGCGTGAAGTGATCGAAGCGTACAAGCTCCTCGCATCCGATCCGACTTGGGCGGAAAAACTGCGCGAAGGTGTGCGCGGCGGCCTCTCAGCAGAAGCGTCGATTGATCGCTTGCGCCGCGAACACCGGGCCCGTTTCGAGAAAGTCAAAGACCCGTATCTGCGCGAGCGGCTGCATGACCTAGAAGACTTAGACAATCGCCTGTTACGTATGTTGGCTGGCGGCGACGCGATGAATGGCGATGATCGCCCGAATGGCGAGGAGCCTGAAATCCTCATTGCGCGGCGATTGGGGCCGGCAGAACTGCTCGATTATGGCAAAGCCGGGTTTGCTGCGATTGTTTTAGAAGAGGTCGCCACGTCGAGCCATGCTGCCATTGTCGCGCGTGGTATGGGCATACCGACTGTGGGTGGACTCGATGGGTTGCTGACCCAAGTCTCGCGCGGCGACACAATCATTGTGGATGGCGAAGATGGCCGCGTCCATTTGCGTCCTGATGAGGACCTGCTGACCGCCTATACCAATCGCCAATCGGTTTTGAGTGAACGCCAGGCGATCTTTCAGGCGCTGCGTAACGAGCCGACCGAGTCTAAAGATGGTGAACCCGTTCGCCTGATGATCAATGCCGGGCTCGGCATCGATACCGAGCATATAGACAGCACCGGCGCAGATGGCATCGGCTTGTTCCGGACAGAGTTTCAATTCTTGATGTCGGAAAAGTTGCCAAGCGTGACCGATCAAATCGACCTGTATCGCCACGTCTTGGATGCTGCGGATGGACGACCTGTCTATTTTCGTACGCTCGATCTCGGCGGCGATAAACTTTTGCCCAATCTCAATGATGCGCGCGAGGAAAATCCGGCGCTGGGATGGCGCTCTATCCGGTTTGCGCTCGATCGCCCGGGGCTCTTCCGCCGCCAATTGCGGGCGCTGCTCCGCGCCTCGGAGCGCCGATCGCTATCGGTTATGTTCCCAATGGTGACCAGTGCGCATGAGTTTCGGCGCGCAAAAACCATGTTGATGGAGGAAGTCAGTTGGGGGCAAAGGCGCGGATATTCCGGCCCAAGCGAGCTGCAAATCGGAGCAATGCTTGAAACGCCCGCTTTTGCCTACGCCCTTGAAGACATTGCGGATGAAGTTGATTTTGTGTCGATCGGCACGAACGATATGCTGCAATTTTTCCATGCCGCAGATCGCATGACCCCGCTTGTATCAGAACGATACCCTTTTGTGAGCCGACCGGTCATGCGGTTCCTGGCACAAGTTTTTGAGACCTGTCAGCGCCTTGATGTGCCCGTCTCCATTTGTGGAGAAGGGGCGGGCCGTCCGCTTGAAGCATTGTGCCTTATCGCCCTTGGTTATCGAAGTCTTTCAATGCCGGGCGGCGGCATCGGTCCGGTGAAAAGGATGCTGCGATCGCTCGATTTATCGCAATTCGGCCCCGCTTTTGCAGTTCTTCTGCAAAAGAGAGACCCAGCTCTGCGCGAAAGCGTCTTAGAGTTGGCAGCGAGGCAGGGTATAGTTCTGAACGATGTGTAAAGATTTGAGTGATAGCAACGAGTCCGTGACAGATCAGACAATAACAGACGAGAGCACAGAGGCGGTAGACCCCAGCGCTGGTGAACGGCTGCGCGCAGCGCGCGAAGCCAAGGCGCTCGACCTTCGCGATGTTGCGCTCCAAACCCGCCAGTCACAAGACACTTTGGCGGCTCTGGAATCTGAACAGACAGCACACATTCCTGATAGTATTTTGCGCCTACAGGCCCGCAATTATGCGCGCTTCTTAGGGCTGCCCGAAGAAGAGATCGCGTCGGCCTATGCGGATGCACGCGGGTCCCTCAACGCAGACGCGATGCCGGTTGAAGTCGCCGCGCCGCGCGCCTTTCCCAAAAAGACGCTGATGATCGGCAGCGGCGCGCTCGCTGCAGCCCTCGTTTTGGTCGGCGGGGTCGCGATCTTGCTCAGCGGTCCACAGCCGCAAACCGAAGATCAGCTTGCCATCTCGGCGCGATTGGCCCCGGCCTTTGAACAGCCGACCGATTTGTCCGCTTTGCGTGCAGATGTCAGCGAAGAGTTTTTCATCCATGCGCTTGAACCCGCTTGGATCGAAGTTCGCGGGTCCGATGGCACCGTGTTCCGCAATCGTCAGATGCAAGCTGGCGAAACCTATTATCCGCGCACAGGTGCGGGTTGGACAATCACGGTTCGAAATGCGGGGGCATTTGAGTGGCGCTTGGGCGATACTCCGGTCGGACGGATCGGCACGCCAGACCAAGCGCTGTACTCTGTCAGCATCGACAATGCGATGACGGCGGCTGAAGACGCGCGAACGGCGGCCCTCGCTGAAACCACCGATGGGTCGCGTCGCCCGCGCTAATCTCTTCAAAGAAGACACAAAAAAAAAGCCGATCTTTTCAGATCGGCCGTCTTTGAATTTGCGCGATTGCGAATTTAGTCGTCGCTATTGAGTTCTTTCTGCAACAGCAATTGCTCACCGACATTGTTATAGTGACCGGTGTCATCGCCTGCAGACAGCGTTGGGCGACAGGCTGGCGAACAATCATATGTGAAGTTCGAACCCGCGCGCTTGACGCTGACCCAGGTCGCAGTGTTGGCCGTGACCACAACATCTGAAGAGTGAATTGTGTTCCCCTTAGAGTCGAAGATCATCAGGTTTGTTGTGCCGAAGGATTTGCCCGTCACGAAAAGGAGCGTGTCATCATGGACCGCGACATCGGCAATGTTTGGGTTACCGATGATGACGCTATCTGCATTTGTATTCAGCTTAATCGCTTTGGCTTTGCCAGCTTCGACCGTGATGTTCGCGGCATGTGCAGCGCAAGAGATCGCCAATGCGGCGCCAGCTGAAAGTGCGGTTTTAAAAATAGACATGGTTTGAAG
>JBCBQS010000306.1:0-2979 GCA_039820085.1 Pseudomonadota bacterium
ACGCAATTTGGGACTGCCAGGCCAAAACGGTGTTCGGCTTTGCGCTTTGGGGCTGTGGTTGCTTGCGGTCGGTCATCAGGACGCCTTCTCCTGCTGAAACTGGCGGGGACGCTCTGGTGGATTTGGAAACTCGATCTTCCCGGTTTTATCCTTCAGCTCGATGATATAGTCGGCGCGGCGCAAGAGTGATGGGCGCTGAATGGCCATCAAAATGGTGACTTTGCCGGACAAACGCTCCAACATTTTTGAGAACGACATTTCTGTCTTGGCGTCCAACCCACTGTTTGATGAATCCAATAACAAGACCGCGGGCTTACTAATCACCGCTCGAGCAATGCAAATCAGTTGTGAGAAAGCGGCTGAAAGTTCCGGGCTAGAGCTTCCCAAGAGCTGAGTGTCGTATCCCTGAGGAAGCCGATTGATCTCGCCGGCAAGTCCGACAAGTTCAGCAACCCAGCGCGCATCGTCAGCAGTATAGGTTCCGAACAGCGTGAGATTATCAAGAATACTGCCTTGGAACAGCTGCGGCACCTGTCCAACATAGGCGATCCCCACACCCGCCTCATTTGGCGCGACACCGTTGATCGTAACCTGACCGTGAGTTGGCGCCATCGCCCCCATAATACAGCGAAGGAGCACACTGCGCCCGCTTCCATCCGGGCCTTTAATCCCGACTAATTGTCCAGGTCCGATTGATGCGCGAACATCGGCGAAAATGGTCTGCTGCTCTCGTCCCTCAAACCCAAGGCCAAACATCTCAACTTGGGCGGGCGCGAAATCTGGTTGGTGACGCATTACGGGCGCATACGCGGCGGGCTGATCGTTTATTTGCTCGTAGAGTTTCTCGACCTCATCGCGCTTATGCGCGTTCTGGACGATCCCGCTCCAAGACTGGATGGAGCGCATAATTGGCTGCATCATTTGCGAAGATAGCAACATACAGGCGGCAAGCGCACCGATGGTCAGCGCATTATTGATCACCATAAGTCCGCCAAAAAAAACGACGCCCATCGTCATCAGCATGGCGAACATTCCGCCCGCCTGCGCAATCGCCTGTGAGGCTAAGACATTTTTCTTCAGTTCGAGACTGCTCGCAGATTGCAGCCGCTCAAACCGGCGCATCATTAAAGGCTCCATGGCGTGAGACTTGACCGTCTGCATGGTCTGCAGGGTCTCTAACATGAAGTCATATTTGCGCTCTTCGACTCCTTCTCGGGTGTCGATGATCTGCCGCAAACGCCGCGTCTGGGTGTAAATATAGCCCAGAAAAATGCCGAGGAAGAGCAGTGGCACAAGAATTAATGGCCCCGCGATAATTGTGATGACAATCGCAAAAACCGGCGCCCAAGCAATATCGATCATAATTAACCGCGCTGAGCTGCCTTGAAATTCGGCCAGATCGGTCGCGGCTTGGAGCTGCGAGATGGTCGCGCTTGCTTTCACGCTTTGTACCGTATGCGACTTCGCCGACATCAGACGGCCCATGGCGTCCATTGATAAACGATGGGAAAATGCCGCGGCGCGCCAAGCCATGATCGAGCCGCGAGCAATCCGCAATGTGCCTTCGATAAGGACGACAGCGATGAGCCCGAGGACCAATAGCGTCAACGTATTGAATGCCTGATTGGGCAGGACGCGATCGTAAATGTGCAAGATCGTTAGAGGCAAAGCCAGCCCCATCATATTGATGAACGCCGAACCGACATAAATGGATAGCGGAAGCGATGGCTCCTGCACGGAACCCGCTTTATACACCGCCTTCGATGTCTTTGTTTCTGTGACCATCACCAAATTGCTCACTTATGTATTGGTGTAAGCCACTTAACGTTGAAAATTCTAATTATGGTTAATGTGATCGGTAAAGTTCAACAGGCCCTGCAATTCAATGCAGTTGAACACATGCAAACGGCCTTGATAAGTATAAAATACGTGACTTCAGAGCGGTCCAGCTCACCGCTCAATCCCCCAAATCAGACCGTCTCCACAGCCGATATGGTGTATGAATGGTAAAAACCTAAGGTTGTATTTGAAAATCAACCTTTGCGATAACTACGGAATATTCGCGTAAGGAGCATGCTGAACTGAATGTAATGGGGTGACGCGTGTCTGACCAATCGAACCAATCGCCGAAGCGGACGACAACGGATATTGTCGATCAAAATTTCTTGTTTGGCGATACCGGCCGCACACAGAAAATCGATGCTTGGGAAGGCGATGCAGACTTTGATTTGACCAGTGACTCTGGGGAGATGTCACTTGCCAATCTGCACTTTGGAACAGCCGAGGAAGCTGAGCTCACGAAGTCGGACTCAACAGACAAAGCCCCCGAAAGCAACGATACGAATTTAAGCGCTAACCCGGCTGACGAGGTCGTCGCGGTTGAGGTTTTGGAAAATGAGAGCGGGGCTTTAATAGGCGCACTCAACGCTTTTGACGATTCTGCGATTGAAACAGGCAGCTTCTATGTTTCCGATGCACGCTTTGAAGTTGTGGGCGGCGACCTCCGCCTGGTTGAAGGCGTGAGCCTGAATTTCGAAGACGCAGCCTCAGTCGATGTCTCGGTTTCTGCGCTGAATGCAGATGGCAACACGATCACTGAAGTGTTTACGATCGATGTTATCGACGTCAATGACGCGCCAACCGACTTAACACTCGACGGCAACACCGTTTCTGAAAACGATGCTGGCGCAACTGTTGGCACGCTCTCCTCGTTCGACCCAGATGCTGGCGACAGCGTCACATACACTGTTTCTGATGATCGCTTTGAAGTCGTCGATGGCGAGCTGCGCCTCGCGGATGGCGTTGCGCTGAATCACGAAGACGCCGCTAATATTGAAGTGACGGTTACCGCGACCGATAGCGGTGGTCTCGAAACATCTGAAACTTTCGACATCAATGTCGCTGACGTGAATGAAGGGCCGAGCGATCTCGCCCTCGACGGCAATACCGTTTCTGAAAACGATGCTGGCGCAACTGTTG
>JBCBQS010000307.1:0-2960 GCA_039820085.1 Pseudomonadota bacterium
CAGAGGACTGGTGAGAGATTAAACCCAACTAAGTAATCGAGCGCGCGGCGCGCTAAGTAGGCATCAACCAGCTCCTGATCGATTTCGCGCGGATTTTCCATTGCTGAAGTGACAGCCGACTTGGTGATCGCGTTAAATACGACGCGCTCAACCGGTGTGTCCTTTTTGATCGCTCGGCGCTTTCTGAGGGCATCCAGCAAATGCCAAGAAATCGCTTCACCTTCACGATCAGGGTCGGTGGCGAGAATAAGCTTGCCGCCCGCTTTGACCGCTTCAGCGATTTCTCTAATCCGAGCTTGGCTTTTAGAATCGGCCTGCCAGACCATCTCGAAATCATTGTCGGGATCAACAGAACCATCCTTAGATGGGAGATCGCGGATATGCCCGTAAGAGGCGAGGACTTTATAGTCCTTTCCGAGATACTTGTTGATCGTCTTTGCTTTTGCAGGGGACTCGACAACAACAACATTCATGGGGGAACGGCTCCAACAGGGCTTCAAGGCGGCGGAAAGTGGTTGTGGCCGCGGCTGCTGTCAAGGTGCGACTTGTCTTAACCGTCTTCTTGGTATGCCAAAACCGTCAGCGAGATAAACAAAGCGCATAAGGCCGGTGACCATGCAGCGATCACAGCGGGGATCGCGCCTGACGCTCCAAAACTCGCGGCAATCTGCGTGATGAAGAATAATCCAACGGCGGCCCCCGCGCCGGCGGCAATCAATCGACTCGTCCCCCCAAGGCGCGACAACCGCAAACACACAATCGCGCCGATCAACGCCATAGCGGTGTAGAGAACGGGTAAAGCCGTCAGGCCAAACCAGCGCATTGTGAAGCGCGAGGTATCAAGCCCGGCGCGCCCAGTTTGAGAAATGAACGATGGCAAACCCCAAAACCCAATTGTGTTGGGCGAAGTAAAGCGCGTGAGCAGCGAGTTGGGGTCTAAATCCGTTTCGATGGCCAAACTGTCGAGGCGTTGTGGCGGACTACCGGGTGTGTTTTCGACCAAGTCTGTGAGCTGCCAGAACCCGTCCGCGATCGTCGCCTGTTGGGCATCAATACGCCGAATAAACCGAAAGCGTCCGGTCGGGCGCGCCCCTTCATAGACGCGTCCTTCTTCAAGAAAGCGCACATTCGTGAAGATCTGACCCGTGCTATCAACGGTTTCGGCGTGAATGACGATTTGACTATCGTCGCTGCCTTGGCGAAGCCAAACATCAGAGCGTTGCCGTTCCGCGACGCGGCCACCTTCTGTGAGCAGGTCAGCCCGGGTCGTTTCGAAGCGTTCGGTCAAATAGGCACCAACCGGGTTCAGAACGAGCATCGCAAAAATCCCCATTCCTGCCGCAAGCGCCATCACGGGCGCTAAAAATTGCCAGGCCGACTGACCCGTTGCGCGAATGACGGACAGTTCTGAACTCTTTGACAGCTGATTATAAGCAATCATAGCAGCCACAAGAATCGCGAACGAAAGCGTATCCTCCAGCAGTGTCGGAAGTTTCATGAGAGACAGCTGCACCGCCATAAATGGTGATAAATCGATGTCACTACCGACCGTGCGCAATTGCTCCACCACATCGACCAACATGATTGTAATTGCGAAAATGCCGAGAACCAATCCAAGCGCGATCAAGCATTGAACGAAGATATAGCGCTGGATCATTGTCCCAATATTCATGCGCGCGCACCTTTTATGCGATTGCCCGATTGGAAGAGCACATAGGACAATGCGCAAATGGTGACGATTGGAACAAGCCATTGCCCCACATTCATCAGAACATTGCCAGCACTGGCCGATTGCACGGAGAGCTGGACAATGATCAAAAGCAGAGCACCCACCGATGCGATGACAATGCGTCTCGCATATCCACGTCGACTGAAGTTTCCGCCCATAACGGCTAAGATGGCCAGCATCGCCATTGCCACACTGATGAGGGGAGATGACAAACGCGAATGCGCTTCAGAGACATATTCGGTCTCATTGCGACGTTCATTGTAGCTGGATCTGTCAATGTAAAACAGTTCGTGCAGATATCGGTCTGAGGCCTTTAGAGTGACGACCCCGTCTTCGCGTACGAAAGGGGTTAAGTCGAACGTCGATTGCTCAAAATCGAGAATATTCAGGGCGCCATTCTCATCGAGTTGGTGGATCTGACCGTTAAACATGACAATGGCTGGCTGACCATCGACTTCGATGAACCGTCCGCGCTCCGCCAGATAGTCAACGCCATCTGGTTCGCCGACGCGTTCTGAAATTTGGACACCGATCAGGTCCTGGCCTTGTTGCTCACGCGCGAACACCGTCAGGTTCGAATCTGGAGTCGTAAACTGGCCTGGGCGCACCAGCGATGATGCAATGTCAGCCCGTGCGTCACTGATCGTCGCGCGCATTTCGCGCTGCGCTGATGGTTGAACCCACAAATTGACTCCCAAATGCACGACGGCCCCTAAAACGGCGAGCCGGATAATTGGAGAAGCGACCTGCCAGCGCGTCATTCCCGCCGCTTGGGCGACCACGATCTCGCTGTCTCTGTGTAATCGGTTTAGAGCCCATATGCTCGCGACAAACATAGCCATCGGCGTGAGCAGAGCCACAATTTGCGGTACACCAAGGGCAACAATTTTGAAAAAAGTTAAAGCACCTTGCCGGTTATCAACGATGATCTCTGTTTGCGATAAGCCTTGCGCCAAGATTGCAAGCAGGGTCAAACCACCGACAATAATCAGCACAGATCGCAAAACGCGATTGAAAAGGTACTGCTGGACTTTGTTCATCGCTGAATTTGTTCAGATTCCTGTCGTTTTTTCCTGCCTAACGAGTTGCGCGCGACGCGTCGATGCTTACTTTGCGGCTGAAATGGAGATGTTGCATGAAAATTACATTCACCGAGGCGCCTAAGGCTGCAGCCTCGGACGGCAATTTTCCGCCTTGATCAATGAGAAACCCAAGAATTTCTGCCTTAGGC
>JBCBQS010000308.1:0-2938 GCA_039820085.1 Pseudomonadota bacterium
ATGTAAGCAAGAATTGGTGTTTTGACCAGTCGTGACGTAACGGGAAGTTGCATGTCTGAGTCCAAGTTTTATTGCCTTTGGTGGCGATAGAACAAGGTTTCAGGTTCCGACTCCAAAACGAGGCTCCGATCACGCACAGCCTTGAGCCGCTCCGCGAGTTTAATCGACGCAGAATTGTCGGTATGGATACCACTGATCAGATCTGACCATCCCAAGATCTCGAACGCGAAATTTCGGGCGTTTCGCGCCGCTTCAAACGCATAGCCATTCCCTTCAAACCCATCCCAAAGAATCCAGCCCAGTTCAGGGTATGGAAGTGAGATCGCGGTGTTCAGCGAGACCAATCCCATGGCAGCGCCATCCGTTCGGCGCTCAATCGTCCATGCCCCATGGTTTGCGATGACCCAACGACCGGCACCCGCCGCAAACAGATCCCAGGCGAGCTCCTTCGAGATTGGACCATCAGTGAACGTGGACCGCTCAGATGCGAAGTAAGCGGCGAACGCGTCAAAGTCTTCCAAGCGATAAGACCGCAGCACCAAACGCTCAGTCTCAAGCGTTGGTGCTGTGGTGAATTTCATGCTTAGAACCGATCAGCTGGCAACGCCATCATCAGATCTGCACCTGTCTTCAGCTTCGCCAAGTGCGACGCCGCTTCAGGCAAAACGCGAGACACGTAATACTGCCCTGTCACGAGCTTATCGTCATAGAACGGATCATCGCCTTTCTTTTCCAGAGCGACTTTCGCCATCAGCGCCCACATATAAGTCAGGGCTGTAAGGCCAAAGAGCTGGAGATAATCAGACGAAGCCGCGCCAGCATTGTTGAAATCTGTCATGCCATTTTGCATGAGCCAGTTGGTGCCGTCTTGGAGTTGGGCTTTGGCGGACTTCAAGCCCTCAATGAAGGGTTCAAGTTCTTCTACGCCTTCGTGGCTGCCAATAAAGTCATCCATCTCAGCAAAGAAGCTGAACACCGCGCGGCCACCATTTGAGGCAAGCTTACGACCAACGAGGTCGAGCGCTTGAATGCCGTTTGTGCCCTCATAGATCAATGTGATCCGGCAATCGCGCACAAATTGCTCGAGGCCCCATTCCTGGGTAAAGCCGGAACCGCCATGGATCTGAAGGGCTTCGTTGGCCATTTTGAAGCCGCGATCGGTGAGGAAGGCTTTCAATACAGGCGTCATCAGCGCCATATAGTCGTCGGCTTTTTCGCGAACCTTCTCGTCCGGCGATTTATGATGCAAGTCGCCATAAAGCGCAGTCCAATAGGTAAACGCCCGCGCGCCTTCGATAAAGGCTTTCTGGTCCATCAACATGCGGCGGACATCGGGATGCACAATCACCGGGTCAGCTGGCTTGTCAGGGGCTTGTACGCCTTTGAGCGAGCGGCCTTGCAGGCGGTCATTGGCAAAGTCGACGGCGTTTTGGTAGGCGACTTCAGCTTGGCTAAGCCCCTGCATGCCGACGCCGAGACGCGCTTCGTTCATCATCACGAACATGGTGCGCATACCTTTATGCTCTTCGCCGACAAGCCAACCGGTCGCGCCATCATAATTCATGACGCAGGTCGCATTGCCGTGGATGCCCATCTTTTCTTCGAGGCCACCGCAGGAGGCTTCGTTGCGCTCGCCCAGTGAGCCATCATCATTGACGATGAACTTTGGTACCACAAAGAGGGAGATGCCTTTAATCCCTTCAGGTGCGCCTTCAATCCGCGCAAGCACGAGATGAATAATGTTCTCTGTTAGGTCTTGCTCGCCGCCTGAAATCCAAATCTTTTGACCGGTGATTTTATAAGAGCCATCTGGCTGCGGCACCGCCTTGGTTTTGATCAAGCCGAGATCTGTTCCGCATTGAGGTTCGGTCAGATTCATCGTCCCGGCCCACTCGCCAGACGCCATTTTCGGTCCGTACTTTGCTCTTTGCTCGTCCGAACCGCCGGCCATCAAGGCCTCAAACGCGCCGGATGTCAGACCCGGATACATCGCAAATGCCATATTCGCAGACGAAGTCATTTCACTGGTCGCCATGTTGACGACGTATGGAAGGCCTTGTCCGCCCATCTCTGGTGACTTGCCGAGCAGCGGCCAACCATTATCCACCATTTGTTGATAGGCTTCGGGGAAACCGTCAGGTGTTTTTACGCTCGCATCGGCATTGCGAATGCAGCCTTGCGTGTCGCCGACTTTGTTCAGCGGAAACAGAACCTCTTTCGCGAACTTTCCAGACTCCTCAAGAATCGCATCGACCAAGTCAGGGGTCGCTTCTTCAAATCCTGGCAGGTTGGAATAGTTTTGAATGGATAGAACATCATGCAAAATAAACTGCATGTCGCGGATCGGAGCGTCGTAACGTGGCATCTGGTGTTCCCTTAGGTGTCATTATTAAACCGTGACGCTTGCTCTAGCGCCACGGTTTGGAAAGGTCATTCAACTCACACGAGTGAGCAGCATTGTGTTATGCGTCGTCGAGCTGACGACGGGCGACAGCGTCATACGCTTTAAGGTTTTCGGCTTCTTCTTTACCGGGGCCGATTTTTTCGAGCTGCTCTTCCAGCCATTCAATCCCGTTATGAAGTTCTTGCAGCGCCATCTCGATATCTTCGCGCTGGCTTTCGAGCTCTTTGATTTGGTTTTGAAACTTAACCAGCGACATACGCATCTGCGCGCGTTGGCCGTCTTCAAGACCGTAGAGATCGAGAATTTCGCGGATATCAGCGAGGGGCAATCCAAGCCGCTTCAAGCGAACAATGATTTTGACCCGCCCGCGATCGCGGTGTGAATAAACGCGAGTCATGCCGTCCCGAGCGGGATGAAGCATGTCTTTGTCTTCGTAGAACCGAAGCGCGCGTGGGGTGATTCCAAACTCACGCGCTAGTTCCGAAATGGAATAAGTGCGAGAGTCAGCGATAGAAAGTGAGGTTACTGTATCAG
>JBCBQS010000309.1:0-2938 GCA_039820085.1 Pseudomonadota bacterium
GGATGCGGATCGCCGTCCCCTTCTTTGAGCTTCATTTTCTTCGCCGCTGCGCGGCTCGGGCGCCAATCGGCGACGGCCGCGACAGAGATGAATACGTCCGCTGGTAGCGCAGCTTCGCACGCCTCCAGCATTTCCCGGGCGGTTTCGATCGGAACACAATCGACGCCCGCCGGCACATCTTGTTCCACGGGGCCTGACACCAACGTCACGCGCGCGCCCGCACGGGCAAGCGCGCCGGCAATGGCATAGCCTTGTTTGCCGCTCGAATGATTAGACAGGAACCGAACCGGATCGAGCGGTTCACGGGTTGGGCCAGCGGTCACCAAAGCATGACGGCCTGCCAGCGGCTTTGGGTCGAGCCCGTAAAGGACAGGACCATCGCTTAAGAGCGCTTCGATGCGGCTCGCAATCGCCATCGGTTCAGGCAAGCGGCCTGGACCAAATTCACCGCAGGCCATCGCACCTTCGTCAGGATCCATAACGGTGACACCGTCCCCGCGCAGGGTCTCGATATTGCGCTGGGTCGCGGCATGTTCCCACATCCGGACGTTCATTGCCGGGACCATCAGCACCGGCTTATCGGTCGCCAGCAATGCGGTTGAGGCCAAATCATTGGCAAGGCCATTGGCCGCTTTCGCCATCAGGTCAGCCGTTGCCGGGCATACGACCACAAGGTCCGCTGAACGTGAGAGCTGGATATGCCCCATCTCTGACTCATCATCGAGATCGAACAAGTCTGTGAAAACTTTCTCGCCGGACAGCGCGGAGACAGAGAGCGGCGTGACAAATTCCTGTCCGCCTTTGGTGACGATGCACCGGCTGGCAACCCCGCGCCGCGAGAGCTCTCGGATGAGCTCAAGGGACTTATAGGCGGCGATGCCGCCACCGATGATCAGAAGAATACGCTTATCTGACATGCCACTTACTTATGCCACTTCTGGGCCATGTGACACAAAACAAATGAAAAAACGACCACACAGATGCGTGAGATTGATGTTTTTGGTTAACGGATTGGGATTTGGGCAAGCGCGGAACCGGTTAAATTCAAACACATGGCCGCTTCTTACGCCGGAAGCCCCGCAAGGGTTTGCGAGACTTCCCCCCTTTGATGCGGGGTGTTCTGATCCAATTCTCTCAGTGTGCGTTCAGGGTCAGAGAGAGTGGGAACTGGATCAGAATGTGTGTTCGGTTAGCTTTGCTCTGGAGCAATGAAGCTGATCAAAAGTCCTTTGTCGAATGACGCTTGGAGCTTCATTTCAACTCCGCCTGCCGCGACTTGGACACCGTCATCTTTGACGCTTGCAAAAGCGGCGACGGTTAGGGCAGCAGCGACGAGCAGTCCGGTTTGGATCCCGCTTCTGATGGCCTTGCGTGTCATGGGAAATTCCCCCTTTTAGTCCTTACTTGTTTGATCCCGAGTTACAGCTGTAACTCAATTGCTAATTTTGTTCTAGGTCTTTGAACGCTTTTTTGAGGCGCCACTCTTCGCTGGTCACACTGCGTTCGATATTCCGCAGACGCTCTTCAAGATCCATGAACGTGTATTTCAAACCAGACGCGGTGACCCGCGGACGGTCAGAAACGTTGCGCCAAAACTGCTCTTCTTCTGGGGCCAAACTTGGGCGTCCCATCGGAGCTTTCGGCGTGATGATCGCGACAATAACGTACGCGAAGATCGAAATCGGTCCGGCCAGGAAGAAAATACTGAGGACAAACAAAAGTCTGACAAGGGTCGGTTCCCAGCCAAAGCGTTCCGCAACCCCGCCGCACACGCCGAGCCAAACACGGTCGGTCCGCGAGCGATAAAAGCGTTTAGGGTTAGGGGAACGAAACATTTGGTCTTCTTCTCTGCTTGTTGAATAGTCGTCTCTTAAGGGACGGTGATGGCGTCTTCTGTAGGTCATTTTCTAGTCCTCGAACCGGCGGGGTGAGAGAGGACGTCTGCTACTTTGCGGCTCTTCCTCTTGGGCATCTAACAGCTCTTCGATCGTTTCAATTCGGCGTTCGATAGAGCGCGCTGAGCGCCAGAGATCTTCGAGCATGCGTTCATCATCTGGGAGCAAGGTTTTTTGCTTCCGCCATAGTGTGATGTAGTGAAGCATCATGGCGGGAAAGATGATGAAGATTGCACTGACCGCAATAATTGCGACGATGAACTCTTCTTCCATTATTGAGCGGCCTCAGCTTTTGCCTTGCGGCGGTCTTCAAGATGCAGGGCGATCAGGCCCGGTGCGGTGATGGCGGTTAGGAAACCGGCGAGAATAGCGAAGGGGAGTAACATGGATTAGGCGTCCTTCTTTTCAGCAGTTTTCGCTGCTTTTGCTGTGGCTTTAGAGCGAGCCTTTTTCAGTGCTACCAACTCTTCTTCGATGGCATCATTGCGCTCAAGGGCGGCAAATTCTTGCTCTAAGGAGGGCTCGGCGCCGCGAATGGTTTCGGCATACGCCTCGAGTTCATCGACTTTGCGTTCAACCGATGAGTAACGCGCCAGTGCATCATCAACCCGGGTGTCATAGGTCTGCTCACGAACCCGGATGCGCTGCTCAGCCGCGTCGCGGCGCATCATCAGCGCGCGATGTTTGGCTTTTGCCTCGTCAAGCTTGGCTTGCAAGCGGGTGAGATCGTCCTGACGCTTGTGAAACGCTTCGTCTGCGAGATCCATCGCTTCTTGACGGCGGACAATTTCTTGCTCCGCCTTTTTCTTAGCGATCAAAGCGCCGCGAGCGAGATCTTCCCGGCCCTTGTCGATGGCGAGACCCGCTTTGGTCTCCCAGTCGGTGCGGATGTCCGTATAGTGCGCAATCTCGCGCTCCATTTCTTTTTTGTCGGCCATTGCGCGGGCAGCAGCCGTGCGGACCTCGACCAGAGTGTCTTCCATTTCCTGGATCATCAGGCGAGCGATCTTTTCTGGGTTTTCGGCATTGTCCAGCATCGCGTT
>JBCBQS010000310.1:0-2918 GCA_039820085.1 Pseudomonadota bacterium
CAATGACTATCAAGACTTTCAGGCGCGTGTCTCGGTCGCACGGGGGCCAGGCGAGTTTGACTTCCCGGTCTTTAATGCCGGTGAACTAGAGATTTATGGGGCTGAATTTGAGATCCAGGCTTTGGTCGGTGATAACCTAACACTTGATGCTCAGATTGGCTATTTGGACGCCGAGTATGGCGAATTTCTCGACCAAAACGCCCCGACCGGGGATCGTGCTGATACGGATGAACCGGCGTTCGCACCCGACTGGACCGCCCGTTTCGGTGCAACCTATGATGTCGACTTTGCCAATGGCAGCACGCTCACCTTTGGTGGCGATGCGAACTATCGCGGTGAACACGCCTTGGCCGTTGACCAGCAGGTTCCAGAAGTCTTCCAAGACGGCTTCTGGCTCGCCAATGCACGCATCGTTTGGACCGATCCTTCGGATTCTTGGACGCTTGGCGTCTACGGCAAGAACCTGACAGACGAAGTCTACAAAACGGATTTCCAAGAGTTCTCTTCGATCGGGGGTATTCGCACCGCCTATTTCGGTGCGCCGCAAACCTTCCAAGTGCAAGTTACCAAGCGCTACTAAAGAACAGCGCTGGATGCCCCTACTGAACCGGTTTCCTCCCAATCAGTAGGGGCAGCTCTTTGTTCGGAGCTCGTTCGTGACTCAAGATATCCACTATGTGTCTGATGATGGATTGTCGCTGTTTGCGAAATCCTATGGCAATCCATACGCCCGGCTGACGGTGCTCTGCATGCATGGGCTGACCCGCAATCATAAAGACTTCGAACCGATGATTAGCGGTTTAAGTGGGGACCATCGGTACATCGCTGTTGATGTTCGGGGCAGGGGACGATCTGACTCCGATCCAGACCCAACACATTATGTTCCGCCGACATATGCGACGGACATGCAGCGCCTCATCGACACGCTTGGCCTGAAACAGGTTGCCCTGATCGGCACATCGATGGGGGGTTTGATGGCGATGTTGATGATGCATATGATGCCGGATCGCATACTTGGCACGGTTCTCAACGATGTCGGGCCCGTCCTCAATCCGGAAGGTTTGTCGCGGATATCTGGATATGTTGGCGATGTCGAACCGCTGCAAAATTGGGAAGCCGCAGCCCAAGCTGTGGCGCAAGCGCAAGCACATGTGTTTCCATCCTTTGGTGCTGAAGACTGGACTGCATTCGCGAAGCGCACCTATCGGCTGCATGAAAGCGGCGGGGTCATCCTCGACTATGATCCAGCGATCAGCCAGATGCTCGGTGATGTGAAGCCAGGTTTCAAAACCCGTTTCGCGATGTGGCGCTTATTCGGAAAACTGAAACGGAAACCGCTCCTGCTCATACGCGGCGCGCGCTCGGATATTCTCCAGCCGGAGACTGCGGAGAAAATGGTTAAGCGCCACAAAGACGCAAAACTGATTACCGTCCCAAATGTCGGACATGCCCCGCTGTTAAACGAACCAAACGCATTGGTTGCGATCGGTGCTTTCCTAGATGAGTTGGCGCACGTGCCGGGGCCGAGCCGACCGTAATCAATATCAATATCATCGCGTTTTCCTCTGGCACGCACCTTATTTGCGACCAGCCCTTTGCGATCTGGCGCAATCATTGCACCCTGGGATCCGAATTTTGACTGCGTAACGCATCGTGAGTGATGGCCCGTGCGTGGTAATCAAACGAGGATGGGATGATCGTTTTTTTGACCACAGGCAGTCATTCTTACACGCATGACTATGTGGCGGATCACGTCGCCCCGTTTTACCAGATTGGCTATCGGTCTTTTTTCGCGCGGCGTCGGTTGAAGCAAGCGACGTATATCTTTTCCGATTTTGACCGTTTGTCATTCTGGCAACTTGAGCTTGCGGCGAGTTTCTATCGTCAAATCAAAGCAGCGGGGTGGCGGGTTCTCAACGACCCTGCGCGCGCGCTGCATCGTTTGGAGCTGTTGCAAGCCTTAAAAGCGTCGGACCTGAACAGCTTTTCCGTGTGGACCGCGAGCGCCGTCCAGACGGTCAACCGTTATCCGGTTTTTCTTCGCACGCAATCGGCGCATCGTGGACCCCTCACCGATTTGCTTGAGACACCTGAGGCGCTCGAAACTGCGCTCGAACGGCTAATTGTTGAAGGTTATCCGATCCATGATTTGATGATTTGCGAATACCGCGCTGAGCCGAACGCCGATAGCGTCTTCCGAAAGCTCTCTGTGTATCGCGTCGGCGATCGCATGATCGCTTGCCCGAGTGTCTATGAAAAGCACTGGTCAGCGAAGTATGGCGAACTCGGTATCGCGGGCGAACACGCTTATAGGCAAGACTTAGACGACATAATAAACGGGCGATATAAAGCGGATCTCAAGCCATACTTTGACCTTGCGAATGTGGAGTATGGGCGGGCAGACTTCGGCCTCGTGAATGATCAGGTTGAAGTCTATGAAATCAACACCAATCCCTCGATTGAGCCTGCGAAGGATCATCCATTTTCAGATCGCGTGCGGGCCTTCCAGCATTCAGATGAGCAATATCTGACGGCGCTTGCCGACTTGGATACGAGCGAAACAAAGGAAACGATCCAGGTTGAGTTACCACAACAGCTGGCAGAGCGACCCTACCGAGAGCGATTGTTTCCGGGGTATCAATGGTTGCCCTGATCGCACTCGGATCGACTATAAGGCCTCGGTCGAATAATAGGTCGGTGCGCCTGGCCCAACGGGGAAATCGAGCCCAAATGTCCAAAACACAAAGAAGGCTGACCACGTGACGATGAAAAAGATCGTGTAAGGCAGCATCATCGCGATCAGCGTGCCGACACCTAAGTGTTTATCATACCGCGTTGCCCAAGCGAGGATCAGCCCGAAATAACTCATCATCGGGGTAATAATATTGGTCGTTGAATCCCCGATCCGATACGCCGCT
>JBCBQS010000311.1:0-2901 GCA_039820085.1 Pseudomonadota bacterium
GCGGTCCGCCGGCATCGATTTCCTGACAATTGGCCAATATTTGCAGCCGACACGCAAACATGCAGCCGTTGACCGCTATGTCAGCCCCGACGAATTCAGTGCGTATGAAGAAATTGCCCGCTCAAAAGGCTTCCTCATGGTGTCTGCATCGCCGCTGACCCGGTCGAGCTATCATGCGGGCGAAGACTTTGCCCGTCTGCGAGAGGCGCGCGCGGCACAGCTTAGAGCGCATGCCTAAAGTCGCCGAACAAATCCTTATCCCTCACAGTGCCGACAATTTGTACGAATTGGTTCGCGACATTCGACGCTATCCAGAATTCATCCGATGGATCACCAATATTACTGTGTCGCAAGAGCAGGGCAGCGCGGACGGTGACTATACCTGCTTAGGAACCGCCTCGGTGCATTTCAAAGGGTTTGATGAGCAGTTTTCGACGCATGTGGTTGGTGATCCGGCCGCGCGAAAAATCGATGTGAAGCTGGCGCGAGGGCCGTTTCGCCATCTTCGCAATCGCTGGCAGTTTGATCCGCGCGAGGATGGCAAAACGCGCGTCCATTGCTTTATCGATTATGAGTTTAAGAACCCTGTATTGAGTCTGCTGGCCCGGACGAATTCCCGCTTGGCGGTCGAAAAAATCATGGATGCGTTTCGCGTTGAAGCAGATCGCCGGTTCACCTGATTGCACTGCCTATATCGCGCTTGTGAACGCATTGCGGTGCAATTCCTTCCAGAAATTTAAGCAGCGGCGTTAAGCAGATTGATACACTATCGGCGCATGTCTGGGGCGGCGTAACGAGTACTGCGGGCGAAAACACCATGATTTATCGATTTGGCGCGACCATGACCGGCATGGCCTATCTGGCCACAATTTCAGGCGGCGCTGCGTCCGCTCAAGACAATGCGGTCTATTTCGATCGCTCGTCTGTCACGCCCGTGAGCGAACGCGAAGACTCTCGATACACTCAAACGCCGATCGAGAGCGCGGGCTTTTTGATCCAACCGGAAGTGGTTTTTTCGGGGGGGTTAAACTCCAACACGTTGGCAACGGAACTCAACGAAGTTGAAGACACATTTGTTGGGTTCACGCCAGCTGTATCTATCGACTCTGACTGGATCCGCCACGCGCTGAGCGCCTATGTCGAGGTCGATCACCGCGAGTATTCAGATCTCCCGGACGAGAGCCGAACCAATATGAAATTCCAGCTTCGCGGACGGCTCGATCTCGGTCAGTCGACCAGTGTGGTTTTGCAATTTGCCGGCGCGGACGAAACCGAAGATCGGACCGCACTCTCCAATTTGCCGGGGTCGCTTGAGCCAAATGAGTATACCAAAACGGGTGTTTCGCTCGGCGTTGGACATCGGGCAGGTCGGGTTCAAATCCAAACCAAGCTTGGTCTCAACTCCTATGATTATGATGACACCGAATTGGCTGGCGCGCTGTTCCAAGATCAAGACTTCCGCGACCGTGATGAGGTCAATGCGATTGGACGCTTATCCTATGCGTTAAATCCTTCCACTGCGATTTACGCGCAGGGCAAACACATCATTGCCGATTACAGTCCACCGAACATCTTTAATGCCTTCAACCGCGACCATAATGGAACGGTCTTGCTTGCCGGGACGGATTTCGAACTTGGCGATACTATCCGAGGCGATATCGGCGTCGGCTATCAATATTACACTTATGATGACGCGTCTTTTGAAGACATTAGCGATTTTGCCTTCTCGGGGCAGGTTGATTGGATGCTGTCACCAAGCACGACGCTTTCAGCCGATGCTGAGCGAAGTGTCTTTGATCCAGGTGTTGCTCTTTCAAACGCGGCCATCGAAACCGGCGCAAGCGTGAAGCTTGAGCAAGGCCTGACGAAAAAGTTCTACCTCACCGGTGAGGCGGGCTTTACCCAATACGCCTTTGAGACGATTGACCGTGACGATGACCGCGTCGACTTAAGCGTCGGAGCGAACTGGAAGATCAATCGAAGCATTTGGTTGGAAGGCGGGTATCAAGTCATCGACCAGACGTCGGACGTGCAAGAATTTACGGATAATCGCATGCTGCTCAAGATGCGCATCTTCCCCTAACGCCAGTGCGCTAGCGAAGACGCGCATCCGCTGCGATCGTCGAAGCGATAAAACCGCCGCCCAAGATTCGGGTCGAGCCATCCGCATCATAAAGGACGCTGGCTTGTCCACGGGCGACGCCTTCTTCTGGATCATCGAACCAAACTGCGGGGGCCCCGTCATGAAAACCAAGCCGTCCTGGGGCTGGTTCACGCGTCGAGCGAACCCGGATCAAGGCCCGTTCACCACGCTCACAGGCATTTTCCAGGGAGCCATCGCCGAGCCAGTTGAGCTCTTCCATGGTTAGTCCAGCGGTCAGCAAAGCTTCTCTTGGGCCAACAATCACCTGACGCGCCCGCGCATCGATTTTGACAACAAAGAGCGGCTCGCCTGTGGCAACGCCAAGGCCGCGCCGTTGCCCAATCGTGTAATGGATCACGCCTTCATGTTGTCCGAGTACGCGGCCATCTAAATGAACGATATCGCCGCCGCGTCCCGATCCGGGACGCAGTTTTTCAACGACTTTTGCGTATGAGCCTTCTGGCACAAAACAGATGTCTTGGCTGTCGGGTTTCGCGGCAACCGGAAGATCGAAGTGCTCGGCCAGCGCCCGCACCTCAAATTTCGGCAATTCGCCGAGTGGGAACCGAACATAGTCGAGCTGTTCTTTGGTCGTTGCGAACAAGAAGTAGGATTGGTCGCGGCTCGCATCGGCTGCGCGGTGCAATTCAGGGTCGGTCACGCCGTCCGTGCGACGGATATAATGCCCGGTGGCAAGGCAATCTGCTCCGAGATCTTTGGCCGTGCGTAACAGGTCCGAGAACTTGACAGTTTGATTG
>JBCBQS010000312.1:0-2871 GCA_039820085.1 Pseudomonadota bacterium
TCGGCGTGTGACGACGGCGCACAATTTCATCAAAACCTGGTACGCGCCGCTTTTGTTTCGCCCGATTTCGTTTTTTCGAGGCGCACGACTTTTGTTCGGCGATCAGGTCATGATTTGCCGCCGTGAAGACTTCTTCGCGATTGGCGGCTGGGACCCCGATCAAAAAATCATGGAAGAAGCGGATCTGTGCTTGCGGATGGTCCGTGCAGGGCGTGGGCGTGTCCGCCAAGTGCCGCGCAAAGTTTGGTCGTCTGACCGACGCGTGGCCCAGTGGGGCTTTTGGCGATCCAACCTGACCTTCCTTTATGTTGGCCTGATGTGGGGGTTTGGCGCGCCGTCCAAACACCTCGCTGATCACTATGAGGATGTGCGGTGAAAAAAGAGGCGCAGCGCTGTATTGGGGACCAGCACTGCGCCCAAGGGTCCCAACTTAGAAAGGATCGGACAGTTTGGGATCGGTATAGATGCTGGTCCCAGTGAGGGTCAGCAGAAAGGCTTCGAGTTGGTTTTTCTCAGTCTCTGTGAGGTTAAGCCTTTGTGGGTTTCCGCCTGGGAATAGGCGATTGTCGATGGTCGCGCGCCACTCTGAGAGCGGGGGTTCAGACGTCGGCTCCTGGACCGCGTCATAATGATCGATCACTGCTCGGATCGTGGCGAGCGACCCATCATGCATGAAAGGACCGTTCGAGCTGCCCCCAGGGCCGACCATATCGCGCAAGCTCGGCGACCGCGTATTGGTGAGATCGAACTCTGTGTTCGACCCGGCGACGCGGAACACCCCATTGTGATCTGAGCCTGGCCGGATATCGAACTCGGGCGCGCGATGGCAGCCTTGGCACCCCGCGCCGCCATTGTTCGGGGCCTGCATGTAGATCATTTTCCCGGCGTTTTCGTCTGCTGTGAAATTCGGGAAACTGGCATTGTTATTGTTCACTTGGGCGCGGCCAATATCATAGCGCGAGTCAAAGGATTGGATCGATTTGGTGAACTGGGCGAGCGCCTCTTGAATGCGGGCTTCGGTAATATCGGGATCGAGATACACAAAGCGAAAGAGCTCTTCATAATATTCCGTCGCTTCCATTTGAGCGATCAGCGTATCGAGATCCGGGCGGCCATTTTGTCCGCTAAACCCCATTTCATTGTGATCTTGGATCGGTTGGCTTTCTTGAGCTTCGTGGCTTGGCGCGCGTTCATCCCAGAAAAAATTGGTTTCGTCGGCGAACATTGTGTTGATGAGCCGCATTGAGTGGCGTCCGGTTTGACCACCTTCGACGCCCGTGCTGATAATCCCCGCATCGCTAAACCCGAGCGATTGGACGTGACAGGACGCGCAAGAGATCGTGCCATCGGTTGAGAGCGATGTGTCATAGAACAAGACCCGTCCGAGCGTCGCACCTGCATCGGTAATCGGATTGCCGCCATCATTGATCTTGGTGATGTAATCAGGGACTGCTTGCCCCGCAAAATCATCCAGATTTTCCAGATCTATGGCTGTCCCAAATGTCGTTGAAATGGCGCTTTGATCAATCGACACACTGATCGAGAAAGACTCAGTCGCGGTTGCACCGCTCGGGTCGGTTGCGGTTACGGTTACGGCGACGGTTCCGTTGGAATTCGGAACACCTGAGATCATCGTCCCGTTCAGGCTTAGACCCCTGGCATCGGCGCCAAAACTGGCGCTGAGGGTCAGCGCGTCATTGTTTGCATCTGAGAAGGTGCCAGCAAGGTCCACTGCAAAATCATATCCGACATTGGCAGCGTGATCCGGCACAGCGTTGGCCACGGTCGGCGCCGCATTCGTTGCCGTCCCCGTCGCTGTGGTTGTTGTTGGCGTAGGGGTCGACGATCCACCGCCGCCCCCTCCGCACGCAGCCAGCACGAGTGTCGCTGCGGTTAAGCCCGCTTTTATTGTCATTAAGTCTGTCTCCCTCAGACGCCGATCCCTGTGACATCTGATGGTAGAACGAACATCTAAAGAAAGTCCGTCGCTGTTTTTACATAACTTTTTGGTAAGACGGCGACGGCCCCATTAGGGCGCGCGCCGTTTGTTCGCTTCAAATTGAAGACGCTTTGTTTTGAGAGCTTCAACCCCTCTTGAATACGGTAACTGTCTTCGCGTTGCCGGGATAGGTCTGACATCACCATGATCTGGAAATCCATAGGGCCAATCGTTTTACTGCAACTCTTGGTCGCTTTTTTCTATCTTGCTTGGCCGATGATCCAACGCGTGTTGGAGGCAGTCGCAAAGTTGATCGCGCCGTATTTGCCGCCTCCCCAAACCGAAGACGGCCCAACAGAAGAAAGTAAGAAACCGTTTCGCGGAAAGTGGCGTGAGGCGCAGTACACACGCGAACAGGCGCAGCGCCAAACCTATGAAGACGCTCAAGACGCGAAACCCAATCATCGAGCTTCAGGGCCTCGCGACGCTTATTTGCGGACACTCGGTCTCAGTGCCGATGTCTCCGGGGCTCAGATGAAGCGGGCCTATCGAAAGCTCGCGAAGCGCTATCATCCGGATCGGTTTGCTGCCGTCCACCATTCTGATGATGAACGGGCAGTTGCCGCAGCGAAGATGCGGGCCTTAAACGAAGCGTATGACTGGCTCGTCGCGAACCCGCAATAAACCCTAAATTTCTTGGTTATACGCGCCGATCTCGGGATATTTCGCGAGGCGAGGTTTCACTTCCTCGCGGAACAACGCGACCATATCGTCTTGTGAGCGCATGCTTTCCACAACGACCGCGAATTCAGGCTTGTTCGAACTCGCACGGGCGAGCACCCATGAGCCATCTTCGAGTGTCACGCGCGCGCCGTTGACGGTGTTCACATCAACGACTTTACGGCCAAGGATTTCCGTGCCGAGCAGGCCTT
>JBCBQS010000313.1:0-2864 GCA_039820085.1 Pseudomonadota bacterium
CGCCGCACCCGTGATCATGTTCTTCACATAGTCAGCGTGGCCGGGGCAGTCGACGTGGGCATAGTGACGGTTTTCCGTCTCATACTCAACGTGGGCTGTGTTGATCGTAATCCCGCGCGCTTTTTCTTCCGGCGCACTATCAATGTCTTCATACGAGCGCTTCTCTGCGCCCGTGACATCTGACAGCACCATCGTGATCGCTGCGGTTAGCGTCGTCTTACCATGGTCCACGTGTCCAATCGTGCCGATGTTCACGTGCGGCTTATTACGCTCAAACTTCTCCTTGGCCATTATACTCTCCTGTACTTACAGCCGGTATTCAATGCCCTCTCAGAGGGCCCGTTGGGTGACCGCCAGACCGGTCTTTGGATCTATGGCTAGCCCGCCAGCTCCTGGGTGATCTTCTGGGCCTCGGCCTTTGGGACTTCAGCATAGTGATCGAACTGCATCGTGAACTGCGCGCGGCCTTGTGACATGCCGCGAAGATCAGACACGTAACCGAACATATTCACCAGCGGCACGAACGCGTTGATCGCAGTCGCGTTGCCGCGTGGCTCAGAGCCTTGGATCTGACCGCGACGCGAGTTCAGGTCGCCAATGATGTCGCCCATATAATCTTCTGGGGTAACAACTTCGACCTTCATCACAGGTTCCATCAGGCGTGGATCGCCTTCTGACTTTAGCTCACGGAAGGCGGCACGTGCGGCGATCTCAAACGCAAGGACGCTTGAGTCGACATCGTGGAAGGCACCGTCTGTAAGGATCGCTTTAAAGTCGGTCACAGGATAACCGGCGAGCAGCCCGTTTTCCTTGGCCATTTTCAGACCGTTCTCGACCCCTGGGATGTATTCTTTGGGGACGTTACCGCCAACAACCTTACTTTCAAACTCGAAGCCTGAGCCAGCTTCCAAGGGCTCGAACGTAATTTTGACGCGCGCGAACTGTCCAGATCCACCAGACTGTTTCTTGTGCGTATAGTCGATGTCAGCAACGCGGCCGAGCGCTTCACGGTAAGCCACTTTTGGCTGTCCGATATTCGCTTCAACTTTAAACTCGCGCTTCAGACGGTCGACGAGAATGTCGAGGTGGAGCTCGCCCATGCCCTTCATGATGGTCTGGCCGGACTCAAAGTCAGACTCGACCTGGAAGCTTGGGTCTTCGGCAGCAAGGCGCTGCAGGCCAACAGACATTTTCTCTTGGTCAGCTTTCGATTTCGGCTCAACCGCAATCTCGATCACTGGATCTGGGAAGGTCATGGTTTCCAGAACAACTGGGTCATTCTTCGCACACAGCGTGTCGCCCGTGGTGGTCTGCTTGAGGCCAGCCAGCGCGATAATGTCGCCGGCATAGGCTTCTTCGATCTCTTCACGGTTGTTCGAGTGCATCATCATCATTCGACCGATGCGCTCTTGCTTATCCTTCGTGGAGTTCAGCATTGAGCCGCCTTTGGTCATGACACCTGAATAGATGCGAACAAAGGTCAGCGAGCCCACAAAGGGGTCGTTCATGATTTTGAAGGCGAGACCCGCGAATGGCTGTGCGTCGTCAGCAGAACGCGCAATGTCGCGCGTCTCTGTTTCGTCGCCAGGCTTAAAGCCCATATATGCTGGCACATCGAGCGGGCTCGGCAGATAGTCGAGCACAGCGTTCAGCATTGGCTGCACGCCTTTGTTTTTAAACGCAGATCCACAAATCACCGGCACGAACGCCATTTCCAGCGTGCCCTTACGGATCAGCGCGCGCAGCGTCTCATTGCTTGGCTCTTCGCCTTCGAGATAGGCTTCCATGGCGGCTTCGTCTTGCTCAACGGCAAGCTCGACCATTTCCGAGCGCATTTCCTCGCACTTGGCTTTGAGTTCGTCGCGGATCTCGCGAAGCTCCCAGGTTGCACCGAGGTCTTCACCCGCCCAAACCCATTCTTGCATGGTGATCAGATCAACATGGCCTTCGAGTTCGCTTTCAGCGCCAATTGGGCACTGAATCGCCAAAGGCTGGGCACCTGTCCGGTCTTTGATCATATCGACGCAATTGAAGAAGTCTGCACCGATCTTGTCCATTTTGTTGACGAACACAATGCGCGGCACGTGATAACGATCCGCTTGACGCCAAACAGTTTCGGTTTGCGGTTCAACACCAGCGTTCGCGTCGAGCACGCAAACGGCGCCGTCAAGAACCGCGAGCGAGCGCTCAACTTCGATTGTGAAGTCCACGTGTCCGGGCGTATCAATAATGTTCAGGCGGTGCTTTTCAGTTTGAGCGGTCTCGCCGTCTTCAGTGCGCTCCCAGAAGGTCGTGGTCGCAGCAGAGGTGATCGTGATGCCACGCTCTTGCTCTTGTTCCATCCAGTCCATGGTCGCCGCACCATCATGCACTTCGCCGATTTTGTGCGACTTGCCTGTATAGTACAGGATGCGTTCTGACGTTGTGGTCTTACCAGCGTCAATGTGCGCCATAATACCAAAGTTACGATAGCGCTCCAGCGGATATTCGCGGGCCATGGGCTTTACCTTCGTAGTTATGTTCCGGGAGGAAACGGAAGCTCTTTAAGTGAAATCTACCAGCGATAGTGCGAGAATGCGCGGTTGGCTTCCGCCATCTTGTGCGTATCTTCGCGCTTCTTAACCGCGTTGCCACGGCCCTGTGATGCATCCATCAGCTCTCCTGCGAGACGCTCACGCATCGTGTTTTCGTTTCGGCTACCAGCAGCTGCCGCAAGCCAACGAATGGCAAGCGCCTGGCGACGGTCCGGACGAACTTCAACTGGCACCTGATATGTCGCACCACCAACGCGGCGAGAGCGAACTTCCACGGCAGGAGAAATCGCTTCTAGGGCTTCGTGGAAGACCTCGACAGGGTCTTTCTTG
>JBCBQS010000314.1:0-2832 GCA_039820085.1 Pseudomonadota bacterium
CGCGCGACAATGACGTCGCATTCGCCCCTTCGAGCCATAGGGTCTTTTCGCCAACGTCTGCTGCACGTTTGACGATCGTTCCGAACCTTGGATGGTCGACCAGCAGCACGTCGCCCGCAGCATAGGCGCGGGATTTCTTGAACACGGCAAATGCTCCAGGCTCGAGCATGGGTCGCATGCTCGAGCCTGTTACGCGGATCAGGGACCATCCTAGCATGCTAGTCTGCGAGCACCGGATAGACGACTTTCAGCTTCGGCGGATATGGGCACGTCTTGCGAACCGTCTCGACCGATTTTGTTATCCAGAAGATCTCGGCAAATTCATTGACGAGTTCGACCAGAGCGAGGCCATCTTCGCGGTGAACGTCTTGCTTACAGGCGCTCGCTTTTTGCATGATGGAATGGACCAGACCGTGCACATTCGGGTGCGCTTCCAGCAAAGGCGCCTTGAAATAGTCACCCCAGATGACCCGGATTTCTTGCTTCACTTTTTCAGCTTCTTCTTCTTTGCGAAGCGTGCAGCGGGCGCGCAGATTAGCAAGAGCAACCGGATCGTCGCTGGCACCATCATGCGCAATGTCCATAAGGCGGACCACAGAGACAGCCGCAATCAGCGCCGGACCGGGATCATAGATGCCGCATGGGATGTCGCAATGAGCAGATGCGCGGCCGATCATGCCCTTGCTGTCGAGATAGTTTAAGATTGAGTAGATCATTAGGTGTTCCCTTTCCAAACAGGGTCAGTGTGCACACTTTTTCCAATAGTTCAGGGCGGCCGCTTTGGCCTCCTCAGCGATGGAACCGGTGTCACAATCAGTGTCAGTCAAGTCAGCGAGAAGGCGTGGCAAATGTTCGGCACATCCACGCTTGAGGCTATCTGGAGCCCGTTTGCTGCTTAACGCTTCGGTGAAAATCTGAATGGCAGACATGAGTTGAGCTGTGGCAGCCGCCTCATCGCCTTTGACGCGCCGATGGTGCGCCACATTCGTCGCCGAGACAATCAACATTGGTGGCGCGTGCGGTTGCACATGTGCAGATCCGTTCCACGCCTCAGCAAAGACGATACGCGCTCCGTGATAAGCAAGATCATAGGCCGCTCCGGCCGCGACAAGGTCTCCGGCTTTCAGGTGGTTATTTGCTTTCAATGTAAGATGCTTCCACCGCGAATCGAACGCCCATTGAGCGTCGTGAAGCGGTGGTCCCGGCTGGCGATTTTCCATTAGGATTTTGCTTTCCAATGGGCCACGACTTTCATCGTTGTCCAGGTGGCGAGCGCGCCGCCAGCGACGCCCATAAGCACCAGCGCCAAGATCGGTAGATCATGGCTGTGCGGCACCGGATGATCGTGGGCGTAAGCGGGCAGCGCAAGGGCCCCTGCGGTTGCGATGGATAAGAGTGTTGGTTTCATTCGTACCTCCTTTGAATTCAACGTTTACGGCATATAAGCCTCGACTTGTAATTGCAACTGATTATCAATTGCATTGACAGTAAAATCGCCGCTGGCTAGTGAACACACTTCGAATAAAGGGGTTTTTCGAAATGTTACGTACACTTACAGCACTGCTACTCACCAGTAGTATGATTCCAATCTCAGTGGGACAAACGGCGCCTGCGCCGGAAGAAGAGGAAGCCCGTCAGGAGACGGTGATCGTTACCGGTCGCGCTCAGAAACTGTATCGTGTGGGCGAGACAGATACCGCACGGTTGCCGACGGATCCGTTATCCTCCTCAGTGTCGATCACCAGCATTAATGAGCAACTCATTCGCGACCAAGGCGCGAGAGACGCTCAGGACCTCTACCGCAATATTTCTGGCGTCAGCGTCTTCTCCTATGCGGGCGTGACGGCGCGCGGTTTTCGCCAGGAAGAGATCTTCTTTGATGGCTTGCGAGGTGATCCGTATGCGGGCTTTGCCGTGCCGCAACTCTTCAATGTTGAACGGATCGACTTCCTTAAGGGTCCCGCCGGAATGCTCTATGGCCCCGGTGCCCCAGGGGGGTTGTTCAACTATGTGACGAAAAAACCGACAGAAGACTTCTCTGCGCGCGCGGCGGCTGTCGTCGGAACCGAAGCCCGTTATGGCGCATCATATGAGGTCAATGGCGCATTACCGATGGACGGCGCCCGTGGTCGTCTCGGTATCTTTTACGAAGAACAAGATACCGCCCGGCGCAATACCGATAGCGAGACGCTGATTTATGATGCCGGGCTCGGATTTGATCTCGGTTTCGCTGATCTTGTTTTGCAAGCGACGCGATATGAGCAAGACCTAACCGGCAATCGCTTGCGCGGCGTTCCAACGGATGATGACGGGAATTTCCTGACAGACCGTCGCTGGAACCATAATGAACCGGACGATTTCCTCGACCTCGTCTCAAACAACCTTCAAGCACGATTGGACGGTGAAATTGGGGTGAGTTTCACGTGGGACGCCGCCATTCGTTTCACTGATAGCGAAGAGAACCAAGAGTATCATGAGCCGCGAACGCTCGCCGATACAGATGCTGATGGCGTCGTCGATTTCGTTTCAGTCCGTGAGTATAGAGACCAAACGCGCGCCGAGGAGAGCCTGACCTTTGGTGCGAACGGCATCTGGTCGAGTGCGTTCGGGTCGATTGATAATCGCCTTTTGATCGGGGTTGATTATTTCGATGGCGAGGAAGTCTTCGATTATGACCGGGCGCGTGGAACCGGCGACAATGTGGTCGGCTTGAGCATTCTCGATCCTATTTATGGGTTGTCAGATCGATCGACATATACGCTGACCAATATCGCCGACGGACGTTTGAATGAGCAAACACGGCAGGGCGCTTACATCTTGAATGAAGCGACC
>JBCBQS010000315.1:0-2816 GCA_039820085.1 Pseudomonadota bacterium
GACCGCCAGCCGAACCGCCCATGCCGACCACGTTTCCGCGGGTCGAATAGCCCTGTTCGATCAGGTGATTGCCTGCATCAACATAGTCATTGAATGTGTTGACCTTCTTTTCGAGCTTGCCATCAAGATACCATTGATAGCCTTTCGCCATCGAGCCGCGCGGGTGAACCGTCGCATAGACCATGCCACGATTGGCAAGCGCGAGCGGCGTCGTGCGGAACCCCGCCGAGATCGTCACACCGTAAGAGCCATAGCCATAAAGCAGCATCGGTGCTGTGCCATCAATTGGTGTGTCTTTATGATAAAGAATGGTCACCGGCACTGTTTCGCCATCGCGCGCCGGTGCCAAGATGCGTTTCACAACATAGTCTGTCGCATCATGACCGGAAGGAACTTCTTGCTCTTTGCGCAAGACGCGCTCTTTGGTGGCTAAGTCATAATCGAAGGTTTGTGACGGTGTTGATGGCGACGAGTAGCGGATCCGCATTTGGGTCGTATCATATTCATAGCCGATTGACGTTCCGAGCGCATAGGCTTCTTCTTCAAACGCGATCGTTTCTTCATTGCCGCTTTCGCGTTCGCGCACGACAATGCGGGGTAAGCCTTCATAGCGCTCAAGTCGGACCAAATGGTCTTTGAGCGCATCCATGCCCAAAATCAAAGTCCCTGGTTCGTGAGGAACGAGATCTGACCAATTTGCACGGCCGGGCGTTTCAATTGGTGCCGTGACGATCTTGAAGTCGACCGACCCCTCTACATTGGTGGAAATGACGAAATCATCGCCCCAATGTTCGACACTGTATTCAACGTCGGTTTCACGCGGTGCGATGACCTTCAATTCAGGCTCTGTCGCGGTTGCATCAAAATAATGAACTTCTGAGGTCGTATGGCTGCCTGCACCGATGAAAATGTAGTCGCCGGACTGAGATTCGCTCACGCTCAAGAAAAAGCCTGGGTCTTGTTCGCGGTAAATCTCGACCGATCCATCCCCGCCAAGCGCATACATGTGGACCGCTGCTGGGCGTCCTTCATCATTGCGCTCGATCCAGAATATGCGATCTGAATTGGCGCCCCAGACGAACGAGCCATATGTGTTTTCAATCACATCCGGCAGCATTTCGCCGGTTTCAACATTCTTGAACCGGATCGTGTAGAACTCGCTGCCTTGCTCATCGACGGCATAAGCAACGACGTCGTGGCTCGGGCTTTGGGCGACAGTATTAAAAGCGAAATAGGCTTTGTCTTTGCCCATCTCGTCGCCATCCAGCAGGATTTCGACCTCGGCGTCTTCATTATAGATATCTGCAGCGGGTTTGCGGGCAATGATCGGGTATTCACCGCCGGTCCGATACTTCGTGAGATACGCATATGGCCCATCAATCGAGGGAAGCGAGCTGTCATCCTCTTTGATGCGGCCGCGCATTTCCTGGAACAATTCCTCTTTCAAGCCTTCGAGAGGCTCTTCGAGTTTGGTCGTGGTGAACGCATTTTCCGCTTCAAGATATTCGCGGATATCTGCCCGCAAGACAGTTGGGTCCTGCATCACTTGCTGCCAGTTATCATCCTTCATCCAATGATATGGATCGACGCGTGTCCGACCGACTTGTTCAATCGTTTCAAGTTCACGCTTTGCAATCGGGGGAGTGAGCGACACAGAAACATCCTCTGCTTGATCAATAGGGGGCGGGGTATCCGCGATTACAGGGTCAGTGACAAGATTTGCGGTGCTATTGCATCCAGCCATAATGGCCAGACTGGCTGCACCTATGAGAAGGGTAGAAGGCCGCATCATCCGCTCCAGTTTTTATCGAATAGCGGCAAACTAGCGGCGTCTGTTCAGATGTCTAGTCGCGAATTTTAAATGTCGAACGGTCTGAAATTTAGCACCACGCCATTGATGCACCAGCGCTCGCCCGTAGGCGGTGGTCCGTCTTTGAAAACATGGCCCATATGTAAACCGCAGACGGCGCAGTGACACTCTGACCGCGGGTAGATCAGTTTGAAATCGGTTTTGGTTTCGATCACATCGTCGCGGACGGGTTGCCAATAGCTCGGCCACCCCGTGCCGCTGTCAAATTTGTGCTCGGATGACCACAAGGGCGTGTCGCATCCCACGCAATGATAGAGACCGTCGCGTTTTTCACTCTCGAAATTGCCCGGAGAGAATGCCCGCTCCGTGCCTTCTTTGATTCCGACGCGATATTGGTCCGGCGTGAGCAGGTCACGCCACTCCGCATCAGTGCGTTTGATTTTTTCAAGCTTTTGCATGGAAGACGACATGGGGTGGGACTCTCGTTTCGATTCCCACCCGATATAGGTCAGACTTAGCCGTAGAGAATGGTGATCGTCTCTGCGACGCAGGCAGGGCGCTCTTGGCCGTCAATCTCGATAGTACAATCAGAGATCATTTGCTTACCGCCGGCTTTGTCATTCACCTCTTTAACGGTCTGCGTCATTCGAAGCTTTGAGTTCACCGGAACCATATTGGTGAACCGCACTTTATTGGCCCCATAATTGATCCCACGGCTGACGCCTTCAACGCGCAGGACTTGCGGCCCGAACATTGGGATCAGTGACAAGGTCAGATAGCCATGCGCGATGGTTGAGCCGAGCATTTGCTTGGCCATCTCTTCATTGACGTGGATCCACTGATGGTCGCCCGTCGCATCGGCAAACGTATTGATACGACCTTGATCGACTTCGAACCAGTCAGATGGTCCGAGCGTTTGCCCAACTAAGCTTTCCAGATCGGCATATTGAATCGTTGTTGGATCAGCCATGATATTCTCCCGGTATTTTGTTTCTTTTCAATTGAT
>JBCBQS010000316.1:0-2799 GCA_039820085.1 Pseudomonadota bacterium
ATTTTGATCAAACGACCTGCTTGGGGATTTTCGTAAATGGCGGACAAAGTGTATGTTCTCACACCTGTCTATAATGGTGCTGAGTTTTTGCGGCAGGCGATGGACTCCGTTCAATCTCAGACCTGGCCTGATCTCGTTCACCTCGTCATCGACAATGCCTCAACAGATGGGACAGCAGACATTCTTTCAGACTATGAGGACGCTCGCGTTCCGGTCATTGTGGTTCGCAATGACACGTTGCTGCCGCAGATCGACAATTGGAACAAGGCCGTCGAGGAATTGCCACAAGATGCCGATTGGTTCCGAATTCTCTGTGCTGACGATACGATGACGCCAGACTTTATTGAAAAGTCTGTGAAACTCGGTACGCGCGACGGCTCAATTGGGATTGTCGCCTGCAAGGTCGATATGGGGATCGAGATTCATCACAGTGATTGGCCGCAGGATCAGTCTGTGTTTGAGGGAAGGGAAGCGTTACGGCGGTTCTTGACTCACAATGGTAATGTGATCGCCCCGCACGTCATGTATCGTCGAGAAACCATCCCTGCATCGGGCCCCTTCTTTGACAGTTCGGTAATCGGTTTCGACACAGATGCGGTGCTCAGAACCTATTGCGATTGGAAGCTTGGCTTCGTGCATGAGGTTCTAGCGATGAATCGGCTTCATGAAGAGAGTGTCTCATCAACTAAGATTGCTCCAAAGCGTTTGCATCTGTTTGATTGGTATCATTTCCTGCATCGGTATGGGGCGGCTGGGCTCGGCCCGACGGAAAGCCAGACCATGCTGAAGCGGTTTCGGCGGCATTACCTTTGGCGCTTGTTGCGGGTTTCGATGCAAGACAAAAGCGTCACGGTTTTTCGTGAACATGCGCGGCGGCTCAAGGCCCTTGATGCCTCTCCGACGCTTACCGATTTAGCAGATGTGCTCAGCAATCGAATTCTGGAACAAGTTGGGGCGCGCCCGCGCTGGGTCAGTTATCCCTGGTAAGATGACGTCTCGCTTCGCAATGCCTTAGCGTTGCGCAATCGGCCGTGAAAACGCGAAATCGCTTACGCACTCCCCTGTTTCGGGTTTGGCAGCGGATTGGCTTGCGGCGCTTCATTGTCTGTCGAAAGGTCTTTTGGAAAGGCGCGCGGCGGTGGCACAAAAAGCGTGCGCCCGGGCGGAACATCCTTTGAAATTACGCAGTTCGGACCCACAGAGACATCGTCGCCAATGGTAATATTGCCAATGACGACAGCACCCGGGCTAAACTCCACACGGCTGCCAATGGTCGGCCAATTTGAATCGTCCCAAGTCGCGCCCATTCCGAACGTCACATTTTGGCGTACTGTCACATCATCGCCAATGCGCGCGAGTTTGTGAATGACGATCGCACTTTGATGCCCAACTCGAAACCGACGCCCGATTTGAACCGTTCGTTCGATTTCAATGCCATAAAAGTTGCGCACGAAACGCTGGCTGATGACATAGAAAATGAGGAAAAACCATTTTAGAGGCCGCGGCCGAAGGGTTTGCGCCCATGTGCCCCAGCGATACGTGAACACTGCCCAGAACCCGGGTGCTGTGATCTGTTTTTCATGTGTTCGAAAGTCTTCAGCGATCAGGCTAAAAAGCCCCATCTCGCGTACCAATTCGGATCCTCGTAATGGGTCCGGTTTAGAGTTGTTTTCGACGGTATCTGACATATCGAGGGTGACCCGTTTAAGCTCGCACACCGGATGCTTCAGGAACAAGTCTCACGACCACGCTTTTGGTTCGATACCTTGTCGCGATTGCCGTAATCGCGGCCAAGTGAAAGATATAAACCCCAGGGTGGAAGTATGCGAAAATGATCGATTCTGTGAACGACATGCCGAAGATAACAAGCGCTGCAACGAAGAAGCACATTCGCTCGAATGTAGCGTCGACGATGAACCCTCTGATCGCTTTCCACATGGTGATTGCAACCAGCACGCAAAGCAATCCGAGACCGATCCATCCAAGATGGACCTGCGCTTCCAGATAGGAATTATGGAAGCCGAGTTTTGTCCCAGCCGCCCGATTATCATTCAGCGCGAGACTTTGGGCGGCACCAACATCGTATTGCCAGAAACTTGCTGCCCCAACCCCCAACATTGGGTGCTCGGCACTTGTCCGCTGTGCTTGATCCCAAAGCGCCGTTCGTCCGGTGAGTGTTGAATCTCTCCCTATCAGCTCAAGGGCACCGTCGACCGTCGCAATATCAAAAATGCTAATGATGGCTAATGCAGAGGCGGCCGCAATCGCGGCCGTGAAGCCGATGATTGTTGTGCGGAGTCCGCGCACATTCCTCGCATTGACCCAAATAGCTTGCCCGAAGATCAATAGCAGGAGAGCGAGCGATCCGAGCACCAGCGATGTCGCTGAATTGGCGGCCGTCACCAGAAAAAAGGCGATCGGGACGGTCGCGATCCCAATCAACCGTAAAATCGGATTTTCTTTACTGTTCATCGCAACGGCAAATGCTGCGATCATCGCAATCATCATTTTCATCGCATAATAGTTTTTCTGTCCGAGGAACTCGCTGGCGCCGCGGGCCTGGATGGAGCTGAGTTCCGATAACGCCAGCCCGGTTCCAACCAATGCACAAAAGAAGAATGCACGAAGGACTTGGCGCTCGGTCAGCAGAGAACCGATTATCACGACTGTAAACGAGGAAAGAAAGAAGAAGATGGCTTCCCTGAGCGCCGCAGAAGGATAGGCCGCCCAAATGTATGACAGGCCACACAGCACTGGGATACTAAAGAGAAACCAACACCGGAAGAGAATCGGCGCAAT
>JBCBQS010000317.1:0-2798 GCA_039820085.1 Pseudomonadota bacterium
CATTGTATGAGTCCCGTACTAGCGCCCCGCGCTTAAGTGCTCATACAGTATTAAATCGTATATGAATCCACTATATAAATTTAAATCCAATAAATACGAATGAATAATTGTAAAACTGGATACAAGGTAGACTTGCATCCGGTTTATATAAACATGCTTAAATATTAGCTCGGTTTGACGCTCGCAACCCAATCATCGACCCGGCGTTCGAGGATCGCGAGCGGCATTGCGCCGCCACCAAGGATCGTGTCGTGGAAGGCGCGAATATCAAACGCGTCCCCGAGTTCGGCTTCCGCATCGCGCCGCAGCTCTTGCATCTTGAGCATGCCGACTTTGTAGCTGGTGGCTTGTCCTGGCAGGACCAGATAGCGCCGGATCTCGGACCGCGCTTGGGCTTCGGTTACAGCTGAATTGGCCATAAAGTATTGCACCGCTTCTTCCTCGGTCCAGCCTTTGGCATGCAGCCCCGTATCCACGACCAATCGAATGGCGCGCCAAATCTCAGACCCGGCGCGACCGAAGCGCGATAGGGGATCAAGATAGGTTCCCGGCATCTCAATCGCCAACCATTCTGAATAAAGCCCCCACCCTTCGCTATAGGCCGTGAAGTTCGCTTGGGTGCGGAAGGTTGGAACGCCTTCGAGTTCTTGCTGAATGGCAATTTGCATATGATGGCCTGGCAAGCCCTCATGATAAGCGATCACTTCTAGCTCGCGCTTTGGCATGGCCGTCATATCTGACAGGTGGGCATAATAAACGCCCGGGCGTGACCCATCCGGTGTGGACGGGAAGTAGTGTTGCGCCGCGCCGTCTTGTTCACGGAAAGCTTCAACGCGCTTCACCACCATGTCGGCTTTCGGCAAGATGCCGAAATAGTCCGGCAGAATATCCTTGATGCCATCGATCGCTGCAGTTGCGTCATCGATATAGCCTTGGCGCCCCTCATCCGTGTTTGGATAGTACAGGCGCTCATCATCTTTGGTGTCGCGCAAGAAGGCGAAGAATTCCGGCAAAGTTCCTTCAAAGCCAAAATCAGCTTGAATGGTTTCCATTTCAGCGCGCAACCGTGCCACTTCCGACAAGCCGATTTCATGAATTTCATCGGCGGTGAGGCTGGTGGTCGTCTGGTTGGCCAGGCGTTCATTATAGTATGCGATCCCATCAGGAAGCAGAGTCACCCCTTGCGCCTCGGCGGTCGCGTTGACCTTATCTTCCTCTTGCCACGCGATCAGACGTTCATAAGCGGGCTGCCAATCTTCGACCAAAGCGGTCCGAATATCGGCTGTGAGTTGGTCCGCTTTGGCTTGGTCGATTTGTCCGCCCTCAAGCAAGTTTGCGATCTTCGCTTGTGCGTCTGCCCAGATATCGCTGTCGACGCCGCTGTCATCAAAGGGCGCGCCAGAAATGATCTTACGCGACTCTTCGATCACCGAATCGAACGCAAAATATGGCGGACGAACACCGCGTTCCGCGATCTGCTTCGAGCTTGCGATCAGTTGATCCAACCCGCGTGCGCTGCCAGAAATTCGGGCGAGATAATTATCCATATCCTCGCCATCTTGAACGCGGTGAAAGGCGATCATGAGCTGCGGGAAAAACGTGTGGATCGCTTGCATCTGATCAAACACATAAGTGTTGTACCGAAAAGCGTCCGAGGCCATTGCACGTTCGTGTTGGTAGACCCAAAGATCGTATGAGATTTTCGCGTCAGCGGTCAATTTATCATAGTCAAAATTGGCTTTGAGGTCCTCAACATTGGCACGCGATCTTGCCAGCCGCGCTTCAAGAGCCGCCTCGGAGAAATCATCAATCTCGTCTTGGCGCTCATCGCGCCCAAGGAAGGCAAGTTGGATAGGGCTTTCGAGCGTCTCCGCTTCATACTTCTCTTCGAACCAGGCATTGAGCCGCTCTGTTTCGGCGGCAATCTCTTCCGCTGTCGGCGCCGCGGCGGCCTCAACGGCCGGGGTGTCAGCGGTTGAATTTCCAGGCAACCTGATCTGGTCGCAACCGGTTAGAACGAAAACAGTTGCAAGTGCAGTTAGTGTGATACGCGTCATATGGGTCTCCCAAAACACCAGATTTATCGTTAATCGGCAAAGAGCAGGTTTTGAAGATCGGAGCAAGGGGCGAAACGCGGCACATTTCAGCGCCTTGACGGTCTTTTAACTGGCGGCCTCCTAGTCATATCTTCTACCGTAGAAGTTGTAGGACTGCTCACATGCTCCGATCCATTCTCCTCGCACCGCTTGCCGCACTGATGCTGTCTGGGTGTATTGTCACCTCAACGGCGGGCCTGCTGGTTAGTGGCGCATCGCTGGCGGGAAAAACGGTCTACTATACCGGCAAAGGCGTCTTCCAAGTCGGCAAGCTGACGGTGCGGGCCGCAGATGGTGTGCTCGATGGCACCGAGCGGATGCTGCGCCTGACCATCCTGACAGCAGACGCAACTGGATCCGTCGTCGAAACCACGCGCATCATTAAATCATCGGCACTCGAAGCAGAGCTCGCAGCGCTTGAACGCGCAGACGGCGTCATCGAAGTTCGCATCGACCGCGTAGATTAAACTCTTTTATCTTCGTCAAACCGCGATTATATTGTCCTCGTTCTCACGAACTATGGTGATAAACGCGCGTGTAATAAGCGGTTCGGACCCGGGGGCGGTACCCGGCGCCTCCACCAAATACCCTTTCTTCAGCGGGGGGCTTTGGGGGCGAAATAGGATCGACGGACGTGTAAAGACGAGGCCTTCACCCGCTTGAGCTGCGTTAGAAGCTCAATCAACAATAGTTGCTAATGAC
>JBCBQS010000318.1:0-2715 GCA_039820085.1 Pseudomonadota bacterium
GTTGAATATTTTCTCACAGATCGGCCTCGTCTTGTTGATCGGCCTGATGGCGAAAAACAGTATCCTATTGGTCGAATTTGCTGACCAATTGCGCGGCGAAGGGCGTGACGTGAAAGAGGCTGCGCAAGAGGCGGCAATCATCCGTGCCCGCCCCATCGTTATGACCGTCCTCTCAACGGCTTTGGGCGCGTTGCCGCTCATCTTGTCGAGTGGTGCGGGCGCTGAATCTCGCCAGTCGATTGGGTGGGTTGTGTTTGGCGGTTTGGCTGTCGCTATGGTGTTCACACTGCTATTAACGCCGGTGCTTTATTATCTGATTGCACGCTTCTCGAAGCCACGGATCAGCGCCAGCCGGCAATTAGAGCAAGAGCTCGCTGGTTTGTCCGGCTCAAGTAAAGCGGCCCCGCCAGCAGAATGAAATCGACCTTAACGCTTTCCAGCGCGCTCGTGATCTGCGCAGCCTGTGTGGTGGGGCCAGACTTGGCGCCGCCAGACGTCTCTACACCCGAAACCTTTCAGACCACAGTTGAATTGGCCCCTGAGACGAGCGACGCAGATTGGTGGATTGGCTTTTCAGATCCGACACTCGACACCCTTATTGTCGACGCGCTGGACAATAATTTTCAATTGGTTGCGGCGGATGCGAACTTGCGCCGCACGATTGCACTGCTGCGGGCGAGCGAATCTGATTTGTTGCCGACGCTTGATGCGTTCGTTGACACCCAGCTCAGCGCACAATTTGACGACAATGATACCGATAGTAGCGCCAGTGGATCGACCGGCTTGGCGTTCGGCTTTGATCCTGATCTTGCGGGTCGCAATAAACGCCGCATCCAAGCGGCTGAGGCAACCATGCAAGCAGCTGCGTTTCAGGTTGATGATGTTCGGCGCATTGTCGCAGAATCCGTCGCGTTGGAATATGTCGAACTGAAACAGGCGAGTGTGCGCTTAGAGTTGCTCGAATCGTCGTTGGAATTGCAGGACCGAACCCTGGAAATTGTTCGTGCACGGTTTGATGCTGGGCTGTCGCCTTCGCTAGATGTCGACCGGGCGGCCTCTGACCTTGCCCGGACCCGCGCTCAACGCGGCCGCTTAATTGCGGACCAACGCGATGCCTTATTTGCGCTTTCGGTATTAACCGGGCGTATTCCAAGCGCCGTCTTGTTCGACGAAGACGGACCGGTCGCGATCCCGCAATTGTCGTCAACGCCGCTCGTGGGCCTGCCTCGAGACATCTTGCGTCGCCGCCCTGATTTGCGCGTCGCAGAAGCCAATTTTCTCGTTGAGCTTGCCCTAATTGGCGTGGAAGAGGCCGACCTTTATCCCTCCATCCAAATTCCAGGACGATTGACGGGGCGCGCGATTTCGTCCGGCAATCCTGCGGAATCTCTGACAGCAAGCCTATCCGCTGTGATTGATCTGCCGATCTTTGATGCTGGACGTCGCCGGGCCGAGCTTGAAGCGCAACGTGCGCGTGCCGACTCAGCGGCCGCCAATTATCAATCTGCGGTGCTCGCCGCATTGGTTGAGGTGGAAAGTGTCTTGGCGCGGATCGAGGCCTTACAGAGCCAGCTTGCTGATCTCAGTGAAGCGGTTGAGCGCAGCCAATCGGCTTATGAGCAATTGGATGCGCTGTATCGCGAAGGGTTGGCCGGCTTTATTGACGTGCTCGATGCGCAGCGCAATTTAATCTCAAGCCGGGAATCTGTGGTTGATACGCAAGCCGATATCGCGTCGGCGACGATCCGGCTTTATGCGTCCCTCGGTTTAAGCGCAGCCCCGGCCTCTATTGAGAGCGTTCAAAACTAGATCGCGCGCGGCCTATGCGCTGATAATTTCAGGGAGCGTTTTGCAAAACCGTTCGACGTCTTCCAGATACCCCATCGAGACGCGAGACCATTCACTATAGTCGAGATATTGACCGCGGATGAGAATACCGCGGTCGGCAAAGGCTTGTTGAACTGTGTTTGCGTCTTTGCCTGATTTAAAGAAGACAAAGCTTGCTTGCGATGGACGCGCGTCTAATCCGAGCACGTCCAACGTTTCGGTCACCATCTCGCGCCCTTGTAAGAGCTTTGACCGAGAATCCTCAATGAAAGCCGTGTCATTGTAGCAGCCAACGGCAGCCGCAATGCTGACGCCAGACATCCACGTCATCAAACCGGCGCGGATTTTTTCTGCCATCTCCGGAGATGAGATCGTGTAGCCCACGCGAATACCCGCCATACCGTAAAGCTTTGAAAATGTGCGCGCTACGATCACATTATAGCCCGCTTTTACCAGGTCGACGCATGAGTTCGCCTCCGGATCATCGGTCAGTTCAATATAGGCTTCATCGACGATGACGGTTGTTTTCTGAGACATCCGCTTGACAGCAGCCTTCAACGTCGCCGCATCAACTAATATACCAGTCGGATTGTTAGGGTTGCAGATTTGAACCATGCCAGTGTCCGTCGTGACCATGGATTCTAGAGCCGGTAGATCAAGGCTTAAGTCTTCTGCCATTGGGGCGTGTTGAACCTCGGCTAGCCCGAGTCGTTCGGCATAGAGGAGTGTCTCATCAAACGAGAGCCGGGGCGCGATGATTGGGCCTTTTTTGCCGAAGACGACCGCCATTGCGCTCAAAGCTTCAGCCGATCCGGCAGAGACCGTCACGGCCTCGGCGTCCAACCCATGACGTTCAGCAATCATAGCTCCGAGGTACCCGACTTTATG
>JBCBQS010000319.1:0-2700 GCA_039820085.1 Pseudomonadota bacterium
GGCCCCGGTGAGGAGACTGCAAAGCAAATCTCAATCAAGCTCAGCTCTGTGGGAATGCCATGAGCCGCGGTCAGACGTCTCGTCTCCCAGTCCACTGCGATTGGATCAAGCTGTGCCTTTTAAGCTCTTCGGTCAGTCTAACCGCACCCCTGCTTTCTCTCGCCGATACAGAGGTCAGCGGGCTCAGCGCAAGTGGGGCGTCTGACATCACATCGGAAGAGCGTGTTCTGGAAGAAATTGTCGTTGACGGAACCTACCTCAAAGGAAGCTCTCTGTCAGAGTACGAACCGGAATTGGTGCTCACGGAAAGCGATATTGCGGCATATGGCGTTTCATCGATCGCCGAATTGTTGAGCATCATCCAAGTCGAAACCTCGAGCGGAAAACAACGCCGAAATGAACCACCCGTTGTGCTTATAAATGGACGACGCGTTTCGGGATTTCGCGAACTCGACAATTATCCGGTTGAAAGCTTAGCCAGGGTCGAAGTTCTTCCCGAAGAAGCCTCTCTTGCTTACGGTTTCACGGCCAATCAGCGCGTGATCAATTTTGTGCTAAAATCGGAGCTTCAAATTATTCCGATCAATACGCGCACCCAAGCACCTGCGGGTGGTGGTACACTGTCCAATACAATCGACGGGTCGCGTGTCTTCATCGATGGCAATAATCGATCCACTGTCAAAGTGAAACTTAGCGAAAGCTCACAGCTCACCGAGCGAGAACGCGACATCATTCCGCTCGCGCCCGATCAATCGAGAGATGCGCGTAGTCTTTTGCCCGCATCTGAACTGTTTGAGCTGAGTGGGTTGAAAACGATGGCTCTGCCTGATCAGGCAATCGGGACTCTTTCAGCGCGGTTTGAACAAAGTGAGTCTGACTTTCTAACGGGTTTGTCTCCAATTGACGGCACCCAGCTCAGTCAATTCAGTCGATCAGAAACGTTTGATCTTGGTGTCACGATTAACAGCAAGCTTGCCGCCAACACTTGGTCCATTCTCGGGCGCTATTCTCAAACGGACCGCGATGTCGAAAACCGCGGCGTATTCGGCTTTGTTATCCCACCGGTCAGCACAAAGACCCAGGAAACGACTCTGGATGCAAACGCCAATATTGCTCTGTTTCAGACCAGCAATGGCCCGGTAACGCTCAGTGGTGCCGGCGGTGTGGCTCGCGAGACATTTGAATCCTCGACTGAAGATATCTCTATCTCTCGTGACACCGCCTACATTCAAGGCGCGCTCAGCTATCCGCTGCCGGTAAAAGAAGAGCGTTGGGGCCGCGGAACACTCTCGATTGATGGGCGTCTGTCGGACCTATCGGACCTTGGTGGCCTGTCAGACTTCGGCGTAACAGCGAGTTGGCTGCCAATTGAGGGGGTCACCCTGACCTATTCATGGGCCACAGAAGATATCGCGCCGACATTACAGGAGTTCGCGCTCCCACAGACTCTTTCTCCCAATCGCAGCTTCTTCGATCTCACCACAGGTCAAACAGTAACCGCGACCATCGTGGATGGTGGAAACTCGGACCTTCAAGTTGCCGCTCGCGACATCTCAAAATTGGGCGTGATTTGGAAGCCTTGGGACGAAAGAAACCTGACAGTCTCAACCAATTACATTGTTTCGAAAGACACCAATGAAATTCGCTCTTTTTCGGTCCCTGCTCCAGGACTTGAAGCGATCGGACTCAACCAAGTCATTCGAAATCCGTCAGGTGAAATCACCTTGCTCGACCGCACTCCAGCGAACATTTTCGAAAGTGAGTCTGAGACCCTTCGAACCAGTTTGTCTTGGTCTATTCCGATCAAACCAACCCGCGCAAAAGCCCCGCCAAAGCCAGGCGCAAAGCGGCGGAAAAGTGGGCGACCCGGCAGTCGGCGTTTGTCGCTTATTCACCGCTGGGAACTTGCAAATGAATTGCGGCCAATCGCGTCAGGTGGGTCACTCGACTTACTCGATGGAGATACGATCGACTCAATCCTCGCCCGTCCCAGACACCTGGTCGATTTGACCTATTATCAATGGAACAATGGGTGGGGTTTCTATGGCAGCGCTCAATATAGAAGCGCGTCCGCGCTGACGACCGCCACAGATGAGCTTGAATTCTCCGATACGCTCAGAGTGATCCTAAGCGCGTCTTACGAGTTTAATTATGCCGACCAAATCGTCGACCGCTTTGCCTTGCTGGAGGAAACCCGCCTGACAATCGGGATCGCCAATGCGCTTGATGACATCGTATCTGTCAAAGACGGCCTCGGCCGGACGCCTTTAGCGTATCAAAAGGATGTGCTTGATCCTGTCGGTCTAGGCTGGCGCGTCGAGCTCAGAAAGCGGTTTTGATTGGCAGACCAAATGGCGGCTCAAACCGCCACAGCCGCGGGGATTGCGACATCGATTGGTGGGCAAACCAGGCTCTCAAACCCAACAAAGTCGACATAAGGCGATATGTAACCCGGCTTCACAGGTTCTTCGCGCGCAAGATCCGTCGATAAATACTTTTTATTGTCATCGCAAAACATCGTCACCACAGTGGCGCCGGGTCCGAGTTGATCTTGGACCTTCAACGCCCCAATCAAATTGGCACCCGAGGAGATCCCAACCGCCAGGCCAAGTTGAGATGCAAGCTGCTGCGCCATCAGGATCGCATCGCCATCGTTGACCGCAACAACATCATCGAGTTCATCGAAATCGACGATTGATG
>JBCBQS010000320.1:0-2680 GCA_039820085.1 Pseudomonadota bacterium
GGGCGAAGACGGCGAGAAACGGCCAGCTTTCCAAAACCCCGGCCGCATATGGCGCGATCACTGCTGCAATCGCAAACCCACCCGCGGCAACGAGCGGCTGAGTCACAAGGGTGAGTATGCCCGTCGATATGGCTTCAACGATGGCGTCCGATCGCTTTTGACCCGGTTTGCTGAAGAAGCCCGTAAAAACAATCTCCAAGACAATGAAGCCCACAAATATGGAGAGAATAACCAGCAATTCGGGTTTCATGTTGCACATCCTCCTTCGACCGCTCTGTTGGCGTCTGCGTGAGCAGTAACAGGTCCACTTGAGAAAGAATGTCCAATTTTGTACAATTCAAATCATGTTAGATTGGCTCTCGCGAAACACACCAAGCTTTATGGATCTTTTGTCCGAAGACGTCCGCGAGCTCGTCGCCAAGTCTGGCTCAGTTGTGCGTTATCAAGACAAGCAACTGATACACAGCCGGGGCGACCAGAAGCCGGGCATCTCTATTGTGGTTTCAGGTGCCGTCCAGGTTGGCGTGTTCGGTTCAGATGGCACATTCGTCATCACGTCTCATCTTGGTCCTGGGCAGACCTTTGGCGAGTTTACCTTGTTCGCCGACTTGCCGCGGACGCACGATATTACGGCGACAGGGGATACGCAGGTCAATCAGATCACAGCTGCGGTGTTCCTGCGTTTGTATGACGAGCAACCTCAAATTTCGCGCGCACTGTTGACCACATCTCTGGTGCGAAGCCATCGCCTTCTTGAGTTTATGGATGCGATGCGCCGACTGCCAATCCGAGAAAGGACCGCGAAAGTTCTATTCACGATGCTACAAACCGCCGGTCGTGATCATGCGTTTGAGTATCGTCAAACAGAGCTTGCGCGCGCGCTTGGTGTCTCTCGCTCCTCACTCAACACCGCGCTTAAACACTTGCGTGACCTTGGACTCATTGAGACCGGATATGGCGAGATCCGAGTTCCACAACCCGACCGCTTACAGCACTGGGTAGCGACACATTGCGGCGGCGTCTGACGATCCGAGGCCTAGCGGCGAAGGTCTCGCGTAGGCGCAACCAAGCGCCTTCGTCTTAGAACGGGAACCGCATTGTCGCCGGATGAAGAGGGCACTATCATTCGGTTTCGGCGCTCTCAGACCTAGCGGAAGACCCAATGGACGCGTTCCTTATCTATCGCAGCATGGCCTACAATAATGCCTGGGCCAATCACCGCCTGCTAAAGGCTTGCGGCCAGCTGTCACACGATGAATTCACTGAGCCCAGAACAGGCTTTTTCGGCAGCATTCGGGCCACGCTTAATCACAATCTGATCATCGATCGCTTCTATTTGGACGCAATCGAGGGCCGCGCGCGCGGTCCATCCGCTGGGTCCGACTCTGAGCCTTGCGCCACCGTCCGGGTGCTTCAGATTGAACAGCGCAAAGTTGATCGGCGTCTCATCGCAATGGCTGAGAACACAAAGCCCGCTGAGCTGGGACGTTTGGTCGAAATTCACCGCGAAGATCGCGTTCAGCGTGAGCGCTTAGACCGGCTGCTTCTGCATCTGTTTCAGCACCAGATTCACCATCGTGGACAGGCTCATGCCATGATGAGCGGCACGAGCGTCGAACCCCCTCAACTCGATGAATTTTTCTCTGCAGAAGAAGCCCACCTCCGCGCACAAGAGTTCGCAGACCTTGACTGGACGGAAGCGCAGGTCTGGCGACCGCAAGAAAGCTCGGATTAGTCCGCACGTGATGTCGACCGCGAACCGAACGCCCGTTCGGCTTTTTGAGCAAAAGCCGAAATTAAACAGAAACCGAGTTCGCCTGAATCAGTTCTGTTCGTGCGCAGAAGTGTGAGGGTATGGTGTCGGGGGTAGTCTTCCGCCTCCATCGTAACTACTTCAGTGCGACGTTCCCCGCGCAATTCGTTATCAGGGCGGCCCAGTCGAATGGTTCTAGAGACCAACACAATCGAAATTGACCGCCGCGCGGCGACGCCCTCGTCCGCGGCAGCGAATGACCGGACCAAGGGGCGGAGCGTCAAATCGCTGGCTATGCTGAGGCCTTATGCGCGTCAGCATAAGCTTACGGTCGCGGCGGCTGCGATTTTCCTTCTGCTCGGCACCGTCATCTCTTTAACGATACCCTTATTGTTTGGCGGCGCCGTCGATGCCGGCTTTTCGGGAAATGTCGATACTGAAGGGATGATCGCCGCAATCAACCGCAATTTCTTTTTGGTGTTTGTGGCGGCTGTGGCGCTTGGCGGCGTGAGTGCTTTGCGGTTTTACTTCGTATCGCGTTTTGGCGAGCGTATCGCCGCTGATTTGCGGCGCGATCTATATGGCCACATGCTCGCTTTAAGCCCACGTTTTCACGGCAAAATGCGATCCGGCGAAGCGGTCTCGCGGCTTACGGCAGATATCTCATTGATCGAGAATTTCCTTGGCTCATCAGCCTCGCTCGCGACGCGCACCTTGCTTAATACTACGGGTGCGCTCATCGCGATGCTGCTGGTAAATTGGCCGCTAGGTTTAGCTTTATTGGTCATTATTCCGCTGGCAATTGTTCCAATAATGGTCGTCGGTCGGATGATCCGAGGATTATCGAACCAAGCCCAATCGGCCTTGGCGGAAGCAGGTGCAGAGGCAGCGGAAACACTCGACGCAATCGAATTGGTCCAAGCCTAT
>JBCBQS010000321.1:0-2616 GCA_039820085.1 Pseudomonadota bacterium
GATCCAGAGAAACAGTCAGACCCGAATACACGCATCTTGCTTGTAGGCCTTGGTGGTCTTGCATTCGCGGTCGGTGTGTTTCTTTTCTTCGTCGTTCGGAATTAGCGGTGCGAAAGAAGACTGACGGGACCGCCGCTTATCGCGGCGCCATTCGGATTGCGCCGTCTAAGCGCAAACACTGACCATTGAAATATCCATTTCTTGCCAATTCCAGAGCAAGTGAGGCGAACTCTTCAGGCTTGCCCAGCCGCTTGGGAAACGGCACAGACGCAGCCAAGCTGTCCAAGACCGGTTGCGGCGCTCCAAGCATGAGCGGGGTCGCAAAAATCCCAGGCATGATCGAATTCACCCGTATCCCAATATTCATTAGATCGCGCGCCATTGGCAAAACCAAGCCATTCACGCCCGCTTTGGCGGACCCATACACGACCTGTCCAATTTGAGCGTCTTGCGCCGCGACCGACGCCGTCATCGTGATGCATCCGCGCTCACCATCTTCCATAGGGTCCAATGACGACATGCCGAGGGCCGCGTGCGAGGCGATGCGAAATGAGGCGACGAGCACGCCGGTAACCCCCCGGGCATAAGTCTCCGTATCGAGCTTTTTGTAGCCGCCTGTTTGTTTGTCGAAAGCCAGCGTCTTACCCCGCGTGGATGCCATGGCACAATGAACGCAAATGCGCTCTTGGCCGTGCGCAGCCCGCGCCGCATCGAAGCCTGCGACAACGGAATCTTCGTCAAGAATATCAACATGATGGAAGCTGCCCCCGATCGCTTTGGCGACCCCTTCACCCACTTCATCATTGATGTCGAAAATGGCAACCGGTGCGCCTGCCGCAGCGAATGCTTCCGCGGTCGCGCGGCCAAGCCCAGATGCGCCGCCTGTGACTATTGCCGGCGTTTCGTGTGAGAGTTTCATCGGATTTCCTCGCGTTCTCGTTTATTCGGGCACAGCAAAAACATGGGCGATCATGCGGTTACCTTCGAACACGGCACGGTCTTCGACATTGATGCCGTCTTCAACGAAAACGAAGTCAAAAACGCGATCTTCATCAACATCGCTGTGCAACATAACGAGAAACTGATCGCCAGGGTCAGCCGGGTGATCAACCTGGATGGCGACATTCTCCGTTGTCCCGACACTGACATATTGAAAGCCCGAAACCATATCGCCGTCCGGACGGCCATTGATCACCGGATGGAGAACGATCCAGCCTGATTTTTCGATTGTGACTTCTGAGAATTGCAGCGCGGTTGAGCTGCCGCGAAATGCGCTAACATCATCGCCATCAACTCGCGCGAGCGAATATTGGGATTGGCCTTCAATGCGCGTCAATCCCGACATCTCGATCGCATTGGCTTCACCGTTTCCGATGGTCATTTGCGCCTCTGTTGGCGCGTCTTGCGCGTGCGCACCCCCGATACTCATGCTCACAGATAGAAAAATGCCTGCGATTCCAACGCGTACCATACTGAACTCCTCCCGGTTTCTTTTTGCCAGTTAAGCAAAAGCGCAATGGGGTCGTCAAAGCCGATATGTATGTAAGGAAAATGCGACCTGTGTTCGCGCCGGACGGTCGGCATTAGTCTCGGACTATTTGACCAGCCGGATACGGTCCGGCTTCTCTAAATTGTCGAAAACGTATTGCCCAGGCAGACCGTCGAAGAACCATTTGAGCGGTTGATTTAGCAACCGTGCGCATTGGGCAACGCACAGGGCTGGGATGTGGTCTTGCCCGGTTTCAAAGCGAGTGAGCCTGTCTACTGAGATACCGAGACCCGTTGCGAGTTGATGGCAATTTATGCCTGCCATATGCCGCGCCTCAGCAATCCTTTGCCCCAAATGCTGATCGATACCCTGCAAACCACCCCCCAAATATCGTGGAATCACGCCACGACGACGTTATATTCTAACAAAAATGCAGGGCAAGTTTCAAATAGTGTAATTCGCAATAAATCGGGGTCTGCAGAACGACGCTGCAGACCCCGGCCTATTTTTACGCGTTTATTGATACTTGATTGAGCAGCCATAGGGCGCAGAGCTCGTCACCTCGGGCATGGCGCCATCGGCCACCGCCGTGAGCGCTGCCGTGACATAGTTCGTTGCAACCGCGATATCATCGACTTTTGTTGAACGAATGGAGTCAATCGCGCCTTGATAGGCAAGATCGCCTTCGCCTGTGATGACATACATATGCGGTGTGGTTTTCGCATTATAAGCGCGGCCAAGATCGCCTTCCGGATCAAGGATCGTGTAGGTCGGCGCTGAACTTCGCTCGGCATTCTTTGCAATGGCTGCCTCAGCTTCGAGGTAGCCCTGTTTCCCAGGTGCAGATGAAATGACTTGAATCCAAACGATATCGTCTTCGGTCGCGCCGGACTGCAAAGTCTGCATATTACTTACCGGCTCGGCATAGTGTTTCACTACGAATGGACAATCATGATTGGTCCATTCGAGAACAACCGTCTTTCCGTCGAAATCCCCCAGAGAGATTTCTTCGCCTGTGCTGGTCTGATAATCGACAAAGATCGGAGCAGCTTCCCCACTCACCGGTGCAGCATTTGCAGCAGTCGCGTTGACGGCTGGATCAATGATCGCACTCTCTGCAAATGCTG
>JBCBQS010000322.1:0-2611 GCA_039820085.1 Pseudomonadota bacterium
GACTGTGCTGAAAATCTTTCACTTTGCCCGCTTTGACTTGGCAATGATGAAAAAGTGGCTCGGTGAAAGATTTTCAGCACAGTCTCGTCTGCGAGAAGCGCTTTGAGATTGGGGCAGTCATAGTCGCGCTGAAGCTGCACGACATGCGCGTGTCCGTCACTAGCGGAAATCTGCACCACACACAGCGCATCGCGCACCGGATTCAATCTCAAAGCGCTTCTCGCAGACGAGACTGTGCTGAAAATCTTTCACTTTGCCCGCTTTGACTTGGCAATGATGAAAAAGTGGCTCGGTGTTCGCTGCGCCCCGGTTTGGTGCACGAAAATCGCGTCGAAACTGGCGCGAACATATACAGATCGTCATGGGCTCAAAGATGTGACCCGCGAGTTAATTGGGGCGAATATGGATAAGTCTCAGCAATCGTCTGACTGGGGCGCGGCTGAACTGACGGATCAACAACTTCAGTACGCCGCGAGCGATGTCTTACACTTGCATGAAATTCGCGACGGCCTACTCGCGATGTTGGAGCGCGAAGGCCGGCTAGAGCTGGCTGAGGCCTGCTTCAAGTTCCTACCCGTTCGCGCTGATCTTGATTTGCTCGGGTGGGACGAGACAGACATTTTCGCACATAGTTAGGCGCGCGCTTGCAAGACTGTGACGTAAGTGTCATGTCAAAGACCTGTTCTTGCTAAATTTTAGTGCCTAGTAGAGTTAAATGAACGCCGCACACACTGAGATGCTCGCCCAATGGGCGCCGCAGCGCCAAATGACATTGGCGCAAGCCCGACGTCGGTCGAATTTTATTGGCATGTTACGTATGGTTTTTGTCGCCGGAGCGGCGATCTCTGCCGGTGTGATTATCGGACCAATCGCTGCGAGCACGTTGAGCGGCACCGGCCAGCAGATTGATCAGCTTCAAGGTGATGAAGTTGTGACCATGCTCAATGCGCGCTTTACCGGTCGGAACATATCGGGTGAGGCCTACATCATCACGGCGCAGGAGGCTCGTCGGCGCCGCGCCGATCCGAGTGTCATCAATCTGACCAATCCGAGGCTGGTTGATGATCGCGGCACGCAAGTCAGCGCGCCGATCGGTGTCTTTTACCAGAATGAAGAGCATTTAGACCTGTTTCAGGATGTCAAAGTGCGCGATGCTGACGGTTACGAATTTACGACGACGGCCGCCCGCGTGTTTGTTCAAGAAGGACGGGTTGCCGGATTAGAGCCGCTCAGCGGTAATGGCCCCCTTGGCGATGTGCGCGCAGACTCGTATGAAATTCAAGACGAAGGAGATCGAGTCATCTTTCGCGGAAATGTGGATTTCACGCTCTATCCCGAGGGTCGGGACGAAACTGAGGCCACGCAAATCGAAGAGTAGAGCATGAGCGTATTGAAACTGATCGCGACAATTGGGGCCCTGGCATGCGTCGCCAGCCCCCTGGCTATGGCGCAAGTGTCAGGCGAGGGCGGTCCAATCCGGGTCAATGCGGACCGCACTGAAGTGCTCGAACGCGAACGTAAAATGATTTTGATTGACAATGTCGACATCACCCAAGGCGATGCGCGCTTGCGGTCTGATATTGTCACGCTCGAATTTAGCGGGTCTGGCAACACCACAGCGACGGGGCTCGGGTCAGCTTTTGGAGACATTCGGACGATGACGGCGCGGGGAAGCGTCTTTTACGTTACGCCGGAATTGAAAGCGAATGGTGACCTGGGGGTCTATGTTGCTGCAACGGATACGATCACGATGACCGGCAATGTTGTGCTTGTTCGCGGCGAAGATGTTGCAAAAGGTGAACGACTGACGATCGAACTCGCCGAAGGACGCACGACCCTTGATGGCGGTGACAACCAGGTCAATATGGTCATTATCCCTGGAGAGGGCGACGACGGTCGATAAAATTCCATCTATCGGCCTAAACGGATTTTAAGTCTGTTATTTTAAGTGGTTAAGCTTACAGCTAGTCACTAGGGAGCTGAAACATATGGACCAGACCGGCGCAGGCCTTGTCGCAACCGGACTCGCCAAGTCATTTGGCAAACGTCAGGTTGTCCATGATGTTTCGCTGAGTTTGCAGCGGGGCGAAGTCGTCGGGTTGTTGGGCCCAAACGGCGCGGGGAAAACCACCTGTTTCTATATGATTATGGGTCTCATCGCGGCGGATGATGGTTTAATCCATATCGATGGCGCAGACGTGACAGCCTTGCCAATGTATCAGCGGGCGCGCCTCGGGCTCGGATATCTCCCCCAAGAAGCCAGCATTTTTCGCGGTATGACCGTCGAAGAGAATATTATGGCAGTGGTTGAGCTGGTCGAAAAAGACAAAGCCGAGCGCCAGGACCAAGTCGACTCGCTCCTCGAGGAACTCCATATTGGCCATCTGCGTCGCCAACCCTCAACCAGCTTGTCGGGTGGTGAGCGTCGCCGGGTTGAGATTGCGCGAGCCTTAGCATCGCGCCCAGCCTTCATGTTGCTGGATGAGCCGTTCACAGGCATCGATCCACTGGCCATCTCTGATATCTCGGATCTTGTCGGCTATCTCAAAAACCGCGGCCTCGGCGTCTTGATCAACGATTTGCAGGGTTTCACGAACCTGGTGATCGGTAA
>JBCBQS010000323.1:0-2609 GCA_039820085.1 Pseudomonadota bacterium
TTCGGCTTCAGTCTCTTCGATCTGCGCCTGTGCTTCTTGCATCTTTGCCTGCATTTGCTGGGCTTGTTGCATGATCTTTGAGATATCTGTCATCGGGACGGTCCTAGCTTTTGGAGCTTCGTTTCAAAGGCACGACATTGTCTGTCAGGGTCGATGGATCAAGGGCTGGACTGTCCTCAACATCAACTATTTCTGCACCTGGAATGGCCGCCAGCGCCGCGGCAATGTCAGGATGCTGAGCGGCATCCGCGAGCAGTTCACTGCGTTCGCGCGTCTCGGTTTCTTTTTGGGTTTCAACCGCAGATTCAGACAGGAGCACGTCCCAGTCCATATCGGTTTCATATTCGAGGAAATCGGTGAGGCGGCGCAACAGATCCTTCGGGGCCCCTGGATCAACCGCGCAGATCAGCCGACCGGGCCGAAAGTTTTCGGCGCGAATATACTTTCTCGCCTCACCCCAGAGCCGTGCCTCTTTGCGCGTGTCGAGATGGTCGAGCACATCCCGAAAGCTCGCTATTTTGGCTTCAGAGGGTTGCACCAATTGCACGACCGGTTCGCTCGCGCTGCTCGATGATGGGGCGGTCTCAGGCTTTCCCGCGGTGCCCGTGGCCCCTCCCCCACTCAACAGCTTTGCCGCCTCTTCCGGACTCGGCAGGCGGGCCGCCGTCACCAAGCGTAAGACCACCATACGCAGCGCCGTGTCTGCCTCTGGTGCCGTTTGCGTGTCGCGATAGCCAGATAGAAGAATCTGCCAATTGCGCTGCGCCTGCGCCGGGGTCAGCGTGCTGGCAAGCTGATGCGTGCGAGACGTCCAATCCGCGGGGCCGGGCAATCGATAATTGTTGCCCGCCGCTTGAACCGTCGCAATGTCAGCTGCGATCTCAAGCATGTCTTTGAGAATGACCAAAGGATCGGCGCCAGCGCGGACCTGTTCAGCGACTTCTTCAACGGCTTTTTGCGCTTCGCCTTGGATTGCAAACTCGAACGCATCTAACAGTCTCAGACGATCGCCAAGCCCAAGCATGTCGCGAACCCGCTCGCCGGTGACTTGATCGCCGTCCAGAGCCTGAACGATGGCTTGATCGAGGATCGACAATCCATCGCGCACGGACCCTTCGGCGGCACGGGCGATCAAGGCCAAGCCTTCTTCGGAGACGTTGGCCGCTTCCTTTTCGGCGATTTTTGCCAGGTGCACAGATAAGGCTTCGCTCTCCAGCCGTTTGAGATCAAATCGCTGACAGCGTGACAGCACCGTGATCGGGACTTTTCGGATTTCGGTGGTCGCAAAGATGAATTTGACGTGCGGCGGGGGTTCCTCAAGCGTTTTCAAAAGCGCATTGAACGACGCCGTTGAAAGCATGTGCACTTCATCGATGATATAAACTTTGTAGCGCGCCGAGACGGGGGAATAGCGCACCCCATCCAAGAGATCGCGCATATCAGCGACGCCGGTTCGCGACGCGGCATCGAGCTCAAGCACATCCGGGTGATTGCCAGCCATAATCGCCGCACAAAAGTCGCCAGGCGGATCTAGGGTCATGCTTGGGGCGTCATGATCGTCGCGCACATAATTGAGCGCCCGTGCCAGCAACCGCGCGGTGGTTGTCTTGCCGACCCCTCGAACACCTGTCAGCATGAACGCATGCGCGACGCGGCCGGTTTCGAACGCGTTGGTGAGCGTTCGGACCATCGCCTCCTGACCGATTAAATCTGAGAACAAGCGCGGCCGGTACTTACGCGCAAGGACTTGGTAGCCGTCGTCTTTCGGTGCGCCCATTTCAGCATCTCCAAACATGGAGAAGGTCGCATCATCGCGTTCGCTCTCTTCCGGTGTTTCGGGCGCATCACTCATGGTTAAGGCTTATGGCAGGGACTCGGGGGTGGCCGCAAGCACGCAGCCTCACGCGGGCGATGTGAATTCACAAATTTTGCCGAAAGTGGAGACTGGACAGTGACCCAAGCGAAAACTCGTTAGGGCTGCTTCGTTCCCGACCTGACCCGGTTGGCGAGGAGCTCGTCCACCGCCAGCCTCCACCCGCTATATCGCGATTGCGCACAGCTTTGACAAGATGCTAGCGCACCCGCACCGACATGAAACAGGTGCGACAATAGAAAAACCCTTATGATGCCGAGACTTGGACATCTCACCCGCATCGTTTAATGGCCTAGATATGACTGCATCAACCACATCGAACGATATCCCGCTTGCCAGCAACCCGATCAATCGGGCGGCACATTATCGCACCGATCCAGCTTGGTTGGAGGCGGCGCTGCAGAGCGACAATGTGCTGGTCTTCCTCATGCAAGACGGGCGTCCTTTAGTGGAGCCGAGCGGGAAGAACATGGTCTGGCTCGGTCCGGAATATGCCAAGCTCAAACATGTAAAAGAAAACGTCTTTATTGGGCTCGATCGGGCGAATGCGCCAATCTTTGGGGTCAATGTCGATGGTGGATTCAAGCTCGAGGGCTCCTTGTTGCAGGGGGCTGGAGAGTTCGTTGACATGCGCGCCGCCGCGAGCACTTTGAGCCCGATGGAGGCGAACCTCGCAGCGACCGCGCGCAGCATTCTGGAATGGCATCGCAGCCACCCGTTTTGCTCAAAATGCGGG
>JBCBQS010000324.1:0-2575 GCA_039820085.1 Pseudomonadota bacterium
GTCGATGGGCCCAATTGAAAGTAAGAGCGTTCGCGGTAAACTTGTCTACCAAATCCAACGCGGAGCTTAAAATGGTTGCAAATGTTGCTGCTTCAGATTGGTCGGCCCAACGCGGTGAAGCTTGGCGCGACTCGATGCAACCGCTCGAAGCGATGTTGGCACCGGTCAATGCGCCGCTCATAGACGCCCTGGATCTTGATGCGCCGTATCGGATCGCAGACATTGGTTGCGGCGGCGGTGAGACGAGCATCGCGCTTTCCCGCAATGCCTATCCCGGAAGCGCTGTGGAAGGGTTTGATATTTCTCCGGCGCTGATCGACGCGGCAAAGTCAAAGCAAGCCTATGGCGACGTGCCGATCCATTTCCATGTCGCAGATGCAGGCGAGCCCTTGCAGGAGCCAACACATTTTGACCGGCTCACCTCGCGCTTCGGCATCATGTTCTTTCCAGACCCTGAACGGGCTTTTGCAAACATCGCGACATGGCTCAAACCGGCTGGCCGATTTGCATTTGCCGTTTGGGGTCCGCCGGCAGAGAATCCTTGGATGTCGAGCATTCGAACTATTCTCAGTGATCATATTGTATTGCCGACACCCGATCCAGATGCGCCGGGGCCGTTTCGATACCAAGATGCGGACGCATTTGTGTCATTGCTCGAAAGCGTCGGGTTTGATGCGGTTGAGAGCACCAGCTGGCGCGAAAAAATTGCGCTTGGCGGCGGCCTTGATGCGCCCGAAGCCGCAGACTTCGCCCTGTCGGCATTTTCAATCGGACAACTTCTCAATGACAGCGATCAGATCACGGCGCAGGCCGGCCGGTCAGATCTGGCAGCCCTGTTTGCGAAGCATCGCATTGACGGTCAGGTTTGGATGGATGCGCACGTTCACATCGTGACCGGCACACGCGCTTAAGATCAATGGAACGGGCGCCCAAAATACCAATAGCCCATGGTTGAAACCGCGCCCTTCGGCAGGCCGCAATCCTTCATCAAAGCATGACGAATGAACTTAACCGCGTTTCCTTCTGCGGCGACCCAGGCGTAGAACGGACCTTCAGTGTCTCGCGCGGGGTCCCACATCCGTTCATTCGGCGCGACAGATTTGTCTAGTCCGTGCAACTGTTTTAACCGCGCCAATTCCGGCATCTGCGAATAGCTGAGAGCTTGTTTCAGCTTGGTTCCGGGCATATCCCCGTCCCTTGGCAGCCAGGTGATTTGGCTGGCCATATCGCCCGCGGCCGCATCATCGCCCGACCTTGGAATCTCGACAAAGCAATCAATCGAGGTGACGGACGCTGGCACGTCGGCCATAATGTTTGAGATTGCGGGAAGCGCGGTTTCGTCTCCCATAATCAAAAGCCGCTTAACGTCCTGCGGGGGTTTCCATTCATAGCCGATCGGTTTGCCGTCAAATCCGCCGTTTGGGATTGCGATCTGCAAGACATCGCCGACTTTCGCATGAAACGCCCAAGCAGAGGCCGGCCCTTCAACGCCATGATCAACAAAATCAATGTCCAACTCATTGGCATCGGCACGAATGTTTCGGACCGTGTATGACCGTCTTGCCGGTCGATCTGTTTCGGCAAGCTTTTGCCATTCCGCGTTCCAGCCCGTTAAGGGCAGTAACGGCGCGGTTTGCCCGGGTGGCGGCAAGTATAATTTAACCCGCTGATCGGCGCCCCAACTGGTAAAGTCCTGACCCTCACACTGCGCGAATGTAATTCTGATAAAAGAGGGAGACAGGCGCTCTCGCCGGATCACAGCAAAGGTCATCAACAGGTAAGCGGCGTCCGGATGGCGCGCGCTTGAGGGCGGTTCGCGGTCGAGGGTCGTCACGGGATTAGACATTTTGCACCAGTGCGAGCTGCGGTGCCTCGCCCGTTCTTGGTCGAGATATGGCCGGTTGAAACTCCGGGCTGTCGATGACCAGGTCGCGGGAGGAAAAGGCGTGCGCAATGTCCGAAATGACATTCATTTCTTCGCTGCGGGGCGACCGCGCCAAGAGCCAGGTCAGATGGGCGCGAGATTGCGCATAGGCCCCGTGCTGCATCGCCGAAAGCGCGCTTAAAATCGAGGCTTCGTCATGCGTGAAGCTGATCGCATTCGGTACGGTGAGATCCAATTGACGCAACCCATTATTTCCAAGGCATTCGGCCAAGCGCATGAAGCGACCTAAAATCCGCCCGCCCGACTCGTCGCCGAAAAAATCTTTGAACATACTGAGCAGGCAACAGCATTTTGTGCGCCCAAACGCACAAGACCGAAAGCCAAACATTGCAACTTGAGCACCGGACCCAAGATCAACCAATGTTCGATTTGGCACGAGACTAGAATTCATTTTATCGGTCCTTTTAAGGGGTGGGCTGCAGCATGCTGCTCAAGTCTGGGAGGACATTTGCTGCTGAGAGGCCGACGCGGGGAAACTCATGCGTCGGACATGCTGCAGCCCAAAATCTATCATCCAACAGGCGTAAGGCGGGATGTGGTGAGCCGCTCGATTTGCTCCTCGAGCCAGCTGCGATGGAGATCGATCTGCTCAAGCCTACAAGGCTCGCAAGCGCCCTCACCAATCAGATC
>JBCBQS010000325.1:0-2564 GCA_039820085.1 Pseudomonadota bacterium
GATTCTGCGCGAAGCCGACTTGGGAGAAGTCGAAGTCGAACATGAGGGCTTGCGCATTCGCGTCAGCAAAGCGACGTCGATGGCCCCTGCCGCGCCAACCATCGTTCACGCTCCGGCCGCTGCGCCCGCCCCCGTCGCAGCGCCTGCCGCGGCACCCGCGCCAGCCGCCGCTCCAGCAAGCGCCCCAGCGGCAGCACCAAGCAATGCGATTACCAGCCCAATGGTCGGCACGGTCTATTTGTCTCCAGAACCTGGCGCGAAAGCCTTCGTTTCGGTCGGCGACAAAGTCAAACAAGGCGACACGCTGATGCTGATTGAGGCGATGAAAACGTTCAATCCGGTGACCGCCGATGCTGCTGGCACAGTGAAAGAGATTTTGGTCGCTGACTCGCAACCTGTTGAGTTTGGTGAGCCGCTGATCGTTGTCGAATAAGGACACCGAACGATGATTGAAAAAGTACTTATCGCCAATCGCGGCGAGATCGCTTTACGCATCCACCGCGCCTGCAAAGAGATGGGCATTGCCACAGTCGCTGTTCATTCAGAGGCCGATCGCGACGCCATGGCCGTTCGACTCGCAGATGAAAGCGTTTGTATCGGCCCCGCTCCGAGCGCGAAAAGCTATCTGAAAAAATCGCAGATCATCGCGGCGGCTGAGATTACAGGCGCAGACGCCGTCCACCCCGGCTATGGCTTCTTATCTGAGAACGCTCAATTCGCGGACATGGTCGAAGCGCACGATCTGGTCTTTATCGGACCCACGGCGGATCATATCCGCACAATGGGCGACAAGATTACCGCAAAACAAACCATGATCGATGCTGGCGTGCCGGTTGTTCCGGGTTCGGAAGGTGGGGTGTCGTCGATCAGCGAAGCCAAAAAGGTCGCGAAGAAAATTGGCTATCCAGTTCTTGTAAAAGCGGCTGCTGGCGGCGGTGGACGCGGTATGCGGGTGGCTGAAACCGAGAAAGACCTCGAAACCGCGATCAAATCTGCCAAGACCGAAGCGAAAGCGGCCTTTGGCGATGACGCCGTCTATCTCGAGAAGTATCTTGGTAAGCCGCGCCACATCGAGATCCAACTCATCGCCGATACGCATGGCAATGTCTGTCACCTCTGGGAACGCGATTGCTCTTTGCAACGCCGCCACCAAAAGGTCTTTGAAGAGGCCCCCTCGCCCGCCTTGAACCAAGCCCAACGCGAAGAGATCGGCATGATCGTCGCCAAAGCGGTCAAGAAAATGGGCTATCGCGGCGCTGGCACGATGGAGTTCCTCTACGAAGATGGGAACTTCTACTTCATTGAGATGAACACAAGGATTCAGGTGGAGCACCCGGTGACCGAGATGATTACCGGGATCGACCTCATTCGCGAGCAAATCCGAGTTGCCGACGGCAAGAAACTCTCATTTACCCAAGAAGACGTAATGTTAGTGGGCCATGCGATCGAGTGTCGGATCAACGCTGAACACCATGAAACCTTCGTTCCGTCACCCGGTAAGATCACCGATTTCCACGCCCCTGGTGGGCCCGATGTCCGTTTGGATAGCGCGGTCTATGCCGGCTATAAGATCCCGCCACATTATGACAGCATGATTGCAAAACTGATCGTCCATGGACGGACCCGAAACGAGTGCATCATGCGCCTACGCCGTGCACTCGACGAAATGGTGGTGGGCGGCGTTGACACGACCTTGCCTCTGCACCGTAAGCTGGTCGAAGCGCCAGATGTCATTGACGGAAATTATGATATTCACTGGCTGGAGCGTTTCCTCGGTCTGAAGTAGACTGTGGCCATGTCTGACCGGTTCGACACCTCGGATCTTCTAAACTGCTATCGCCGCGGGGTGTTTCCCATGGCGGATTCGCGCGAAGATATGCGGCTCTTTTTGATGGATCCGGACATGCGCGGTGTGCTTCCACTCGACCGGTTTCATGTCCCGAACCGATTGCGAAAAACCGTTCGAAAAGACCCGTTTCGCGTCACCGCTGATACAGCTTTTAATCGGGTGATTGAAGCCTGCGCAGAACCCCATCCAACCCGTCCCGCGACGTGGATCAATGACGCCATTCTCAATCTGTATGGCGCGCTTCACCGAGAAGGTTATGCGCACAGCATCGAGTGTTGGGATCCAGAAGGCGCTCTGGTGGGCGGGCTGTACGGCGTCGCACTTGGCGGGGCGTTCTTTGGGGAAAGTATGTTTTCGCGCGCGACCGACGCGTCAAAAATTGCTCTGGTCCACCTGGTTGGACGGCTCATCCATGGGGGTTACACGTTGCTTGATGCGCAGTTTCACAACCCGCATCTGGAGCAATTCGGCCTCGAAGAAATCACGCGTGACACATTTCGCGGGCGGCTTTGGCAGGCCTTGCGCGTTGAAGGCGACTTCTATTCGATTGGCGGCAGAGGATTGAGCACAGCTGGATCTACTTCGCTGCAAGCGATCACCCAAATGTCGTAAACCGGATGCTCAAGCGCATTTAGGCCCGGAGAAGAGGCATACATCCACCCAGAAAAACGCGTTTCGGTTTCTTCGTCTTGCGGAGCGGAGCTTTCTTCTTCGG
>JBCBQS010000326.1:0-2556 GCA_039820085.1 Pseudomonadota bacterium
CTTGTCCATTCGGATATGGCATTCATAGGCTTGGCCTGACCATGCCTCGGATTTCACGTTCGTCATGCCGTGATTGGCCCATCAATTCCTGATAAATTATCCTTGTCAGATTCGCCGGCTTTATAGCCTGCGACCTTGTCCATTCGGATATGGCATTCATAGGCTTGGCCTGACCATGCCTCGGATTTCACGTTCGTCATGCCGTGATTGGTGAGATGAAGGTGGGTCAGCTGACGCCCGTCAAAAATCTTCAAGGGTCCACCACACGGGTCTTCGCCTTCAGCGCGCGGCTCAAGCGCAAACGAGATTAAAGCCGTGACCGGGTCTTTGGCATCGAGCGCTTGCTCAACCGTCGCAGGGGGTTCGCCAAGATTTCCGAACCGGGGGGTCGCGGTCATTTCAAAATCATCTTTGAGATATTTCAGATCAACGCGCCGGTTCTTCTTACCATCGCGATTTTGAGAGACAAACGCGTATGTTTCCAGTCCGTCGGTGCGTGTGTAACCAGATGCGGCGATTTCCAGGTCATAATTGACGAGAATATCCGCCAGACCCGTCGTCTTCACCTTACTCTTAATCGCGTAGGTATTTTCGTTCATGGTCACGCGAAAATTGGCTTTGCCCGTAATTGGGAGAATCAGCACCCAGGCATTGGCCTTGATGTTATACTCCATCTCCATCGGTTGACCGGCCTCGATCATCGCCAGGATGTGCGGCTCAACGAGCGCGCTATCGGCGCCAGAAACACTGGTCAGTGTTAACGATCCAAGTGCAGATGCAGCAATCAGTTTTTTCAACATGGCAGGGCCTCGTCCATCGAAGATATTCACTTGATATATATGTGTGTGGCAAAAGCTAGGCTGAACAAGCGTGTCACTGTATCGCCTCGTTTAAATCCCGATTATGCGCCATTTTGAAGAGCTTAAATTTGGACTCATGTCAGTGCTTGACGCGTTCGGGTTCGAAGCGTAATAGCCGCGCTTCGGTTTTAATCTAGACAATGAGCGAGCGACCCATGTCCCGCGTATGTGAACTTACTGGCACAGGCCCGATGGTTGGACACAATGTCAGCCACTCGAATATCAAAACGAAGCGCCGGTTTATGCCAAACCTGGTGAATGTGACCCTGCATTCAGAGGCGCTGGATCAAAAATTCTCAATGCGCATCGCTGCAAAAGCTTTGCGGACAGTCGATAAGCTCGGTGGGCTCGATGCGTACCTCGCCAAAGCGAAAGACGATATCTTGTCGCCAAAGGCGCTGAAGATCAAAAAGAACATCGCGAAAAAAGCAGAAGACGCGGCCTAATCGCGCCTCCTCTTGCGGAAGTTTAAAACGCGTCCTGTTGATCAGGGCGCGTTTTTCGTTTCGCAGACGCGCGCCCCTATGCGGGCTCTTGATTGACCTTCGTGGCCGCGAAATGGTCGAGCATATGTTTGGTAATCTCACCCAAAAAGCGCGGTGGGACATCATGGCCCATGCCGTCCATGACTTCCATGCGCGCGCCGCGGACCAGCCGGGCCACGTCTTGACCGCCTTCAATTGGCACCAATGGGTCGGCATTGCCATGCACCACCAAGGTCGGTGCTTTCACGCTGCGGGTCATTTTGCGAAAGTCGCCGGCAGCCACAATCGCTGACATTTGACGCAGCACACCCGCCGGATTGAAGCTGCGATCATAGGACCGGGTGATCCGGTCGCGCATGCCATTGGTGTTTTGGTCCTCGCCCGGTGTCCCAATCACACCGAACGTGGCGACCGACTGATCGATGATCGCATCACGCGTGGTTGGTTCAGGGCCGCGCCGGATCATCGCTTTCATGACATCCCCGCTCGGGCGCGGCAGTTTCGGATTGCCGGTTGTGGTCATAATCGCGGTCAAGCTTGCGACACGATCTGGAGCCAGCGCCGCGACATGCTGACCGATCATCCCGCCCATCGAAATACCGACCAGATGAACGCGCTCTAATTCGAGCGCATGGATCAAGCCGATTGTGTCATCCGCCATATCCTGCAGCGTATACGGGGTCTTCAGCTTAATCCCGATCCGGCGCAGGAGCATTTGGCGCAGAATGCTTGGCGGCTTTTCCCCCTTATGATGATGCGAAAGGCCGATGTCGCGATTGTCGAATAAAATCACGCGATAGCCTGCGGCCACTAGGTCTTCGACGAGTTTGTCTGGCCACATGGTGAGCTGTCCACCGAGCCCCATAATCATTAGGACAACCGGGCTGCCAACTTCGCCATGCGACTGATACGTGATTTCGATTCCATTGGCTTGAACGGATGGCATAAGCACCTCTTTTTTATCATTTTGCTCGGATCCGCTCTAGGCGCTCTCTTGCGATATGGCCAGAGTCAGATCGGATAAACACAGCGCTTCCCCCAATGTCACACTTGGCGCGCGGCGCGGTTGTGATAGGTGACCAATCTGAAACATGGATGAAAGACGACCGTTATGACCGTTATGAGCGATAGCGACGCCCTTCAAGGGATGGAACCAACGGAAAAAATCGATGTGCGTGGGGTGTTTGGCTTGGAGACCGAAATGGTCGTTC
>JBCBQS010000327.1:0-238 GCA_039820085.1 Pseudomonadota bacterium
GTCGCCAATGTAACGGGTGACTTCGGTCTCTATGTTCAGTGGGGCGAGCGCAGTGTTCTCTTTAAAACAGGTTTCAGCCTGTTCGCGCGTCCAGCCATAATGGTGCAGGCCGGTATCGACCACCAGACGACACGCGCGCCACATCTCGTAAGACAATTGTCCAAACCGCTCGTTGGGCGTGCGGTAGAACCCTGCTTCGCCCGCGAGCTTCTCGGCATAAAGTCCCCATCCCTCGACG
>JBCBQS010000327.1:248-2540 GCA_039820085.1 Pseudomonadota bacterium
GGCCAAAGCGATTTGCAGATGGTGTCCTGGCACGGCTTCATGGGCGGAGAGGGCGGGGAGTTCGTAGAGCGGGCGCTGATCAAGCGCATATGTATTGACCCAATAGCGCCCCGCAACGCCTTCGTCGGCATCCCCGCTGAGATAGCGCCCGGTTGTGTATCCCGGCGCAATCGACGCAGGCACAGCTTCGACGCCATAGGGAAGCCTCGGCAACAGCCCAAAGTAACGCGGCAGGATGGCGTCCAGCCGCTTGCTCATTTCGGAGGCTTTTTCGAGCAGTTCTTCCGGCGTTTGGGCGTAGAATTGCGGGTCGGTTCGAAGAAATTCGATGAAGGCTTCGAAACTGCCCTCCCATCCAGCATCGGCCATCGCAATATCCATTTCAGCGCGGATTCGAGCCACTTCGCTGAGGCCGAGGGCGTGAATGTCCTCAGCGGAGTATCCGGCGCCGGCGGTGTGCCACGCAACCAAGCGGGCATAGACCTCTTGCCCGCCCTCAAGGGATGCCAGCCCTGGGTTCTCGCGCGCAGTGGGGGCGTATTCTGTCTCCAAGAACGCCAAAACCGTGGAATAGGCATCAATCGCGGTTTGAACGGCGGCTGCCCCATCCGATTCGAGGGCCGCGATCTCTTCCGGGGGCAGGTCAGATGCGCTCAGTGACACAAACGGAACGAAAAGGGCGCTCGTCCTTGGGTCATCAACAATGGTTCCGCGAATCTGAGCCATGGACGTTGCGAGCGGGTCACCGTGTTGGGTCCAACCAGTGTCGATCCCGCGGCGCATATTGGCGATATGCTCATTAAAGTATCGCGGCAGGTCATCGAGGCGCGCAATCCAAGCCTCGGCTTTTTCGCGCGTGGTGATTCGATAACTCAACGCTGTGTAAGGCGCTTCCGCGAAAAACCCCCAATCCCCGCTCATCGGCACGCGGGCAAGGTCTGATTCGTAGTGATCAATCGGGCCAGAGAGCAAATGCTTTAGGATCTCGAGTTCCGGGCTTGGGGCAGGGGTGTCCAAATCCTCTAAAGCCGCGACCATGAGGCGGGCCTCTTCGGCTCGCGCCCGGTCAAAAGCTCGCCTCACATTAGACCAGACGCGCACCTCTTGATCGTTCGCATCCGCCTGCGCTTGCGGGCTTCCCGCCTCGTCAAACGCCTCGTACTGCTCGATCAATTGCTCGAATGTCTGCGCCAAGCATGATGGCGCGACAAGCAGGCTCAGGCTTGCGATTAGCGCAATGAAACTGGTCGGTTTGAGCATACGATCACCGAATTGAAACCATTTGAGTTTCTAGTCCTAACGCATGTTAACGCAACGGGGTTTCGGTCCGTCTAAACCCTGACGCTGCGACACAACCAGATGTGACCAAAGTCGGACCAGCCGCCGCGTTGACACGTCATTCGCCGCGCTTATGAACAGCGCAAAAGCAAAGATATTTGCATTGGAGACTCAATATGGCAGGACCAGGACGGGCAGACCCACGCCCGCTTTCGCCACATTTGCAGATTTGGAAATGGCACTGGACCATGGCCGGATCAATCTTCCACCGCGTCTCTGGGGTGGGGCTGTATGGCGGCGCATTCCTCATCGGAGCTTGGTTGATCGCGCTTGCGACGGGGCCGGAAGCTTATGCATTTGTGGAAATGATTGCCTTCAGCCTGCCAGGCCAGATCCTCCTCTTTCTGTGGTCGATGGCCGTGCTGTATCACTTTGCCAATGGGCTACGTCATTTGATTTGGGATGGCCCAATGATTGGCTTCAATCCTGGGCTCGCCAGCCTCTGGTCCATGTTCAATTTCGCCTTTGCGATCCTCGGCGCTGCGGTCATCTGGTCGCTCGCATCATTCTTCTAGGAGCGCCAATATGACGACAAGTGCTAAAACCGTTCGCGGCCTCGGCTCAGCAGGGGCAGGGACACAGCATCATATTCGCCAGCGCGTGACCGCTTTGGCGCTGATTTTCCTGGTTCCTTGGTTCCTTTATTCGATCATCGTTGCGTGCAAAGCAGGCTATGAGGGTGCGCTGGCCTGGGCGGCGCAACCGGTAAATGCAATTTTGCTGATTTTGACACTTTCTGCGGCGCTTTATCACATGCGCTTAGGCATTCAGGTGGTAATTGAAGATTATATCGCCAAAAGCGGCACGCGGCAGGCCTTGCTCATTTTGAACACGTTTGCCGTCATCGCTTTGGCCGCAGCGACTATTCTGTCGGTGCTGAAAATCTGGTTCACGGCAGGCGCGTAAGCGTCGCGCCCGGGAGAGGTAAGAGATGAGCGATTACAAATTCATCGA
>JBCBQS010000328.1:0-2530 GCA_039820085.1 Pseudomonadota bacterium
AAAAGGCAATCGAAGGAATCACGATTTCAATCATTTTTGCCTTTTTGTGGATCCCGATGGGTCAAACACCGTTTCTCGTAAAGCATTGGATGAAACTCGGCAGTTTTTTGCTGCCTATGCTATTTTTTATAGCGGTGACGTTTCAGGAGCGAGGAACTGAAGAGAGCTTTCGAGCCCCGAAATTCTTCGGTCTTTTACTGTTCGGCGCCTATCTCATTCATCAGTTTGAAGAACACTGGATCGATCTATTCGGCAATGAGTATGCGTTTCAGGGTAGCATCAACTCATTGGTTCAAAGCGTATTATCATCCTCTCCCGATCAAAATGGACCTCTAACGGCGGAGGCGATTTTCGTAATCAATACATCCTTAGTTTGGTTGGTCGCGATAATCGCGATTTGGCAGGCGCCTCAACGGGTTTTTCCCACCTTTGCGTTAGCGTCGATCGTTATTATAAATGCTCTCGTTCACATCCTTGGCGGCGTTTTAACGCTGAGTTACAATCCAGGATTATTGACCTCGATTTTGGTTTTCGTCCCACTCGCGATGTTGGCTTACGTACGCATCCCGGCGCGGCGGGCGGTTCTTTTACTAAGTATCGTTTGGGCGACCTTGGCGCATATCATTATGGGCGTCGGCATGATGGCTTCCACTTGGTGGGGGCTAATTTCACCTCTAACCTATTATGCTGTGTTGATCGCTTGGTCGGTGTTACCATTCGCAATATCAGTAGCCGCGCCGCGAAAGTTCCTTGAGGACAATTGAAGCTCAGCGAATTATTGAATCGTGTTGCCCCATACCGATCTATCAGATTGACCATGACCTGATATCACCCGTTCTTGATGATCTCAGAGCTCGAATGAGGTCGGAAGCGACCCCAGTGAATAAATATCCGAATCCGGTTAGACTTTACGCGATCGCATCCAATTTTGTTCGCCAAGCGGCAAATGGCCAATACTATGTTGCGCGCGACCGCTCGGCTTTGAAATTTGCCATTAGTTCGTGCGCCGTCTTCGTGAAATAAGGTTGTAAAACTGCGAGCATTTGCGCTGTGCACCCCAATCGCAAATTCAGATGATCAGTCTCATCGGAATATCTCACGCGGGCATAGTCAAACCAGTACCGACCGATAAGGGTGCAGGAGACTGCCAGCGAACGTGCATCGCTATTCCCCAGGTCAATGTATCCGGCTTGCGCAGACTTCCGGATGCGGGCCTCAGCGCTCTCTTCAATGACTTGCAGAGTTTCCTTCAGACGCACGCGGACAGTATCATCATCATTGAGCACCGCCAACGGATCGCGCAACAAGTATCGAAAATCCCAAAGGATGACGAAGATCTCCAGAAAGTCGGCGATGATCGCGTCCGGTCGGTCTGCAATGTCGGTCGCGAGATGCGCGTTCAGTCTGGCTTCAAAGTGTTCCAAGTGGGCAAGAACCAAGTCATTCTTGGCTCTAAAGTGATACCAGAGCGTCCCGTCCAAAACTTCCGCGTTCTCAGCGAGCTGCGCTGTTGATACCCGATCAAACCCGTCATCATTGAAACATTTCAAACTGGTTGCAAGAATCTTACCACGCGTTTTGATTCCGAAAAGATCACACGTTGCGTCAGACAGTTGGGGCATGAGAATTGGCTTCCTGGTCCATAGAGAGTTCAGTCGCAAAAGAGGCGTCATTCGGATTGAGAGTTGCACGATCATAAAGTCGATCCGCCTGCGGATGCAAAGTTCCGTGCAAGCGGTCCCAGATAACCGTGTAGAGACCGTAATTGTAGCGATAGGTCCGGTGGTGCTGGTTGTGGTAAGCCGACTTGTTGAGCCAATACCCAATAGAGCTCTGTGCTATGACGCGCGGCATCACTTCATATCCTAAATGACCGTATACATTGTACGCTAATGACATAAGCCCCGTGACCATGAGCGCGATGACATGAACCGGCATCACGACGATTATGACGACAAAAATCGCAATCTCCAGAAACGCCTCCAATGGGTGAAATGCGAATGCCGCGAAGGCGCTCGGGTTTGTCGATAGATGGTGGGCTTTGTGGACCCGGTCATAAAACGGTGCTTTGTGGACCATTCGATGCATCCAATAAAAATACCAATCCTGAACAAGGAGAATAACGGGAATCTGTACCCAGAACCAAACCCAACCATACTGTTCCGCGTCATTGTAGAGTTGCGTCATTCCAGCCGAGTTCATCGCGATTATGACACCGACGACGCTCATAAAAACCAGTACGGATGACATTGAGTACCCGATCTCTCGCAGTATCTGCTTGCGCGAAAAGGGTAGTTTCTGGAGCCGCCGCCATGGCGCGAGCCGCTCTAAAGCCATGCCCACCCCGAACGCAGCGCCGGCGAAAATAAGATATCGGAGCAATATCAGAAGCGCGACAACGGAAGCGACGGCCAGGAGTTGGAACACACTGGGCCAATTGCTGATCAATGGTGAGAGAAACTCGGAAATCATAGCAATCCTTCATAATTTGGGTTTACACCCAATTTTTGGGCAAGCACCCAATATGTCA
>JBCBQS010000329.1:0-2504 GCA_039820085.1 Pseudomonadota bacterium
CATGCGCAAGCAGACACAAGCAGTCTTTCCGCTGCGAGCGAAGAGACCGCGTCGGCAGAGACGGTCTTAGAGCCGATCATCGTAACGGCGCAAAACCGCCCCGAACGCGTCAATGATATTCCAATCGTCATTTCAACGTTTTCGGGCGACACACTCGCTGAATTGGGCGCGACAAATCTTTCGGACGTCCCGCAATTTATCCCGGGGGTCGAGCTGTTCGATGAGCGTGGAGCGGGTCAGCCCACATGGGTCATTCGGGGCGTTGGGCTCGCTGATTTCAACGCAAACAACACGCCGACGGCCTCCGTCTTCGATGATGAGGTCTATCTCGGATCTAACGTTTTGAGCGGTCTGCCACTCTTCGACCTTGAGCGCATCGAAGTGCTCAAAGGTCCGCAAAGCGGGTTGTATGGCCGCAACACGACGGGCGGCGCTGTTAGATATCTGCCTGTCCTTCCAGAAATTGGCGCGGACCCGTCGGGGTTCATCGAAGCAAGCTATGGTCGATGGGATCAAGCCGGTTTGGAAGCTGCGTTTGGCGGTTCAGTGAACAGCGCCGCAGCATTTCGCGTGTCTGGCATGTGGCAAACCGGGGGTGGCTGGCAGGATAGCCTGGCGACACCGCAAGACGACGCGCACGGAGATTTGGATGTGTTTGCGCTCCGCGGCCAATTGGCGGTTCAAGCATCTGATCGGTTAAAGCTGCGGGCCAAAGTTTCTGTGGGGGAAGATAAATCTGAAACGATCTTAGGTCGCGCCATTGCCCCATATGATCCTGAGACAACGCTCCCTTGCTCAGACGCGCTCATGGGTCGTCCCAATCCAGATACGTGTGTGACTCTGTATAATTTGACCACGGCGCTGAATACAGAGGGGGAAGATTTTGGAATTTTGCCCAATCAGCAGGATGCGCAAGGTGAGACAGTCCTAACACAACCGATCAATCGATTGGACAATGCCTGGGCCGGCGCAAACCTCTATATTGATTACGCGTTGGATGGCATGACCCTAAGATCGATCACATCCATCCAGAGCTTTGATGGCGCGCAAGTCTATGACTTCGACGCGTCGCCTTCGGTATTCCTGCACTAAGAGACCAGCTCCGAGTTTGAGATGCTGCATCAGGAATTTCAGCTCATCTCAAGCGCGGATGGACCGTTGGAATGGCAAGCCGGACTGTCTTTCGCGCAAAGCGATTTGGATGAAAATCGGCGCATCGATCTAAGGGATAATGTGTTGGTCTTGCCGGTTATCGGACGACGGAGTTTCACCCAAGAGGAACGTCATTGGGCGATTTATGCTGAAGGCAGCTATGCCCTGACCGAACGGGTCAAAGTCAACGGCTCGCTGCGCTATACCGAAGAAACCAAGGACCTGAAGAACTTCCTGTTGCCAATCGAAAGCGATCCATTTCAGATCCTCGTTGAGACCCCCGGCGATGTGTTTTTGGGTCCTGTTGATACCGGCTACACCTTAGACACGCCTCTGACCGGCCATCTCGGTGTGGACGTCCGGTTGACGGATGATGCACTGCTCTACGGCAAAATCGTCCGCAGCTACAAATCCGGCGGCTTCTTTGGGGGCTTCGCGCTCTCAGCCTTCGAACTCGACCCGTATGACGAAGAAACGATCTGGGCCTATGAGGCAGGCGCGAAACTGCTCTTTCCGTCCGCGGGATTACGCGTCAACGGCGCGGTCTTCTATTATGACTATCAAGACGTCCAAGGCTACACGACCGTTTTCGATGAAACAGTTGGCCTCCAGACCAAGCTTGGAAATCTTGGCGATGCTGAGTTTTCAGGTGCGGAACTCGAGCTGGTATGGGCCCCACCGGCGATTAACGGCTTGGAGGTCAGCGCCGGCGCGACGTTGCTCGAGACCGAAATCGTCGACTCCGATGTCATCGAGCTAAGCGATCTCACCAACTTCTTCGACGGCGCGCCCGGCGATCCTCTTCTATCGACGCCAGAAGAAGGTCAATCGATCGGATTTGCACCGGAGCGAAGCTATGTCGTCAACGCAAGGTATGAGCGTCCGATAAGTGCGTCCTTGTCGATCGCAGCAAACCTCAATTGGTCGTGGCGAAGTGATTTCGATGAGCCTGGTGATTTGCCATTCGATGATGGGGTCTACACGGTTGACGGTTATGGCCTCCTTAGCGCGTCCGTCACTTTGAACTCAGCCGCCGGATGGCGCGCGTCTTTGATCGGCGCGAACCTCACCGACAATGCCTACGCGGTGCAAGCCACCGGCGACGATCTGCTGAGTTATGTGCAAATCCCGGGACGGCCGCGATCTTGGCAGCTTCAGATTTCAAAGCGGTTCTAGCCCGCGCGCCTTTCCAGGTATCCCCCTTGGGCATGCATTGAATGCAGGCCAACCACCAATTACCTGAAAGCCTCTGGCGCTGACGGGGACAAACGCAACACATGATGCTCCAGTAAACATATGATCAAAATCCAACGGCACAGGAGATCAATGCCATGGACATCAGTTTGCCCCTC
>JBCBQS010000330.1:0-2504 GCA_039820085.1 Pseudomonadota bacterium
AAAGCTGACATATATAATGAGCTGCGCGATTTGCAGGAGGAGATTGCACGGTGGTCTAGCACCGATCCAGCGAATGTGTCGCTCAAATCCAGTCTGTTCGCCGACATTGTCGACCAAGCGCGACAGCTTGACTTTATTCTGACGGATGATGAACCCGCTGACATCATTATTGAGCGTTTGCGGAGCGAATTGCTCGCGATTGAACAGACGCTGATTCCGCACGGTCTGCATGTCGCTGGTGAAGCACCGACCCAGGATGAACGGTTAGAGCTATTGGCAGCGATGGCAGAGGCTCAGCCTGATGGTAAGTTTGACGCGCACGCGCTTGCGCAAATCGAGAAGAAGCTCTGTGACAATCACGAGCTTGATGCGCTGATGCGGTCGCTCGATGGGCGGTATATCCAGCCCGTCGCAGGTGGCGATCTCCTGCGTAATCCAGACATCCTACCGACCGGGCGCAACATTCACGGGCTCGATCCCTGCCGTATGCCGAGCGGGTTTGCGGTGCGCGATGGGATGCGGCAAGCCAAAGTCCTGCTCGACCGCTTGCAAGCAGATCAAGGCCAATTGCCAGAGACGGTGGCCATGGTGCTGTGGGGCGCAGACAATCTCAAAAGCGAGGGCGCCCAGCTTGCTCAGGCCCTAGCGCTCATTGGCGCAACGCCGAAACTCGATTCCTATGGACGGCTCGCGGGCGCAGAATTGGTGCCCTTATCCGTCCTTGGACGACCACGCATTGATGTGGTGGTGACGCTGTCTGGAATCTTCCGAGATCTCTTACCCTTGCAAACGCGATTGATCGCAGAGGCCGCTCTTGAAGCCGCCAAAGCGGACGAGCCAGAAGATATGAACTTCATTCGCGCGCACGCCTTGGCATATCAGGCCAAGCATGAGTGCGATCTGGAAACGGCCGCGTTGCGCGTGTTCTCAAATGCGCAGGGCGCTTATGGGTCCAATGTCAATCAACTGATTGATGCCGGCTGCTGGGATGATGAAGAGGAGCTCGCCGAAACTTATACTCAGCGCAAATGCTTTGCTTACGGCGCGAGCAACGCCCCAACCGCCCAGCCAGACCTATTGAACAGCATTCTCGCAGATGTTGATTTGGCGTATCAAAATCTTGAGTCTGTCGATCTCGGGATCACCACGATTGATCACTACTTCGATACGCTCGGCGGGATATCGCAAGCGGTGAAGAGCGCCACTGGCAATGCTCCACCGGTTTACATTGGTGATCAAACCAGCGGGGATGAGTGTGTTCGGTCTTTACAAGAACAGGTCGCACTTGAAACCCGAACCCGCGCCCTCAACCCGAAATGGTATGAGGGCATGTTGCGGCATGGCTATGAGGGCGTTCGCCAAATTGAGGCGCATGTCTCCAACACGCTCGGATGGTCAGCGACCACCGGCCAAGTTGACCCCTGGGTCTATCAGAAAATTGGCGAAACCTTTGTCTTGGACGAAGAGATGCGCCGGCGTCTCGCTCAATTGAATCCGAAGTCCAGCGCGCGCCTTGCGGGCCGCCTGCTCGAAGCCAGCGACCGTGATTATTGGCAACCAGATGAAGCGACTCTCGAAGCGCTCCGCAATGCGGGCGACGAACTCGAAGATCGCGTTGAAGGCTTAACGTTCCCAGAAGGAGCTACTCTATGACCCTCTTAGACATGGAGCGCGCAGGCGCGCGATCGCACCAACCGGATGGCGAAGGCAGTGTCCAGGTCTCTCTCGACCCAAGCCTTGAAATCGAGGGCGCGAAAGTTTTTGCGATCTACGGAAAGGGCGGCATCGGCAAATCGACCACGTCGTCAAACCTGTCGGTCGCGTTCAGCAAGCTTGGCAAAAGAGTCCTGCAGATTGGCTGCGATCCAAAACATGACTCGACCTTCACCCTGACAAAACGGCTCGCGCCGACGGTCATTGATGCGCTGGAAGCGGTCGACTTCCATAGCGAGGAATTGCGACCCGAAGACTTTGTCTTTGAGGGCTTTAACGGCGTGATGTGCGTCGAGGCGGGCGGTCCACCTGCCGGCACCGGATGCGGCGGTTATGTCGTCGGTCAGACGGTTAAACTGCTAAAAGAACACCATCTTCTTGAAGACACAGATGTCGTGATTTTTGATGTGCTCGGCGATGTGGTCTGCGGGGGTTTTGCCTCTCCGCTTCAGCACGCCGATCGCGGGCTGATCGTTACCGCCAATGACTTCGACTCCATCTTTGCGATGAACCGGATCGTTGCTGCAATCAAAGCCAAGGCCAAAAATTATGACGTGCGGTTGGGCGGCGTGATCGCCAATCGCAGTTCGGCCACAGATGAAATCGATCGGTACAATGCCGAAACGGGGCTTCAGCGTCTCGCGCATTTCCCAGACTTGGACGTCATCCGTCGCTCGCGACTGAAAAAGTCCACGCTCTTCGAGATGGACGACAGTCCGGAGCTCAAGGCCGTTCAAGAAGAGTACATGCAACTCGCCGAGAACCTTTGGAGCGGAGTCGACGAGCTCGAT
>JBCBQS010000331.1:0-2485 GCA_039820085.1 Pseudomonadota bacterium
AGCCAGCGGCGGCAACCTTTTGCTCTGTGGCGTCTAAGTCTTCGACCAAGATACCGACATGGTTTAAGCGACCATTTATGGGCTTGCCAGGCGCGCCTTCGGGGCGGGTATAGATAGCAAGATAGCTGTTTTCGTCCGACCCGACATGAATGGTGTCGCCGCCAGAGGCGGATTTGCCCTGCCAGCGGATGTGCCATCCAAAGATATCCGCCAGCATTTGCGCTGTCCGATGCCGATCAGTGACGGTTAAATTGATGTGTTCTATTCGGGCTTGAGACATAGATTTTCTCCTTTATTCAGCTCAGGAGAAATGCTTATAATTCCTAAACCTAAGTTTAGGTCAAGGTCTTCAAGGGAGGTTTCTCATGAGCATGAAACGCGGTTTGTCTATTGGTGATTTGGCGGTCCGCACAGGTCTGTCCGTGTCGGCGATTCGCTTCTATGAAACCAAGGGCTTAATCACGCCAGATCGAAATGCGGGCAATCAACGGCGCTATGAAGGCTCTGATCTTCGCCGCTTGTCTTTCATTCTCATCGCCCAACAGATTGGCTTCTCGATCGAGCAAATTAAAGAGACCATGGCGAGTTTGCCCGAAGGGCGGACGCCAACCAAAGCAGACTGGAGCAAGATCAGCCGCAGGTTTCGAAAAACACTCGATGAGCGGATCGCGATGATGGAGCGCATGCGCGATCGCTTGGACGGCTGCATTGGCTGCGGATGCCTGTCTTTAAAGGTCTGCCAATTGTACAATCCCGATGACAAAGCCTACCGCCTCGGCGTCGGACCGCGTTACATTATCGGCGACGAACGCTAGCGATAGCGGGCTTTCACGGTATCCCACATCGCGCGCAAGCCGCATGCTGCGCCGCCCGCAGGACGGCCATACTTGCCCTCCCTCCAGGCCCAAACATCCAAGTGAACCCAGGACTTGGCATCAACGAATTGCTTTAGAAATATGGCCGCGGTGATAGATCCAGCCATGCCGCCTGCGGCACTGTTCACCAAATCAGCAATCGGGCTTTTCAACATGGATTTGTAAGGCGCCCAAAGCGGCATGCGCCAGGCGGGGTCACCGCTGGTTGCTGACCCGCTCGCGATTTGCCCAGCGAGGGTTTCATCATCGGTGTAATACGGCGCAAGATCAGGCCCGAGCGCAACCCGCGCTGCGCCCGTGAGCGTCGCAAAATCGATCAATAGATCAGGATCTTCCTCGCTCGCGCGCGTCAGCGCGTCCCCCAAGATGAGACGGCCCTCGGCATCGGTATTGTCGATCTCAACACTGAGGCCTTTCCGGCTCGATAGAATATCACCGGGTCGGAACGCATCGCCTGCAATCGAATTTTCGACCGCCGGGACGTAGAGCTTCAAGAAAACGGGCAAATTGGCGCCCATGACCAATTCAGCCAATGCAATCGCATGCGCTGAGCCGCCCATATCTTTCTTCATCAACCGCATATAATTGCCGGTCTTGAGGTTGAGCCCGCCAGTATCGAAGGCGACGCCTTTGCCGACGATGGCCAAATGCGGGTTATCAGCATCTCCCCAAGTCAGTTCCATGATGCGCGGTTGTTGCGGACCCGCGCGCCCAACCGCATGCACCATCGGGTAATTTTGGTCGATCAAGGCGTCCCCAATCACCGTCTCAAGGGTTGCGCCATAGCGCTCTGCCAGGTCGCTAATGGTGCCTTGGATCTCAGCAGGGCCCATGTCTTCTGCCGGCGTGTTGACGAGATCGCGCAGCCGGTCAATCGCCACCGCTTCGCGGATCATCGCGTCGCCTGCATCATCCTCACCGACGACCAAACGCGGCGGCGTGGCGGGGTCGCTCAAGTAGCGATCAAAGCGGTACGCCCCATCTGCCCATCCCGCGGCAATATGAGGAAGAGCATAACCGGCGGGTTCAGCGACGTGATAGTCGCCCACCGGAAGTTTCGCTGATAGCGCCGCAACGGCGAGTGTATCGCTGCCTTCTCCAACACCGAATAGAACCCCCGAAACCTTGCCATCCGCTGCCGCAGCAATCACCAATTGACCGGTGGACGCTTTGAAGCCGTGTGCCTTAGCAAGCACCTTTAAAGAGTCCGGAACATCCGCAGTGTCCGTCCAATCGCTTGAACGGAAGAGGTAAATCGGTGCGGAGGCGTCAGCCTGAGCGATGAGAGCAGCGTGAGTGGGCATGAAAGATCCATACGGGTTAATGTGAAAGCCAGGTTTGTTAACCTTGTCTTGACCAGGTTTCTGGCATGGTCTGGTGTGTAACAGCCTCGGAGCTTGCTAAATGTCCAGAGCCAAACCTGTCAAATATGCACTGCCATTGATTGCCCTGGTTGCGACCGTTTCCTGCGCCACGACAGATGCAGCCCCAAAGCTCAGCGCCGAAGAACAAGCGTTTCAGGACGCGATTGAAAGCGCGCTAGAGCCTGCTTCCGACGAAGAAAAGGCCCGAGCCGAACGATCAGATCCGATCACACGCGCCAATTTCTG
>JBCBQS010000332.1:0-2430 GCA_039820085.1 Pseudomonadota bacterium
TTCGAATTGAGATACCGAGGACGCCTCCTGGGCATTTGCGGGCAAAGCGGCGAGGATCAGTGAACCGGCAGCGAGTGTGGCGAGGCCACCGATGCAAACCGTTCGTAGGTACTTGGGCGCTTTGCCCGCAAATGCCCAGGAGGCGTCCTCGGTATCTCAATTCGAACGTCCATATGGATACGGATACGGGCAGGAGACCCAACCCTTTTCAGCGTACTCGCGGGATCGCCTCGGCAATCGCGTGATCATCAACGGTCTGATCGAAGGCGGGTCCGGGCTCGGCACCGGTCTTTATACCGGCTGGGGGCAAACAGATGGCGCAGCGGGAATGATTGGCAGCGGGACGGCCGTCGGCAATCAGCTCAACGTCATTACAAACGGATCGAACAATACAATCATTATCGACTCCACTCAGATCAATAATGGGGACCAAACCGTCATTCTTAATGGGGAGCTTGATCTCGAATGACCTGTCTCACAGATCTTCTCTCGCTTGCGCGGGTAAAAGCTACAGCAGCGGCGCTCGGTTCGGCCCTCGTCATGACCGGGTGTATATCACCCGTCGCTGGACCTGGAGGGAATTATACCCAACCGATCGGTGGCTCACCGGTCACCGCAAACCCGACACCATATTCAACCGGCCTGGTTTGCATGGGCCACTATGCCCGCCAGTCTGGTGTGCGGGCCCCTCGGATCGCCGTCGGACGGATCTTGGATTATACCGGTAAGGCCGACATTGAAGGTGGTCGACGCGTCACCCAAGGCGGGTCCTTGATGGCAATGTCGGCCTTAGCGAAGGCTGGCGCCGTCCTGGTTGAGCGCTTTGACACCTCGGTTGCTGAGCTCGACCTTAAATATAAGAACAACAAACTGATCGGCGACGCGCCAGGTCAGTTCGACAAAATCCATGCCGGATCGATCCCAGGATCTGACTTCTACCTCGTCGGTGGTATCACAGAGCTGAACTATAATATCCGGTCCGTTGGTGCGGATGCGTTTATTGGGGACACGGATGCAACCGACCCAAAAGGGACGGCAGGTGCGAAACTCTTCGTCATCAATGTCGGTCTCGACTTGCGTCTGGTTAAAACCGATACACTCGAAGTTTTCGACGTCATCTCATATCAAAAGCAAATTATTGGGCGAGAGCTTTCCTTCGGCATCTTTGATTTCGCCAATGGGAACGTTTTTGACGTAGGTGCCGGCACCCGGGCACAGGAGCCAATTCAATTAGCGATCCGCGCTGTAATCGAGCGTGCGTCACTCGAGATGATGGCGAACCTCTATGGCGCACCGAATGCCGATGTTTGCGCCTACACACGCGGTGCGATCTCGACGAATGGCAAAACGGGCGACTACCAACCCTTCTTGACTGAGATTGAAACCTATAATGGCGGATCGCGGCAATCACCGAACAAGTGGCATCCATCGCGCGATAGCGGATATCGCGCTGATCCAGACGCGCCAGCATCTTAAGCGCCGCAGAGACAGGACAGTTGAGATGACCCATTTGATCAAACTTCCTTTTTATACGGTCTCGGCCATCGCGCTGGTCAGTGCCGCAGCCGCGCAAGACACGTCTTCGACTGTCGAAATCGAGCAGGTCCAACTCGATGATGTTTGGTCGGATATGCGCGTTGAGATTCCAGACTTTGCAGGAGAAGCAAGCTCGACCTCCAGCGCCGTCGGGAATGCAGCTTCGGGACTGGTTACGAGCGGCAGTATTGCGCTTGAAACCAATCAGCGACTGGACGGCAGTGTCACGGCCACCAATCAAATGCTGGGCGGTTCAGCCGGCCTCGCTGTCGGCACGACCACCGCTTATGGCAACTCAACCACAGGCGGAACCTGGTCAGGCGACACGTCTTATCGCGCCGAACAGATCGCGAATGGTGACGTTGCCGCCGACACGCGCATCGATATGGACAATACGGGCACGATCGCCTTATCAACAACGGCCATCGCAAACGTCTCTGCCCCAACCCACGAATATGGCACCCAAGGCGCGTTTCAAATCCAAGAGAGTCATGGCTCCGTCAGCGCCAATACCGATGCCGATCTTTGCTGCGATGGTGATTCAGCGAGCTTTGCCACAACCGCAGGCGGCAATGCCATGTCAGCGACAGGGTCGACCAGCACCAATCTCACCGGAGCGGTTCAAACCACATCGAACGATCAAACCATAACGGCAACCAGCGACGTCTATATGGGCTACGGTCACAACGTTTTGGCGGCGACGACGGCGTTCGGAAATTCTGCGAGCCAGCACAATCAGTGGGGCTATGCATCACTCGGCAGCGAAGGCTCAGAGGTGTATCAAGGCAATGAGTCAGACATCGACGCGCAGACCTATGTCACGCTCGACCAATGGTCTGGGTACGCCAAAGCTGCTTGCCGTGGCGTACCCAGACCATTGGTCGAGCGTGACAT
>JBCBQS010000333.1:0-2426 GCA_039820085.1 Pseudomonadota bacterium
CGCCGGTCGTGTTGACGATAAAGGCCTTCGAAATAGGTGGCCAAAGCTTCAGCAAGTTCGGGATTGAGTGCGTTCAGGCGATCTGGACGATTAAGCGTCACCCAATCAACATCCCCGCGCTGGTCTATGAGAAGGACATCTGACATGGGCTAACCTGCTACCGTTGGGAGCCATGTGGCAAGAGCGGGTATGGCCGCGACAAGCGCGATCATAATCACTTGCAGCCCGATAAAGGGGATTGCGCCGCGCCAAATATCGATCGTTTCGACACCGTCAGGGGCTGCACCGCGTAAATAGAACAAGGCAAAGCCGAAAGGTGGGGTCAGGAAGCTCGTTTGGAGATTTAGCGCCATCAAGATCGCGAGCCAAATCGGGTCTGCGCCCAAAATAATCAAAGGTGGAGCAACAATTGGGACGACTACGAAGACGATCTCGATGAAGTCAAGAAAGAACCCGAGAATGAACATGACCAGCATTGTAATTGCGAGCGCACCCCAAAGTCCGCCCGGAATACTCGTCAGTAGGGCCTCGACATAATGCTCGCCGCCATAGGCTCTGAACACCAGCGCAAACAAGCTCGCCCCGATCAGGATCAAAAACACCATACTGGTGATCTGGACGCCGGATGTAATCGCGCTGCCAAATTGATTGGCGCGAAAGAGCACGCGGGCGGCTGACAACAAGCCACCGAAAAAGACCAAGCTCAGCAGGCCGGCAATCACGATACCGATTTGATTGGCCAACGGGAGCGCTTCACGGTTCACCGTCAGATCCATCACGTTGGACAGTACGCCGAGCACAATCAAACTAATGAAAGCGCCCCAAATGCTGCCAAGGTCTCCAGTTCGGCCATATTCGGGAGCAAGACGAAGGCCAGCGAGCAATAAAGCCCCGCCCGCGCCAATCGCAGAGGCTTCTGTTGGCGAGGCTAGGCCGCCCAAAATAGAGCCTAGGACCGCAATGATGAGCAGGAGCGGTGCGCCAAGGCTGCGAGCGATCTCACTCAGTTTGAGCGGTTCTGCGTCCTCGTCGATCTTCGCTGCAGGGCTTGCTGACGGATTGAGGATCGCTGTGATCACAAGGTAAAGCAAGTAGAGCCCGACCAGCATCAAGCCCGGGATGAGTGCACCAGCAAATAGATCTCCGACCGAAACGACTCCCGCCCCGCCGCCAGAGCGCATGGCTGCAGATTGATTGGCATTAGAGACCGCATCCGCCAATAAAATCAACACGATACTCGGTGGGATGATCTGACCTAGCGTGCCACTGGCGGCGATCGTTCCGGTCGCCAGTTTCGGGTCATAGCCTTGGCGCAGCATGGTGGGCAGAGCGATGAGCGTCATCGTAATGACGGTTGCACCGACAATCCCAGTCGAAGCCGCGAGCAACGCGCCAACAATAACGACGGCATATCCAAGGCCGCCACGGACATGCGCGAGCAAGCGGCTGGCGGTCTGAAGCAAGTCATCTGCAACCCGTGAGCGTTCCAAGATCACGCCCATTAGAACGAACAAGGGCACAGCGATGAGAACTTGGTTCTCCATCGACCCCAAGATGCGGCTTGGAAGATTTCGCAAGATGGGTAATGGAATCAGCCCGAACTCAACGCCGATGAATCCAAAAATCAGCGCCACGCCGCCGAGAGTCAGCGCCACTGGATATCCGGCTAAAAGCGCCAGGATCGCACATAAAAACATGCTCAAGGCGAGGATAAGTTCGAGTTCCATCAGACCGTCCCTCCGGCCCGGGTATTTTCATTTTCCTCGGCTTCTGCTTGACCACGAACGGCTAGGGCGGCTTTGAGAGCCTGGCTGATCGCTTGGCCAATCATCAGAACGGCAAAAAACGGCACGAGAGTTTTGAACAAGAACTGGATTGGAAGCCCGTCGCTTTCATTAAACGGCTCCAGATCGGTCCATGTGCGGGCGATCAAACCCGATGCAGAGTAAAGAATGAGAATGCCAATCGGGACAATAAAGGCGAGCGAACCAAACATCTCGATCCCGGCTGTTGTTTTCGGTCCGAAGCGCGGTCTCAATATATCGACACGAACATGACCATCGTCACGCAGCGTCGCTGCCGCCCCCAGCATAAAGATCATTGCGAATGAGAAGATGACGCTGTCATTGAGCCAGCTGAAGCTCAGTCCAAACACATAGCGTAACAAAACAGCCGCGAGCTGAATGAGGATGATCAAGAACGCCGCTGTCATGGCGAAGCCCATTGCCACACCGCTGATCCGATCTAGCACGCCCGATATTATCCGAACCGGCGTCGCCAAGAGTTTTGGAATGATCAAGACGATGATCGGTAAGACGATAAGCGGCAGCAGCACATAGCCCGCGTATCTTAGCCCGGTGCCCGCGATCTCAACGAATGGTTCCATTAGCCCGCCCTCAATGTCCCCTGATTTCGTTATAGGTTAT
>JBCBQS010000334.1:0-2410 GCA_039820085.1 Pseudomonadota bacterium
CGCTCGATGACCTCGTATTTCACTTCATCTGCACAGTGCGGCGACATGGTGAGCGAGGTGAATGCGACGCCAAGCTCACCTTTAAGGTCCGCCATTGTTTTGTCTGGGTTGCGGTCGAGCATTTCCAGGATCGCTTTCGCGGCGATCAGACCATCATCATAGCCAAGCCCAATGGGCGGGCGGAAGAAGAAGTGACCTGATTTCTCAAATCCTGCGAGCGCGTCCAAGTCGGTGGTGCGACGCTTAATGTAGGAGTGACCGGTTTTGTAATAGTCGACGGAGGAGCCATTCGCGTCCAGGATCGGGTCTGTCTTGTAGAGACCGGTCGATTTCACATCGACGACGAATTTGGCGCCGGGATACTCGTTCGATAGATCGCGGGCGAGCATGAGGCCAATCTTATCGGCGAAGATTTCATCGCCAGTATTGTCGATCACCCCGCAGCGATCCCCATCACCATCAAAGCCGAGTGCGATGTCTGCGCCATGCTCTTTGACCGCAGCGGCCATCGCATGCAGCATCGCGCTGTCTTCTGGGTTCGGATTGTACTTTGGAAACGTATTGTCGAGATTGCAGTCCATCTCGATCACTTGGACGCCCATTTTGCGCAAGGCATCTGGGGCGAACGCACCCGCCGTGCCGTTTCCGCAAGCGGCAATGACTTTCAACGGACGTTTGATCGACACGCCTTGCGCAACCGAGTCGATGTATTTCTCGCGAATGCCGTCGACCCGGAAATGGCCGCCATCGGCGCGGGGTTGAAACTCGCCGTTTAAGACGATTTCTTTCAAACGTCCCATCTCGTCGGGCCCGAATGTGAGCGGGCGGTTTGCGCCCATTTTTACACCGGTCCAGCCATTTTCATTGTGGCTTGCAGTGACCATGGCGCAGCAGGCGCAATCGAGCTCAAACTGGCTCCAATAGACCATCGGCGAAAGGGCGAGACCAATATCTAGAACTTCGCAGCCCCCTTGGACCATACCGAGGATCAGGGCATTCTTAATCGGTTGGCTGATTGATCGAAAATCGTGACCCGTCACAACTTTTGGCTCAACGCCAAGCTCATGAAACAAGGTTGCCATGCCCAGACCAAGAGCCTGAACGCCCGTGAGGTTGAGTTCAGGCGCTTTTTCATGGCCGATCCCGTTAAACCACCATCGCGCATCATACTCTCGAAAGCCGGTTGGCTTTACGAGCGGCAAGATTTCAAATTCGAGTGTGTTGGGTGCAATATCCGCGCGCGGTTGAGGCAGCATTGTAACGTCCTGATCTAAGTTTCCCCTGGGAAGGGCGTTGAGCAGACTGCGATACAAATTTCAAGCCAAATGAAATTTAATATTGTCTATCGTATAAGGAATACTAATTAATCTCGCGACGAGCGGAAGAACCCTCTCGTTCAACGCAAGGAGTTGAGTATGACACTCATGAAAACTGTTGCTGCAGCCGCAGCAGGATTGGTGATTGTGGGCGCAGCGTCCGCCCAAGAGTATTATGTTGGCGGTTCTGTTGGCTTCACCCAACAAAATGACAGCGACAATTCAGGCTCAACCGGGGCTTTCACAACTGGCAATCTCGGAGATGGCAGCACGCTGCCTGTCGCCGCTGGCACAGCCTATGGCTGGTCAACCGAGTTTGACAATGGGACAGCGTTTTCCGGTGAGTTTGGTGCACGTTATGGCAACGGCTTCCGGGCCGGCGTCGAGATCGTGTACTCACAGTCTGATGTCGACACCCACACTGGGGTCACTTTAGGCGGTGGCAGCATTGACGGTCTGGATGCAGCTTCAATCGCAAGCTCAGCCGATCCGCTCGGTGTGACCGTTGCCGAAGTCGTCGCCGATGGCCGCGGTGAGATCACCAATACGGGGATCTTCTTCAACGGCTATTATGATTTCAACACTGGGGGCCCCTTCCAGCCATATGTTGGCGCTGGTCTTGGATACTCGGACGTTGAGGTTACCTATCAGCCATCTGGTATCTCTGTCATTGACGACAGCGAAGGCAAGTTTGGCTACCAAATCAAAGCTGGTGCGACGTATCAGTTGCAAAACCAGTGGGAAGTCTTTGGCGAGTACGCCTATCGTGCCACAGAAGACCTAGAGTTTGACAATCAGCTCTTCCCAGGCACGCTCGATATTGAGAACACGCAAAACGTCTTCTCGATCGGTGCGCGCTACAAATTCGGTGGCTAAGACGTCGTCGATCTCGAATATCTATCAAAGCCCGCTTCGATGTTCGAGGCGGGCTTTTATCGTCTTGGCAAAAGACCGGTTTGGCTCCCGGCTGCCAGCAGCCTACCATCTTCGGAAAACTGATGAACATGACCCTGCACCATGCCCGTCCTAATCCCAGCTAGCTGCGTGACGTTTAGAATCCATTTTGAAGGACTCAAATCAAAGACCCTGAGACT
>JBCBQS010000335.1:0-2395 GCA_039820085.1 Pseudomonadota bacterium
GACTCTCTTCATCGTCACGGATAATTCTCGGTCATCGAACAAGGGGTATTCGAATGTCACGTACAACGACGGCAATTATTTTGGTCAGCGCTTTGCTTCCATTGGCGGGCGCGCAAACAGATACAGTTTCTGAGGAAGAAGAGGCGCGGCAAGAAACCATTGTCGTCACCGGACGGGCGCAGAAACTCTACCGCGTCGGAGAGACAGATACAGCGCGTCTACCAACCGATCCACTGTCCTCCTCCGTGTCGATCACCAGCATCAATGAGCAGCTTATTCGCGACCAGGGTGCCAGAGATGCTCAAGATCTCTATCGCAATATCTCTGGCGTCAGCGTGTTCTCATATGCGGGTGTCACGGCCCGCGGCTTTCGTCAGGAAGAGATCTTTTTCGATGGCTTGCGCGGCGATCCATACGCTGGCTTTGCAGTACCGCAACTCTTCAACGTAGAGCGGATCGACTTCCTAAAAGGTCCATCGGGTATGCTATATGGTCCCGGTGCCCCAGGTGGTTTGTTCAACTATGTAACCAAGAAGCCCACCGAAGACTTTTCTGCGAGAGCTGCCGCCGTCGTTGGAACCGAAGCCCGATATGGCGCATCTTACGAAGTCAACGGCGCTTTGCCGATGGAGGGCGCGCGCGGGCGCCTTGGTATCTTCTACGAACAACAAGATACAGCACGCCGTAACACTGATAGCGAAACGCTGATCTATGATGCAGGCCTCGGATTTGATCTCGGCTTTGCGGATCTTGTCTTACAAGCGACCCGTTATGAGCAGGATCTAACGGGCAATCGCTTGCGCGGCGTCCCCACGGACGATGAGGGCAATTTCCTGACGGATCGTCGCTGGAACCATAACGAACCTGACGACTTTCTCGACCTGGTTTCGAACAATCTACAAGCGCGTTTGGACGGCGATATTGGAGACAGCTTCACATGGGACGCTGCCATTCGCTATACCGATAGCGAAGAGAACCAAGAGTATCACGAGCCGCGAACGCTCGCCGATATGGATGGTGATGGCGTTGTCGATTTCGTTTCAGTTCGAGAGTATCGCGACCAAACGCGCGGCGAAGAGAGTATAACATTCGGCGCAAATGGCATCTGGTCCAGTTCGTTTGGATCGATCGATAATCGGCTCTTGGTTGGCGTTGACTATTTCGATGGCGAGCAGGTCTTTGACTATGACCGGGCGCGTGGAACCGGCGACAATGTGGTCGGCCTCAGCATTATTGACCCAGTCTATGGTCTTTCTGATCGCTCCACTTATGTGCTGACCAATCTCGCTGACGGGCGCTTGAACGAGCAGACACGAGAAGGCGCTTACATTCTAAACGAGTCGACCATTGGGCAATTCGTTCTCACTGGCGGGCTTCGTTTTGATAGCTTTGAAGATGACGGGTTCAGTGATGAGAAAGTTACGCCGCGGCTCGGAGCTGTTTACAAAGTTCGGCCCGACGTCTCACTGTTTGCGCAATGGTCTCAAAGCTACGAGCCCCAAGGGGTTGGCGATCAAGATCCAAATCGCGGCGGTCCATTTGATCCGACCGAGGGCGAGATTTTCGAAGGCGGCGTGAAAACGTCCCTGTTCGATGGTCGTCTTCAGTCCACGGTCGCGGTCTATGACATTACGCGCACAAATCTTCTGCAAAACTCAGGCGAAGATCCAGGCGGTGATGGGTTTGATGACTTGATCGCTTTTGGCGAAGTGACCAGCCAAGGGTTGGAGATTGATGTTGCAACCGACCTTACCGATAACTGGGTTCTCACCGCGTCCTACGCTTATAATGACACTAAGATCACCAAGGACACAGAGCAGCCTGGCACGGATCGTATTCGAAATCAGGTGCCGGGTGGCCGGTTCGCAAATGCGCCGGAGCATCAGTTCGGCTTCTGGACACGTTATCAAGTGCCAGCGATCCAGACCGCGTTCGCCTTCGGGGGTGACTATGTCAGCGAGCAACGCAGTCTGTCAGACCAAAAGGTACAGTCCTACTTCATCCTAGATGCATCCATTATCTGGGAGCCCGGGCCCGTGGACGTTATTCTCCGGGTCGATAACCTGCTGGATGAAGAATATGCGTCTTCCGGTTTTCTCGAGCGGACCGGTTCCTTCCCGGGTGATCCAAGATCAATCTTTATCGAGGTTTCGAAGACTTGGTAGAACCAGCCTAACCCAGATCGGAAGGTCATGCCCGATACGTCGACCGACTTAAAGCCTAAGACTTCCGCGCGCAAAAAAAGCGCGCGGAAGAAGCTGTATGCGCTGCATTCATGGCTGGGGTTTCACCTCGCGGCGATCATGGCTTTGGTGCTCGCCACAGGAACCATCGCCACCATTTCCCATGAAATTGACTGGCTGTTTCAGCATGACTTGAAAGTCTCACCGGACGG
>JBCBQS010000336.1:0-2380 GCA_039820085.1 Pseudomonadota bacterium
ATGAATCCGGATATGTGCTCAATGACGAAACGACAGCGGTTCTGGTTGAGCAGGCATTGGTTCAAGCTGAAGCTGGCGCAGATGTGGTGGCACCGTCTGACATGATGGACGGGCGCATTGGCGCAATCCGGGCCGCCCTCGAAGAGAATGGGCATTCAAACACGCTGATACTGTCCTATGCGGCCAAATATGCGAGCGGGTTTTACGGCCCATATCGCGAAGCCATTGGCTCAGCGACGGCTCTAATAGGCGATAAGAAAACCTATCAACAAAACCCGGCGAATTCGGATGAGGCCTTGCGCGAAGTTGCTATGGATATTCAGGAAGGCGCGGACATGGTCATGGTCAAACCAGGCCTGCCCTATTTGGACATTGTTCAGCGCGTCTCTGAGACATTCCGTGTTCCAACCTACGCGTTCCAAGTCTCTGGAGAGTATGCCATGGTCAAAGCCGCTGGACAAAATGGCTGGATCGATGGGGATCGCGTGATGATGGAAACCCTTCTCTGCTTCAAACGCGCCAGCGCCAGCGGGATCATCACCTACTTTGCTGAAGAGGCAGCCAAAAAGCTCGGTTAAAACCCGGCGACTTTCGTGTTGTCGCAGGAATAGGCAAGCGTGTAATAGCCGTCCCCATTCGTTTCGCCGCGATAGCCTCGGGTAATGTTGCAGTTTCCATTGCCTCGAAGCACTTTTTTGATTTCGCCGCATTTCAGCGAAACGGACTCATCGGTCCCACCAGATTTAATCCGAATATGATGGAAATCCTTTTTGTATTTGTTTTCAACATTCATGGTTTTGCTGGCGCCGGCGGTAATCGTCAGCTTATTGCCGGCTGCATCACCATTCTCCCTGGCGGCTTTAATCGTGATCGTTTGCGCTTTCGAGCTCTGATCAACGCCTGTATTCTTCGCCGAGCCACTCGACTCGCCGGTCTTGTTCTTAAATTTGATATTGCACTTGCCATCGTTCCAGCATTGCTCGGTCGTGATATCACAGACTTCTGAGAGTGCTGGCAGAGGGTGATAGACGCAGATAAAAAAGGACAGAGTCGCAAGTCTTGATAAGGGCATAAGTCGGAGCACAACCTGTTCTGGGAAAAGTGGGATTAGCTTCAAAACCGTCTTACCGCGTCGAACAACGCATCTCGCCTGTCAGGGCCGACAGGTCATTCATAAGTGCTCGATAAAGTGATACGGTCCCTGAAATCGCGGAGGAAACATGTCGAGACCACAAAACGTGATTGCCAAAAAGATGGCCAACGCGCTGATGAAGGACGCAGAAATCGGTGACCGCACGCAAACGCTGCTTGGGCCCGGCGGACGATTGGGGACATCGGCGGTCAAGAAACTGATGGGCGGACTTTGGGTCGGCGGGACGGTTTATCTGACTGATGATGCCGTCGAATTTCATCCAAACGGTCTCAATCGTGCGGTTCACAAAGACCCCGAATCTTTGAGTGTTGTTCTCCCACTTCGAGGGATCACTTCGGTTGAAACAAGGTTTGGGATCGCCACGAAAATTATCGACATCAAGACCGCGATCGGAACGCTGTCGGTGCGATGCTATGGCGCTCCAGGATTTGCCAAAAAGATTGAGAGCGCTCGGGGCGCTTAGACTCCTTTTCAGACCGCAAAGTGTTCTAGCGCGGTCCAAGCCGCGACATCAGCATGGGTTTCAACTGGCAGCTTCACGCGCATCAATTGCAACCGATCAAAGTCGACCGGCGCAGACAAGAGCCCATCGAATGCGGATGACAGATGCGTCGTGGCCACCGGCTTGCCGTAACACAGACTAATATGGGGATCGAAGTCACGTCGCGATCGGAATCCGGGCATCATTTCGAGGCAGCTGCGCGCGGCTGCGAGCTGGTCTGAAATCTCAAATCGTACAAACAGCGATTTGGTGAACACGGGTGTCGCATCCAACTCGATGGGGCTGAGCGATAGTCCAGTCAGCAACGTCAAGAGCGGCGCGAAATCAACCGATGCATCTGTGATCGATCCAAGAGACATATGCGGCGGAAATCGTGGCACGCCCTGCGCTTCGGCCAATTGATCGATCACCGGCTGAAACCGCTTGCCATCTGATGAGCACGGCTTCAGCCAAAGCGAAACAACATGTTCGTCACCCATCTGCCGTTTCGTAATTCTCATGCATGTAGGCGATGCCATCAAGAACAATCTCTTCAAGAACATCCATATCCACATCCGCCAATTTGTTGATGTAAAGACAGGCTTTCCCAAGCTTGTGCTTCCCAAGCCGATTTAGCTTCTCTTCCATGTTGCCGAACTGATAGCCGGGCATGATGTATAGCGACAGATTTTGCTTTCTCGGACTGAACCCCGTCAGAAGCATGTCGCCCTCACGGCCGCTTTCAT
>JBCBQS010000337.1:0-2375 GCA_039820085.1 Pseudomonadota bacterium
GGATTTTCTTGAGTGAGGTGGGTGAAGCCTTTGCGCTCAATTTGGCCGGGCAAATAGGGGCATGGGCTTGTTCCGGTTACGTAGAACCGAAGCCCGTGCCGCACGCCCGGCAGCTGAAAAAGCGACTCATCTAACTTCATGTCACCAGTTTACGCATTTATAGGTCAAAGCGCCAAGGGGCTATGATCGTAAATGCGGCCCACATTATGATTACCAGTGGACCACCAAATCGTAAGAAATCTCCAAACCTGTAATGTCCTGGACCCATAACCAACATGTTGGTTTGATACGCAATGGGTGTCGCGAAGGCACAGTTTGCAGCGTAAATAACCGCGAGCAGGAAGGGAAACGGGTCTGATCCGGTCTGTTCGGCTGCGGATATCGCAATCGGTGTGAACAGGACCGCGGTGGCCGCATTGCTGAGGATATTGGTTAATATCGCAACCGCGAGGAAGATCGCCGACAGGATCGCCAAAGTGCCAAATGGAGACGCCAAGAGAACAACGAGTTCTGCGATCATCTGCGCAGCGCCCGTGCTTTCAAGGGAAATGCCCATCGTCAGAGCTGCGGCAATCACCAAATAGATCCGCAAATCCAGGGATCGCGCCGCCTGACGATGATTGAGGCATTGCAGCAAGATCATCGCCGTCGCCGCGACGATCGATGCCAGCGTAATCGACGCCAAGCCAAGTGCCGCAACGCCAACCATGGCAATCGTTATCAGGCGCGCGACTTGCGCACGGGTCGTTGTCGGAAACTCGCTTTGCGACCATTCGAGGAGGATCAGATCACGGCTGGCGCGCAGATCGCGGAAGGCACTGACCGGGCCGCATAAGAGGAGCGTGTCACCGGCTTCAAGTCTGATTTGACCGAGTTTGGTGCGAATCATACGGCTGCGTCTTTGTATTCCAAGCGTCACAGCACGTGTGAGACGTCGAAACCCCAACATCTCAACGGTTCGTCCCGCCATCCGCGAGCCGGGTGCGATCACGGCTTCAACCAATCCGAGCTGACTTTCGCCGCTATCATCCTCTTCGGGCACGCCGGTTTGCCAAATATCTTGCAACATTGCTGGTTTATCAGAGAGAAGGTCTGTAAGCGCCTGGCGTGTCGCTGCGACGATGACCAAATCTCCGGGAAGCAGTCGAACTTCATCGTAAGGGGGTAGTAGCGCGCGTTCCCCCCGTTGGATCATCCGCACGGTCATATCTTTCAACTCTGGAAACATGCCCGCAACTGCTTCTTTGCCGTCGAGAAAATGACCGGGCGTGACCTCAAATTGCGCGACAAATTGCTTCCCGGACTTCATCATCGTTTCTGCGAAGTCTTCGCGGTTCGGTAACAGCACGCGAGACGCGATCAACAGATAGACCATGCCAACACCCGCGAGCATTAACCCAAATACAGACTGATCGAAAAAACCGAGTTGGTTGGGCGTGAGTCGCTCATACGCATCCGCCGCCAGTAAGTTTGTCGATGTGCCGATCAGTGTGGTCATGCCGGCAAAGATCGATACGAAGCTCAGCGGCATCATCAGCCGCGATGTTGAGGCGCCCATACGCGCTGCGATAGCTGACATGATCGGCAAGAACATGATCACCACCGGTGTGTTATTGGTGAATGCGCTGGTGACAAAGACGGCTAAGAAAGCGGCGACGAGCGTGAGCAAGGGACGCTTATCGTATGATCTGACCAACGCCTTTGTCGGCCCCTCGAGCGCGCCCGTTTGGAACAATCCCTGACCGACGACTAAAAGAGCCATGATCGTAATCAGGGCTGGGTTGGCAAATCCAGACAGCAGAAGCGAGATTGAGATGTCTGCACCATCATAGGCGGTCGCGCCGGGGACGCTAAACAGCAGTAGCAAGGCCGCAATCACACAGATGGACACCAGTTCCATCGAATAGCGGTCTAGCATGTAGAAAAAAATCGTGACGCCAACGGCCGCAAGGCTCGCCCACATGGGCCAGTGAGCCAATATATCTGCCGTCATTCCGCCTCCAGGAGTGTTGGAACTCTTAGAACGCTCTTAGGCGGTCTCTTGCGAGATGACCAGTACTATTGAAATCCGCCGGTTCGCCGCATCATGCGGCGCGTTCTGTAGCAATGGCCGGGTATGCGCGAGGCCTGCGACGCCTTTAATGCGGTCTTCGGAAACGCCGGCATCGATCAACAGCCGCCGCGCATCATTTGCTCGGTCCGCAGATAATTCCCAATTAGAATAGCCACGCGTCAGGCTTGGGTGGGCATCCGTATGGCCTTCGATCATGATTTGATGGTCGAAGAGTGTGATGGCAGTTCCTGCTAAACGGATGAGCCGCTGACCATAAGTGTTGAGTTGTCCTTCGCCGGTCTCAAACAGTGGTCGCTCCGCC
>JBCBQS010000338.1:0-2359 GCA_039820085.1 Pseudomonadota bacterium
AAGACTTCGACTTACGGATTGTCGACTTCCTCGCCGACGAGTTCAAGAAAGAGCAGGGCATTGATCTGAAAGCGGACAAGCTGGCGCTTCAGCGCCTGAAAGAAGAAGCTGAGAAAGCCAAGAAAGAGCTGTCGTCTGCTTCCTCTTACGAAGTCAACCTGCCCTTCATTACCGCCGATGCGAGCGGGCCGAAGCATCTTAATATCAAGCTCTCGCGTGCGAAGCTGGAAAGCCTCGTGAGCGACCTGATCAAGCGTACCATTGATCCGTGTAAGAAAGCGCTGACCGATGCCGGTAAGTCGCCTTCAGACATTGACGACGTTGTTCTGGTCGGCGGCATGACCCGTATGCCTGCGGTCCAAGAAGCGGTGAAAGGCTTCTTCGGGAAAGACCCGCACAAAGGCGTGAATCCAGACGAAGTTGTGGCGCTCGGCGCGGCGATCCAAGGCGGTGTTCTGCAAGGCGACGTCAAAGACGTGGTCCTCCTCGACGTGACGCCTCTGTCGCTCGGCATCGAGACCTTGGGCGGCGTCTTCACGCGCCTGATCGATCGCAACACAACGATCCCGACCAAGAAGAGCCAAACCTTCTCAACCGCGGAAGACAATCAGCCAGCTGTGACCATTCGCGTCTTCCAAGGCGAGCGTGAAATGGCTGCGGACAATAAAAATCTTGGCCAGTTTAATCTGGAAGGCATTCCGCCCGCGCCGCGCGGCGTCCCGCAAATCGAAGTGACGTTTGACATTGATGCCAACGGCATCGTGTCGGTCTCTGCGAAAGACAAGGCGACCAATAAAGAGCAGCAAATCACCATCCAAGCCGATGGCGGACTGTCTGACTCTGACATTGAAACCATGATGAAGGACGCCGAAGCGAACGCCGAAGAAGACAAGAAACTTCGCGAATTGGTCGAAGCGAAAAATAATGCTGAAAGCCTCGCGCATCAGACTGAAAAGCAGCTCGAGGAGCATGCCGACAAGGTCAGCGATGAGGTCAAGAAAGAGATCGAAGACGCTGCGGCTGCCCTGAAAACTGCAGCTGAAGGCGACGACGCCGCTGAGATCCAAGCCAAGCATCAAGAGCTGATGACCGCGGCGATGAAGCTCGGCGAAGCGATCTATGCAAGCCAGCAAGAAGGCGAGGCGCATGCCGATGCGGCAGCAGATGCCGCTGCGGATGGCGATGACGTGGTCGATGCTGACTTTGAAGAAGTCGACGACGAAAACCGCCAAAGCGCGTAATCGCTCTTCATAGAATTAAATTAGCCCCGCCGATTGGTGGGGCTTTTTTTGTGGAGATCACATGCAATTGCATGATTAAGAACATAGCCTAACAGTGTGAGCTCAAGGTTTGTGAGGTTTGGTAACCAATGACGTGGCATCTGGGCGACACGGCTATGACAAGTGCCGGAACGGTGGCTTCGGGAACATCCGGCTCCGGACCGCCGCTTGTTCTGGCCCATGGTTGGCCTTGGTCATCATTTTCTTGGCACAGAGTCATTCCGCAGCTCGCTGACCAGTATACCGTGTATTGGTATGATATGCCGGGATATGGGCGCTCTGACAAAAGAGTTGATCAGGCGACTTCACTCGATGTTCAAGGGGTGATCTTTCGGGAAATGCTCGACCATTGGCAACTCGATGCTCCCTTCGTCGTCGCGCATGACTTTGGCGGTGCGACGACCTTGCGGGCGCACCTTCTCCACGGCGTAGAGTTTAGCGCATACTTAGCGATGAACATCGTTGCGATGCGCCCCTGGGGATCCAGTTTCTTTGAACACGTTGGACAGCATATCGACGCGTTTTTGGGGAACCCGCATCACATTCATGCCGCGATCGCAGAAGCCTATATCCGTGGTGCGCTCGTCAATGATATCGCAGAGCGAGATATGGAGGGGTTAATTGAGCCGTGGCTATCGGAGGAAGGACGGATAAGCTTTTATCGACAATTCGCCCAGGCCGATGAGAAATACACCGAAGAAATAGAAGGGTTCTTTTCGGACATTCGCTGTCCGACCACAATTCTGTGGGGAAAAGACGATCCGTGGATTCCAATCGCTCGCGGGCGAGCCTTTCAACAAAGAGTCGGCACCGATCAGTTTCACGAATTAATAGGCGTCGGGCACCTGCCTCAACTCGAAGCCCCCAACGCCGTTGTGGGTAAAATCTTCGAGGCTTTCAAGCGGCAGCTCTGACGTCAAAGCAAACGGAGACGCTCGCCGCAGACTGGTGTCACTTTATCACTGAGGCCAGCCCATGGCTCGGCGTGCGGATATCCCCCTAGACCGCACCCTCCTGCGCTCGGCTGGCTGCGCCAGGAAGAGAACCAGTACCTCTCCTGCCCGCCAGAAATCGCCAAA
>JBCBQS010000339.1:0-2280 GCA_039820085.1 Pseudomonadota bacterium
CCTTCCGATGCCGCGCGGAACCAAATGGCCAACCTATCAAGCCGTCTTAGCACGTGCGCTTGAACGCGTCGTCAATTTTACGCCAGACGTGCTGATCGTTCCATACGGCGCAGACACATATGCCGGCGATCCGATCAGCTATTTCGAGATCGAAACTGCCGATTACACAGCAATGGCGGCCATGATTGCGGCGTTGGCGCTTCCGACGGTTATTTGCATGGAAGGCGGGTATGCCATCGATGCGCTCGGGGCGAATGTTGCAGCGTTCCTCAGAGGGTTTGAGTGAGGTTCTACTCCCGCTCATCCCCAGTGCTGTCTGAGCGCCTCGGCCAGAACATCTGCGCGCTCGATAATAGACCAATGACCAGTATTGCCTTGCTTGATGAGTTTGGCCCCTGTCGCGGCGCAAAACTTGTCGGCAATTTCAACCGGAACATAGGGGTCATCGACGCCCCAGAACACCAACCCCAGTTCGGGTAGGTTCTTGGTCTCCTCCCACCAATCGGTTCCGGCGGTCTTTGCCGAGCGGTATAGACGCAGGATCGACCGCTTCATATGGGGTGACCAATGGCTCGCCTCTTTGGATGCAAGATCGGCTGGAATACCTTGAGCGTGCAGCGCTTTGCACAATTGTTCTTTGCGAGTGATGGCGGTGGTTAGTTCTCCGACGATGGGGGTCTGCCACATCCGGGCCATGGAGTGCCACTTATAGTCAGGATGGGGCAGCGCATTGGCGACACACCAGGTCCGAACCAAGTCCGGCCTCAAGCTCGCGACCCGCACCGTAATGATTGCGCCCCAGTCATGCCCAATCAAGTCAACCGGGCCAGCGTCTTCATAGGCGCGCTCTATCTCGGATATGTACCAATCGACATAAGCCTCTTTGGTTGACGTGAATGTGCTGGGCGCAGGCTCAACGAAACCCGGCATTGCGGGCGCACGGTAGCCATCTTCCGCCAAGCCGAGTTCGCTGATCAGCGGCGCCCACATGCTCGGTGTATCGGGCACGCCATGTAGAAACAGTTTCAGAGGCATGTTGCTTCCCCTAAGTCAGACTTGTTTCGCGCCAGTTTGAGGGACATTGTGAGGGGGAACAAGGAGGATTAACGCATGAAAACGGCCATTACCGAAATGTTTGGCATTGAGCATCCGATTATTCAGGGTGGCATGCACTATGTGGGCTTTGCAGAAATGGCGGCGGCTGTTTCGAATGCGGGCGGTCTCGGCATCATTACCGGTCTCACGCAAAAGACGCCGGAAGATCTCGCCAATGAAATCGCCAAATGCCGCGATATGACCGACAAGCCATTCGGCGTGAACATTACCTTCCTGCCGACCCTGACCCCACCAGACTATCCGGCCATCGTGAAGGCCGTAATTGATGGCGGCGTCAAAGTGGTCGAAACCGCTGGGCGCAACCCTGCACAAGTGCTTCCTGCGCTGAAGGATGCCGGGATCAAAGTGATCCATAAATGCACGTCTGTGCGTCACTCCCTCAAAGCCCAGGATATCGGCTGTGATGCTGTTTCCGTCGACGGTTTCGAATGTGGTGGACACCCCGGCGAAGATGATATCCCAAACATGATCCTTCTGCCGCGCGCAGCTGATGAGCTTGAGATTCCATTTGTCTCGTCGGGTGGCATGGCGGATGGGCGGTCCTTGGTCGCTTCACTCGCGATGGGCGCTCAAGGCATGAACATGGGCACGCGCTTCATCGCCACCAAAGAAGCGCCTGTGCATGAGAATGTGAAGCAAGCCATCGTCGCAGCGTCTGAGCTTGATACGCGCTTGGTCATGCGCCCGCTGCGCAATACGGAACGCGTTCTAACAAATGAAGCGGTTGAGCGTTTGCTCGAAAAGGAAAAAGCGCTTGGCGCCGATTTGAAGTTCGAAGACATTATCGATGAGGTCGCAGGGGTTTATCCGCGGATCATGATGGATGGCGACATGGATGCGGGCGCGTGGTCCTGCGGCATGGTTGCGGGTCTAATCTATGACATTCCGACCTGTAAGGAGCTGATCGACCGGATCATGAGCGAGGCTGACCAAATCATCAATGAGCGCCTCGGCGGGTTTATGAAGGGCACCGTCGACGCTTAGCGGTCAAACAAGCCAATAAAGAGCGGCCTGCCGGGCGATCCCCGCGGGCCGTTCGTCTTTAGGAGCAGAGAATGAGTGAGATTCAAGGACGGGTGGCATTCGTCACAGGCGGGGCGAGCGGATTAGGGCTCGCCATGGCGCGATCTTTCCTAGATCGAGGGGCCCGCGTGATGCTGGCCG
>JBCBQS010000340.1:0-2263 GCA_039820085.1 Pseudomonadota bacterium
CACTGGTCTTGCAGCATCGGCGCTGCGACCTTCATGCCCTCAATATCAAACGGCCGGCCTGACATTTTTGTTCGGTCGTCGATAAACGCTTGTGGCATGTGTTCGCCAATCGCGCCGAAAATCACGCCAACGCTGGTTTGGAACCATTTTGTATCGACCCACGCTCCGACCATTTTTGCAAGGCCTTCATGCCCAGGCAAATTCAAGGCTGGGATTTGAAAGCGCTTCTCAAGCTCGACCAGCATGATCGATGTGTCGCAAAAGATATCAGCACCAATTTGCATAACCGGCGTCCGCCGATAGCCCCCCGTGAGCGGCATCAAATCTGGTTTGGGAAGAATGGATGGGATTTCCACGGCGGCCCATCCCAAATTCTTCATTCGCAGCGCCAGTCTAATTTTCTCTGAGAACGGCGACCGATCAAATTGGTGAAGAATTATGCTTTGAGCGTTTGCCATTCTTTACTGCCTCCCCAGACTGAGTTTGAAGCCTAACCGTGTTCGAATGGGCTTTCCAAGTGCTCAATGTTGCCTAAAACAGATCAAAAGACAAAAGATCAGGGAGATGGCCGACAATGCTCGACACAAAATTGATGCCGCACGTCGCAGATATTCCACGTGCGCAAAGTGAAATTCGTCCAAACGAAGTTGCGCTTTGGATTCGCGGTGAAGAAACAACGTTTGCGCAATTGAATACCCGTGCCAATCAGGTCGCGAACGGCTTAATCGGTCTCGGCGTTTTGCCAGATCAACGTGTTGGTTATCTCGCAAAGAATACGGCCGTATATTATGAAATGATGTATGGCTGTGCCAAAGCGCGGGCTGTGATGAATGCGGTGAATACGCGTCTCGCCGCGCCCGAAGTTCAATTCATTTTGTCCGATGCCCAGGTTCGGGTCTTATTTGTTGGCCCTGAATGGTTCGATATGATCGATCAGATCAAAGACGAATGCCCACATTTGGAGCATATCATCACGCTTGAGGGCAGCCATGAGAGTTGGCCGGATTATGCTGTTTGGCGCGATAGCCGAGACGACACCGCGCCAGATGTCACAACTGAGGATAATGACGACGTCATTCAGCTTTATACGTCAGGGACGACGGGGCTGCCGAAAGGTGTGATGCTGACCAATGCGAACTATCGTGGCTTTATGGAACAAGCCGGTTTGCTGGAATGGTCGAGCTATGCGGCCGGTGACAATGTCATGAATGCGATGCCGCTTTTCCACGTGGCAGGCGTCAATGTTGGCATCCTCGCGTCTGCGCAAGGCGCAAAAACGGTCGTACTGCCTGAAATCAATCCCGCTGAAATCCTCGACCTGATTGAACAGCAGCAAATCCACCACGCATTCTGGGTCCCCGCTGTCATCCTGATGTTGAGCCAGATGCCAGATTTCCGAGAGCGGGATTATTCCTCGCTCAAGCAAATCTTCTATGGGGCGAGCCCAATCACCGAAGACCTGCTCACAACCGCGGTCGAGGTCATGGGCGCGCGCTTTACGCAAGTCTATGGGCTCACCGAAACGGTCGGGGGTGGCACTTATCTTCCGCCTGAGGCGCACGAACCGAGTTGGGGGAAATTGCGCTCCTGCGGTGTGCCTTATCCAAGCACGATCATTCGCTGCGTCGATGGCGATGGCAATTCCGTCCCAACGGGCGAAGTGGGCGAGATCGTGATCAAGTCCGATTTTGTCATGAAGGGGTATTGGAACCGTCCAGAAGCCACTGAAGATGCCATCCGGAACGGGTTCTTCCACACCGGCGATGCCGGCTATTTCGATGAAGATGGGTTCTTGTTTATCCACGACCGCGTCAAAGACATGATCGTGTCGGGGGGTGAGAATGTCTATCCGGCTGAGGTCGAAAACGCGATTTTCGGTCACCCAGATATCGCAGATGTCGCTGTGATTGGGGTTCCAGATGAGAAGTGGGGCGAGGCGGTCAAAGCGATTGTTGTCGCCAAAGAGAATGCGAACCCGACACCGGAAAGCATCATTGCTTGGGCGCGTGAGCGTATTGCGGGCTACAAGTGTCCGAAGTCCGTCGATTATATTGAGGCCCTTCCGCGAAACCCATCCGGTAAAATCCTGCGAAAAGACCTCCGCGAACCATATTGGGAAGGCCAAGAACGGCGCGTCGGCGGCTAAGTGCGTTCAATTGGGGATTCAATAAGACGAGGAATTTTATGGTTCGCTTTATTCTCTTTGTTCTTTTCGCGGCGACGTGGTCCGGTGGACCGTCTATCACATTGGCTGCTGCGCAGG
>JBCBQS010000341.1:0-2232 GCA_039820085.1 Pseudomonadota bacterium
GCTCAACCAAAGCGAGGCCGTCTTCGCGGTGCACATCCTGCTTGCAGGCGCTCGCCTTTTGCATGATGGCATGGACGAGGGCGTGAACATTCGGATGGGCTTCAAGCAGAGGCGCCTTGAAATAGTCGCCCCATATGATGCGGATCTCCTGCTTCACTTTCTCCGCTTCTTCCTCTTTTCGCAGCGTGCAGCGCGCCCGAAGGTTGGCGAGGGCTACGGGGTCTTCGCTCGCGCCATCATGCGCGATATCCATGAGACGCACGACGGAGACGGCGGCGATCAAAGCCGGGCCAGGGTCGTATATTCCGCATGGTATGTCACAGTGAGCTGACGCACGCGCGATAAGGCCTTTGCCGTCGAGATAGTTGAGAATTGAGTAGATCATGGTGTTTTTCTTTCTTGGGGTAGAGTCAGTTTGCTGACTTTTTCCAGAAGGCGAGGGCGGCTGATTTAGCATCCTCGACGATAGATTTGGTTTCGCTGTGACTGTCTCTGAGATCTGCCAACAGTCGCGGTAAGTGCTCTGCACATCCGCGCTTGAGGCTTTCTGGCGACCGGGCGCTGGTCAAGGCTTCTGTGAAAATCCGCACAGCCGATATGAGTTGTTCTCTCGCTGCTTTTTCGTCACCGCGCGCACGCCTTTGGTTTGCGGCATTCGTGGCGGATACGATGAGCATGGGAGGAGCGTGTGGTTGTACGAGTGCGTAGCCGTTCCAGGCTTCAGCGAATATCATACGTGCCTCGTGGTGTGCCTGATCATAAGCGACACCCGCAGCGTCGAGATGTCCAGCATTGAGTGCGGCATTGGCTTGCAATGTCAGGCGTTTCCAGCGCGCGTCAAATTCTGGTTGAATGTGTTTTGCATGGGAGCGCGGTTCGAGACTATCCATTTCGGCCGTCTTTCAGATACGCGACGCATTTCATCGTAGCCCAGGTCCCGAGCGCGCCTGCTGCGAGGCCGATCAATGCAAATCCCCAAAGCGGTAGTTCATGAGAATGTGGCACTGGGTGGTCGTGAGCGAATGCGGGAAGGGCCAATCCCCCAACGGTCAAACTCGAAAAAACGATCGATTTCATGGAGCACTCCTTTTGCGATGGGTTGTCATGAATAGGGAAGAATTTCTCCAATGCAACTGATAAGCATTCGCATATCACAAAATTTGTGTTACATGACCCCATCGGCGGAGAACGTTTGCGCGAGCAAAAAACAAAAGCCGGACAAAGAGAATTTTATCTCGGAGGACTTGCATGGACGTTTTGGAAACCGACTACCTGATCATCGGGGCGGGCGCCTCGGGCATGGCGTTTGCCGATACAATCTTGTCTGAGACCGACCATGAAGTGATTTTAGTCGATCGTCGAACGCAACCCGGTGGACACTGGGTAGATGCTTACCCGTTTGTCGAGCTGCATCAGCCGTCAGCATATTATGGTGTGAACTCGCTGCCGCTTGGCGCGGACCGGATCGATACGAGCGGAATCAATGCAGGATTTTATGAGCGCGCTGGCGCGGCCGAGATCCAGCACTATTATCGCAAAGTCCTGGCAGACGTTTTTGAGCCGAGTGGGCGCATCAAGTTTCAATCGGCCAGCGACTATCTCGGGGCTCAAAACGGCGAACATATCATCCAGTCTAATCTAACTAGTCGCCAAACGCTGGTGAAAGTTCGGCGTGTCTTGGTCGATGCCACGGTGACGCAGTCCACCATACCCGCGCGCCACGTGCCGAAGTTTGATATTGATGACGGGGCCACGTTGGTGACACCTAATCAGCTCGTCGACATCGCTAACCCCAAAGGCATCACAGTGCTGGGAGCCGGAAAAACCGGCATGGATGTTTGTGTCTGGTTGCTCCAGCAAGGGGTCGATCCCGACGAAATCACCTGGGTTCGCCCACGCGATGTTTGGATGACGGACCGCACTTACGCGCAGCCGCTAACCATGGCCGGGAGCATGATCAAGTTTGGTGCGGCCGCGATGCAAGCCGCTGCGGCGGCGAGCGATGCCGATGACTATGCGCTGCGGATGGAGGAGCAGGGTATGATGTTTCGTGTCGATCCAACCATAGGAGCTGTCGTCAATCGCGGCGCGACAGTATCGCGCCCAGAATTGACGCTTATGAGGCAGATCGAGCGGGTGGTGAGGAAGGGGTATGTCCGCGCCATTTCGCAGACCCGGGTCATCATGGATGACGGCGAGATAGCGTCCAATCCAGGACGCGTATTTGTTGAT
>JBCBQS010000342.1:0-2206 GCA_039820085.1 Pseudomonadota bacterium
CAACAGAGAAAGATGCCCACGAGAATGGCTTCCGCTATGTTGCGCGAGAGGTTTTGATGGTCAGCTTACCACCGTTTCCGCCATCCATAAGCAACGCGTCTCTGGCATTGGTCGCCAAATTGATGATCGCGGTTTCGAGTTGGTTTCGATCCGCTTTGATCATCGGCAGATTGCGGCCATGTACAACATTGAAGTCAATCCGCTCATCCAGCAATTGCCCGAGTAAGATCGCGAACTCAGACAGAAAATCACCTGGCTCGAAGACTTCACGTCGGAACGTCTGCTGACGCGCATAAGCAAGCAGCATTTGGACAAGGTCTTTTGCCCGAACGGAAAACTCGTGGATTTTTTTCACATGATCAAAGGACGGATCCCCGACAGGGTGTTTGGTCAGCAATTCATCATTGTTGAGCATGATGCCGGTGAGGACGTTGTTGAAATCGTGCGCCACACCGCCCGCAAGCTTACCGATCGCTTGCATCTTTTCGCCTTGCGCCAGTCGAAGCTCCAGGGCTTTCTGCTCGCTCATGTCAATCACATAAGCGACGGCTGGCTGCCCCATGCCGTCGAGCGTCACGAACACATTCACATGCTTTTGGTCTTCATCGGCGAGGCGCAACCCGACCGGTTTGTCGATCGAGTCGAGCAGAACTTCGCGAAGTTTGCCTTCACCTTCTTCAGCAACAAAGAGATCGATAAAGCGCGTTCCCGGCGAAGCGCCGCCACCGGCGAGCCCCATCAATGCACGGTTGCTATCTGTGATAATCGCGCCTTCCAAGGAATTGCCTTCGAGTCGCGCCGCACCAAATGGCGCGTCGTCGAACATCGGGTCGCCTTCCGGACGCGGTGGACGACTGGCCGATGCCGCAAGCATCCGGCTTTCGCCGTCGAGCAGGTTTTGGGCATTCGCCAAAACAATTGTCCGGCCCGTCGCGTCTGCTCCTTTGCCATTCCAAGTCGTGATGGTCTGCACCGGCATTTCAACACCGTCGCGTGAGCGGATCATAATATCCGCCCGCCCCGGCACACCAGACTTGCGATCGCGCCGGAGCATTTTCACGAATTCTGGCCGCATGATATCATCCAGACGAATATTCTTCGCCGTTTCAGACAGCCCCAGGACTTCGCGAAGCCAACCATTGGCGTAGGAAATTGTGCCGTCAGGTCCAGACGAGAAAAAGCCCATTGGTGCGTCTTCGACATAGAGCGCACGCATGTCCGCAGCGCCCGTGACTTGCTCGGATCCCGTGATGCGGCGCAATCGCCAAATCACGCGATCGCCCCTCAGCGGGGAAACGGTTGCTTCATACTGAACCGGCAGTGCGTCAGTCCCGAGCGTCATGGCGGGCAAGATTTCGCGGCGGGCATCTCCGGCTTTTGCGGCTTTCGACAAACGAAAAATCGGAGCCGCGAGACCGGGTGCGGCGCTGAAGATCCGATCTACAGAGACAGGCCCAACCGAGTCTGACTGGCCAAGCAGTGCCATGAAGGTCAGATCTGAATAGGCTGAGTTTGCGGCGATGGGCGCGCCGCCGCGATCGCAAATTAAAGCGGCCTCGTCCAAGGCTTCGATCCAAGAAAAACGCGGCGTTGTGGGCTGCATCGCCTCAGCCATCGCGCCGCGCTCAGGGAAAAGTCCCATACGTCGCCCTGCGCCGCGCAAGATCCACAATAGAAATACCATGCCGCCCGCGGCCATAGAGATCAGGAGGATGAGCCCTGTTGGTCCGCCTGCATTCGGCCAAGCCAGGCTGGCGCTCGACGCGCCGATCGCCAAGAGGATACAGCTCCAAAATCCCATTTGCAGCCAATCGAGGCGTTGCAAGGATTTGGTCTCTTCGTTGTCTTGGATCTCAGGCGCTTCAACGGCCATTACACATAACTCCAACCCGGACCGACATAGTCCAATGATTCGTACAACTTATAGCAGGACTTCTGCGCGAGGCGCAGTTCTCCCACTCCAATTTATCCTTTTGCACCCGAAATGGTTAATCAAACGAGAAGGTTGGTTAATCTTATAGGACCAATTTGATCGGCTTGGTTACAGATTTGGGCGCATTCGAGACACGTGGGCCGACCCTTTACACGGCTTGTTTTTTTGCACTCACCAAGTTTGAGCGTAAATTCAATCAGATGACCTAACCTGTCAAAGCGGATGATGGTGACCGGTCGGAGATTGAATTTACGCTCAAACTTGGTGAGTGCA
>JBCBQS010000343.1:0-2130 GCA_039820085.1 Pseudomonadota bacterium
GCTCGATATCGGCGACAATCGATCACTTCGGCAAAGTGCATATCGTTGCCAACAATGCCGGGGTCGGAAAAGGCGGACAACCCGGCGAAATCCCGCTCGAGGATTGGCGCTGGATCGTTGATATCAATCTCTTAGGCGTGGTCTATGGCGTCGAGGTGTTTACGCCATTGATCCAGTCGCACGGCGAGGGCGGGCATTTTATCAATACGGCCTCAATGGCGGGCCATGTCGCCCCCGGTGGGATGGGGCCATACAATGCCACTAAATATGCGGTCGTTGGGTACTCAGAAGGCCTGAAAGCAGAGCTAATGCCGCATAAAATCGGGGTCAGTGTTCTTTGCCCAGGCTGGGTGAACACCAATATCCATACCACCGGCTTTGGAGCGCCAAGCAGCGACGTAACCGCTGAGCAGGCGAAGGATGATCCGACCTTCCAAATGATGAATGAGGTGATCCGCGGCGGGCTTGATCCGAACGCTGTCGCCGATTGGGTCGCCGAATGCGTCGAGGCAAACCGGCTCTACATCTTCACGCACAAGACGATGAAAATCGGCATCGACATGAAATATGCGCAGATCCAAGCCGATTATGAGGCCATTATTGAAGATGGTCGGTTTGGTGACGCATAGCGCGTTATTCAATGAGACTGAGTTCTTGATCGATGTGATCGTCGACCGCTGTCGATGTCTGGCAAGCGCGCGCTGCATTTAGCGCGCGTTTTTGCAACTCCGTATCTCCCGAATGTTGGGCAAGCCGTGCGCGCGCGAGGTGATACCCAGGAAACGACTGGGCGTTCCTGAGCGACCCCGCCGTCGCAAGCGTTTCGCGCGCACCGTTTTCATCTTCCAGCATCAACAAGCTCACCGCCCAATTGACGAAGACAGCTAAAGACGGGGCCTGCTGGCTGAGCAGCTCATACAGCCGTGAAATCGAGGCCCAATCGGTTGCTGCCCAAGTGACGGCTTGTGCGTGAAGCGAGGCGATCCCGGCTTCGAGGTGATACCGGGTTACCACTTCGTCTGCGCGTGCGGCGTCTAAGTGCTTGAACGCCTGCGCAATCGCCTCTCGGTCCCACAATGCTCGGTCTTGTTGGTCGAGCGTGATGAGCTCACCTGCCGCATTTGTCCGCGCCGGTTGTCGCGATGATTGAAACAGAAGCAGCGCATGAAGGGCGTTGAGGCTCGCGCCTTTGACCTGCGCAGAGGCGATCAACCCCTCTGACAATCGCAATGCTTCTCGACAGACATCCGTTCGAAACAGGTCATCGCCGCGCCGGGGCAAATAGCCTTGAGCAAACATGAGATAGATAATTTTCATCACTTGCGGCATGCGCTCGGCCAATGCGAACCGCGTTGGAAACCGCGCCAACGTACCTGATCTCGATTTAAGCTGTCGCCGCGCGCGCGACAGGCGCTGGGACAGAGCCTCCTCGCTCATAAAAAACAAAGCGGCAGACTCCGCTGCAGTGAAGCCACACACCGTCTTGAGGGCCAGAAACAACTGATCCTTTTGGGAAAGTTCAGGGTCGCAGCAGAGCACCATCAAATCGAGCTCAGGATCACTGAGCGATGGTGTGATAATATCGGGCTCTGTAGTGATAAAGTCCCAATCATCGTCAACGCCAAGCTCTCGCGCGGACCGCCTCACGCGGTCGATCGCGGCGTTGCTGGCAACCCGGCGTAGCCATGCGCGCGGATTGTCAGGGACCCCCTTATAGGGCCAAATCGATAGTGCTTTTAGAATGGCATCTTGAGCCACATCCTCCGCCAATTCAACGTTTGACGGCCCGAGCTTGGAGACGAGGCTGGCAATCAACCAGCCTCGCTCGCGCCGAACTGTTTCGTCGAGCAGCTTATGGATGCTGTCTGAGGACGTCATTCGTCTGCCGAAGCATCAGTTTGACGAATGATGATCGTCTCATTGTACTTCATATGCGGATGCGAACGCGCAATCTCGACAGCTTCATCATAATCGGCTGCGTTGATCACCATATAGCCGCCTAGGATTTCCGCGACTTCAGCAAAAGGGCCATCATGCACTTCGATTGTGCCAGACGTGTTGGTGACAATTTTCCCGCCTTCATCAAGCAGCTTTTCGCCGCCCTCGAATTTTCCTTTAGCGGTCATGTCC
>JBCBQS010000344.1:0-2086 GCA_039820085.1 Pseudomonadota bacterium
ACAGCGCCCTACAATGTCGCGCGCTGGATTCATTGCGACGATGACGCCTTGCTGCAGGCGTTTCTGGATAAGAACAAATCTGCCTCTGGCACCGACTTGGACGATGCACCGGTCTATCTTGCGAAGAATGCGTGGGATGTCGGCTATGCCCAAGAGAAAAACCCCGACATTCGCTTCACCGCTACAAAAGAACGGTCGAACTGACACGCCTCAGTAAAGCTGACCATATTCTGCCATAAGAAGGCGGTAGGTCGTCCATTCAAGAGCGGTTCAGTTTGGACTTCCCCTAATGGGCGGGTGGTCTTACAAAGCGTTCAGAGTGGAGGACCGTGATGCTGAGATTTCTCTCGTTACTCTTGTTCCTGGCGGGGAGTGCTGCGCTGGCCTATGGCGGCTATCAATACATGAACCCGCAGCCCAATGCGAGCCTGGAGACGCCAACACCACCGTCTGTCAGTTCCAGCTTTGATTCGGGCCCAGAGCCGCTTGCCGGTACGCCGCGCGCAAGAAGCCTCACGCCGCCGCCCTCAATGGACGATATGTTCGGCGTTGCGTCATCACAAACAGACGATTTCATGGGCTCGCTTCGAACCGTCCCAATTGCGCACGAAACGCCAAGCTCGGCGCGGTTTGGTCGATCCTTTGCTGTCACACTCTCGCTCGACGCCACTGGCGATGATAGCGCCGTTGAATCCTTGCCGGGTACGGGCAACATTGTTGAAGGTGAAGCGCAAATTTCGACAACGGTTCAGGCTCTGGTGTCTGGCGAGGCGTTTAATGTCGAAGCGATTACGCCCGCGACACAGCGCATATCGCCGCTCACCGAAAACGTCTGGCGGTGGAAAGTCACACCAACGGCGGTGGGCAATCAGGAACTGGTGATCGAGCTGTTTGCACTGATGGGCAATGAAGCGCTGCCGCTCAGAACGTTCCGGGACTCGGTGCAAGTTGAAGTCTCGCGGATTGGCCAAGCGGTTGCAATTGCGCAATCGATTAGCCCAATCACAGTTGTCGCGGGCGGCATCGGCTCGATGCTTGCCGGATTATTTGGTTTTGTTGGCTTTTTTCGCCGCAAATAGAGGCGAGACCGCAGCAAAGGTGCCCTGATGCAGGGGCGTACTAGGCAAATTCTGTTTTATCTGAAACATAAAACTTAACCCCGATATCTCTTTCAAAAAGGACCTATCGATGCGCTTGAATAAACTTTTCGCAGGAACGGCTTTGGCCTGTGCCCTCGCTGTCTCCGCTTGTGGTGGCAGTGGAGGTGGCGACGATGTGCTGACGCTCACCCGCGGTATCTCAGCGAAAGTCGATACACTCGATCCGCACCGCTCGTCTGCGGCGTGGGAGAACATTATCATTGGCGATATGTTCCACGGCTTGATGCAGCATGCCGCCGATGGCGAAGTGATCCCGGCCATGGCGGAAAGTTGGACGACGAGTGAGGACGGCCTGATTTGGACCTTCACCCTGCGCGACGCGACTTGGTCGGACGGCGTTGCTGTGACGGCGCAGGACTTTGTTTTTGCGCTGCGCCGCATTCAAGACCCGGCGATCGCCTCTCAGTATTCGTCTTTGCTTTATATCATCAAGAATGCACAGGCCCTCAATGAGACTCGCGTTGCACCGGAAGAACTTGGGGTGCGGGCCATTGACGAGAAGACGCTGGAAATCACGCTCGAAGAACCCGCCCCGTACTTTTTGGGGCTGCTCACCCATTACACGACGTTCCCGGTGCCTCAGCACATTGTTGAGCAATATGGTGAAGCCTGGGTCCAGCCTGAAAATATCGAAGTGAATGGGCCGTATAAGCTCGTTTACTGGGTCACCGGTGACCAGTTGGTGACCGAAGCGAATCCGCTGTTCTACGAATCCGATTCGCTATGCTTCGAGCGCGTGAGCTATTTCGAGCTGGAAGATCTCGCAGCCGTCGAGCGCCGGATCGAAGCGGGCGAACTCGACATCAACAATAATTTCGATGGCGGCCGCAAAGCTGAATTGGATCGACGCCTGCCAGGTTGGGCGCGCACGACCCCAGGGCTTCTCACAACGTATTGGAGCTTCAACTCGAGCGAAGCGCCATTTG
>JBCBQS010000345.1:0-2085 GCA_039820085.1 Pseudomonadota bacterium
CTGATGGCGCTTCTGGCTGTCATCAGGACGAAGTTGATCGAAACACCAGATCGAATTGGAAGCCCTGGAATCGCCAGCGTCAGCAACAATGCCAACGCAATAAGTTCGCGCTCAAACCTGAGCCATCCTGCCGAAAAGCCGCGTTGCAGAACAAACAAGATGGCCGGAACGACAAGCACCAGTTCATAGTGATAAGAGTAGGGTGTTGCGATCAGCGTGAGGACTGCAAGCGCCGCATATTGCCATTTGGGATCATCCGTTGCGCGCGTGACCCAGACTAAGATTCCAGCAGCGATCATCAAACCGCCCGCGGCCACAGATGCTGCCAACATGTCCGGCAATCCAAGCAATTGCGCCGCCGCATTAAGATTGATCATTTTGAAAATCGGCATATCGCCATCGGCCACGGCGCCAGACACAGACGTCAAAGCCTCAAAGAAGCGGCCCCAAGTCTCTATCCCGACAATGCCGACGGAAGCTGCCAGCGCAGCAGCGCTGCCGAGGCTTGCGTAAAAGACAGCGCGCCAATAGCCCGCCGCGATAAGCAAAATTGGCAATAATAGGCCAAGCTGCGGTTTGGTGGTCAGAAAGGCGGCTGCGAGCCCCGCGATCAGCGGTCTGCTGCGCGCATTGAAAACGGTAATGATCAGCAAAGCGCCCATAAACAACGCGTTCTGACCCGTTTTCAGGGTCAACACGACGGGAACGGTGGCAAGCGCGACGACCAAAAGCCGATCCCGCAAGCCAATCGACCACAAAGCGAGCGTGTAGACCAAAAGACCCATCACGCACCAAACGCCATAGGCGACCGAGAATGGGAGCAACCCGATTGGGCTAAAAATCAGCGTTGAATGCGGTGGATACTGCCAGGTGAGCCCGTCTAGATCTTTGTGGGGGCTATGCATTTGGATCGCGCGATCGAGACCTTCTGGCGCATAGAGACCGGCCATCCCGCCCTCAAGCGTTTCCCGCGCCGCCGACCAGAACGCGGCAAAGTCTCCGCCAAATGTATAGTCCGCGCTGACACCAAAAAGCGCCGCAACAAAGACAGCATATTGCGATACAGCGATGGCGAGCACCGCCATGAAGGCAAGCTTCGGATCAAAAATACGATCTGTCGCTGACATGGTTAAAGGGCCTCCGTCTCCGCGCGGATAGACGAAACCCCATAACTTTTCGTGAAAATGACAGGCCGGTTTGGTTAGGCCACCCGGACCATAAGCGCACTTTCCGGAAGCTCTTCAGCGAAGCAGCGTTGATACATTTCCGCCACCAGCGGACGCTCCAGCTCGTCGCACTTATTTAGGAAGGTCATCCGGAAGGCATGTCCGAGATCGCCGAAAATGGCGAAATTCTCAGCCCAGGTAATCACCGTTCGCGGGCTCATGACGGTTGAAAGATCGCCATTCATAAACGCATTCCGCGTCAAATCCGCGAGCGTCACCATGCGGCTGAGCGTTTCTGTATCGACATTGCCAGCTTTGGTCGCGATGATTTCAACCTCAGCACCGTGCTCAAGATAATTTAGCGTGGTGACGATGCTCCAGCGGTCCATCTGGCCTTGGTTGAGCTGCTGCGTGCCATGGTACAGCCCGGTCGTATCGCCGAGGCCAACCGTATTGGTTGTCGCAAAGAGACGAAAATATGGGTTCGGCTCAATTACGCGGTTCTGGTCGAGCAAGGTCAGCTTGCCGCTGGCTTCCAAAACTCGCTGAATCACAAACATCACATCGGGACGACCGGCATCATACTCGTCAAAGGTAATCGCGACGGGGCGTTGTAAGGCCCATGGGAGAATCCCTTCTCGGAATTCCGTGACCTGAGCGCCGTCCTTCAAAACGATCGCATCTTTGCCGACCATATCGATCCGCGAGACGTGACTATCCAAGTTGACCCGGATCATTGGCCAATTCAGCCGCGCAGCGATTTGCTCAATATGGGTCGATTTCCCGGTGCCGTGATAGCCCTGCACCATGACGCGACGATTATGCTCAAATCCAGCCAGAAGCGCCATCGTTGTTTGCGGGTCAAAACGATACGACTCATCAATCGCCGGGACATATTCTGTGCGGTCTTTGAAGCCAT
>JBCBQS010000346.1:0-2068 GCA_039820085.1 Pseudomonadota bacterium
GTCCTGGGCAGTCGACGTGGGCATAGTGACGGTTCTCAGTCTCATACTCCACGTGGGCCGTGTTGATCGTGATCCCGCGCGCCTTCTCTTCCGGCGCACTGTCGATCTCCTCATAGGACTTCTTCTCGGCACCCGTCACATCGGCAAGCGTCATCGTGATCGCAGCCGTCAGAGTCGTCTTGCCGTGGTCAACGTGGCCGATCGTGCCAATGTTCACATGCGGCTTATTCCGCTCAAACTTTTCCTTGGCCATAGGGCCCTCTCCTTTGTTTGTTCGCGCTCTTTAGCGCGCGTGCCTTTCAGAAATCACGGGCCTAATGATTCCCGTAAGCGCGCGACATACACACGGGCGCATAGGGTTTCAAGCCCATCGTACCGTCCAAACTTGAAGGAAGGATTGGAAATCGCCGCCACCCGACCCTTTTCTGTTTGACAGGAGCGCAAGGATGCTTAGCCCATCTCAAGATGGACCGCTTCAAATTGCACGCGTTCGAAACACGAGATGCCCTACATCGCGCGGCATCTGAGTACTGTGCCGAGCAGCTAGAAAGCGCTCTCGAAGCTAAACATTCCGCTGTGTTCATTGGCGCGGGGGGCACCACTCCCGGGCCAATATATCGCCAACTAAGCCATCAGCGTCTCGACTGGACGAAAATCACCGTCGGTATGACAGACGAGCGATGCGTGCCGCCAGATCATCCAAAGTCAAATGAACGGCTGATGCGCGAAGCTCTCATGCAGAATAAAGCCTCAGACGCAAATTTCCTCTCCATGGTCGGCGATGGACGTCTACCAATTGCGGAACAGGTCGCCCAGGCAAATACGAGCTATGGCGAGGCGATCGCCATCTGTGATCTTATGCTGATCGGTATGGGAACCGATGGACACACGCTTTCATGGTTTCCGGACGTGCGGGGACTGGAAGAAGTAATGGCACATGATGCAATTGATTGGGTTGCCCATATCGACGCATCAAATAGCCCCGTCGCCGGGGACGAAACTGATCGTCTGACACTGACTGCCAGAGCTGTGAAAGCCACGAGGAGCTGCCTCCTTGTGATTACGGGCGATGAGAAGCGCCGTGTCCTCGAATCTGGCCTCGAAACTGCACCGATTGAGCGCTTCGCAGCGCTCTGCAATCAACCTGTCGAAACTTACTGGGCTCCTTGATGGATTTTTCATCTCATATCTCAAGACTAAAACCCGCGAGACTTGAAACACTTGCCGCTGATCGCGTTGGACAAGCGAATGTAACGGCCACTCATTGGCACGCGGACCTTTCTCGGCATCTCCTCGACGAGGAAGCGGAAACGGCGCTGATGTCGCTGGCTGAGGCGAAGCGTTTGCCTGCGGCAATCGCAGCATTGTTCAACGGCGATATTGTAAATCCGTCAGAGGGGCGGCCCGCCATGCATTGGGCACTAAGAGCGCAGCGCCCGCTGTCTGGACTGGCGGGAGACGTGCAGACCAGCATTCAATCCGGAGACGCTTTCGCAGACGCCGTCAACAAAGGCAGCATTACTGCCTCAAACGGCCAACCTTTTACCAATATTGTCCATATCGGGATTGGCGGTTCGGATTTCGGACCACGCCTCATAGCCGATGCATTTGAAAAAGAGCGTGACCGTCGTTTTACCCTCAGATTCTGCGCGAACCTCGATCCGCTTGATCTTGATCTGGCGCTTGATGGGCTCGATCCAGCCGAGACCCTGGTCATTGGCGTTTCAAAATCCTTCGGAACAGAGGAAACACTTTATAATCTTACGCGTGCTCGGGACTGGCTACGTGCCGCGCTAGGAGACAAGACGCCGGATCACATTGCACTCGTGACGTCCCACAAGGATCGGGCAATGGATTGGCTGGGCGGTACCGATGTCCGCACATTCGATATGGCCGAGAGCATTGGCGGACGTTTTTCGCTATGGTCAAACGCATCGCTTGCCTGCCGAATTGCACTTGGAAGCGATCTCATAAATCGCGTCCGCTCCGGTGCGGCTGAGATGGATGATCACTTTCGCGATGCGCCGATGGCGTCGAACCTACCCGTTCGCCTTGCCCTCCTCGACTA
>JBCBQS010000347.1:0-2015 GCA_039820085.1 Pseudomonadota bacterium
ATCCCGTGGCGGTTGAAGACGCGAACCTCGACAACCGTTCCCGCATCGCCTGGAGGCACACGCAGAGACGTGTCGCGAACGTCAGAGGCTTTCTCACCAAAGATGGCGCGCAGAAGCTTTTCTTCTGGCGTCATTGGGCTTTCGCCCTGTGGTGTCACCTTACCAACGAGAATATCACCGGCTTTCACCTCAGCACCGACGGCGACAATGCCCGCCTCGTCCAAGTTGCGCAGGGCTTCCTCGCCGACATTTGGAATGTCACGTGTGATCTCTTCGGGTCCAAGTTTGGTGTCGCGGGCGGCGATCTCAAACTCTTCCAAGTGGATTGATGTGTAGACATCATCGCGCACGATACGCTCAGAGATCAGGATCGAGTCCTCGAAGTTATAGCCGTTCCAAGGCATAAACGCGACGAGCACGTTACGACCGAGGGCCAGTTCTCCAAGATCCGTTGAAGGACCATCAGCGATGATGTCACCACGTTTCACCAAATCTCCCACACGCACGATTGGGCGTTGGTTGATGCAGCTGTTTTGGTTCGACCGGCGGAACTTCGATAGGCGATAAATATCCACGCCGGATTTGCCATCGAGATCTTCCGTCGCGCGGACAACGATCCGCGTCCCATCAACCTGCTCAATCACGCCGTCGCGAGACGCGACCACGGCTGCGCGGCTATCGCGAGCCACAACCGCTTCCATACCGGTGCCGACCAGTGGCGCATCGGTTTGCACCAGCGGCACGGCTTGGCGTTGCATGTTAGAGCCCATCAACGCGCGGTTCGCGTCATCATTCTCAAGGAATGGGATCAAAGCTGCAGCAACAGACACAACCTGCTTCGGCGAAACATCCATATATTGAACGTCATCTTTCATGACGAGCATCGCTTCGCCGTTCACACGGGCATTGGCGAATTCGTTGACCAATTCACCTTTACCATCCACTTGCGTGTTGGCTTGAGCGATCTTGTAAAGCTGCTCTTCCATCGCAGAGAGATAGATCACTTCGTCGGTGAGCTTGCCGTTTTCGACTTTTCGGTATGGGCTTTCAATAAAGCCATACTTGTTCACACGCGCATGGGTGGCGAGCGAGTTGATCAGACCGATGTTTGGACCTTCCGGTGTCTCAATTGGGCAGATCCGGCCATAATGCGTTGGGTGCACGTCGCGCACCTCAAAGCCGGCCCGTTCACGGGTCAAACCGCCCGGCCCAAGCGCAGAAAGACGACGCTTGTGCGTGATCTCTGAGAGCGGGTTGGTTTGGTCCATGAACTGTGACAGCTGCGACGATCCGAAGAATTCACGAACCGAAGCGACAACCGGTTTCGCATTGATCAGATCGTTCGGCATGACCGTATCGATGTCGACAGAGCTCATCCGCTCTTTGATTGCGCGTTCCATACGCACCAGACCAATGCGGTAATTGTTCTCCATCAACTCGCCGACAGACCGCACACGGCGATTGCCGAGATTGTCGATGTCGTCGACTTCGCCCTTACCGTCTTTCAGGTCGAGAATGACCTTCATGACGCCGGTAATGTCGTCATTACGGAGCGTGCGCTCTGTATCTTCCGCCGGCTCATAACCTGAGACAGCCACTTTCAGGCGCGTATTCATTTTCACGCGGCCAACAGCCGAGAGATCATACCGCTCAGAGTCGAAGAAGAGCTGGTTAAAAAGCGCGTCTGCGGCTTCCTGGGTCGGCGGCTCACCTGGGCGCATGACACGGTAAATGTCAGACAGCGCCTCGAAGCGCGTGTCGTTTTTGTCGGCTTTCAACGTGTTGCGCAACCATGGGCCACGACCACCGCCGTCAACATCGAGAACTTCAATCGCTTTGATCTTCTGCTCGCGTAGCTCCGCCAGCAATTCTTCGTCGAGAAGGTCACCGGACTCGCCATAGATCTCACCCGTTTTGCGGTTGACAATGTCGCGCGCCAGGAACTTATTCTCAAGCGCCGTGGTCGGCAGCAACAGCTCTTCTGTTCCGCCTTCTTTGATCCGCTTGAGGGCAAG
>JBCBQS010000348.1:0-1941 GCA_039820085.1 Pseudomonadota bacterium
GGCTACTTCGAACCAAATCCATATTCCAAAGGCTATTCAATTAACAGCGTCACCGCCAAACCATCAGAGGATGGCAGCGTCACAATTCGGTTTGGCGGCGACCCTGAAGCGGAGAACTTCCTCAATATTTTTGAAGGCTGGAACTATACGGTGCGATATTACCAACCTCGCGAAGAACTGTTGAGTGGCGATTGGCGGTTTCCGGTGCCAGTACCGGCAGAATGAGATCGTAAAACCCATTACTCGATCACGCTCCTAAAAAGGTCTTCTCGTTGAATAAGACCCCCTCCCCCAATCGCTACCGGCGGCGAGGTCGCATCGGCCTGCCAGCACGGTCTTTAACCCGCAGACGAGAGATACGCATACCAAGCAATGAGCATGACAAGACGCCCCGTAACGGCGCTCTTTGTAACCGCGCCCAGCAGGACGAGGACCGCCGGCACCAGGATACTAATCATAGCGATTTGAATCAAAGTTTGCGGCTCACTTCGAAGGATCGCGAGAACAGCGCTCGGCATCGCGACCAATACTGCAATCAAACTGGTCGCTAAAAAGAGCGCGAATGATCTGCTAGGCTGTTCGGGCCCGAGCGTATCAAGAAGCTGTTGGGTGGTTTTGCCTTGCCACCGTGCGCTCGCCTCAGCGATTGGAAAAATCAAACAGAGCATAATCAGCGGCCCGGCACCCGACCTAAATGGCAATGCCGCCCCAGCGACCGACGCTCCGAACAGAACGATGACCCAAAACCTCGACCGAAAGATCTGCTCAATCTCGCTGACAATAACGGTGAGGAGTTTGGTTCGACCAGATGATATTGCCAGGGGAGCATTGAACGGAATGTTCGATATCGCGGCCGCAGCGCGTGCGCTCTGATCAATTTGAGATTTGGCGACATTTTGACTGCGTGGTTTCTTAGGCGCCCAGATCATACCCGCAAAAACCGCCAAGCCCGCAGCGATCAAAAGCCAAATTCCGCGTGCAGAAACATAACTCAATTGCGTGACCCCACGCCAAGCATCGGTCATCACACTTTCACCTGTGTTCGAGGAGCCACCAATCGAAACGGCTGTAACGGGAAAGTCGACGGACCCCACGATGGGAGACACAAAGCCGAAGGCGTCCGCAACTGGGTTGAGTATGATCTGATCTGTTTCGGGATCGGTGGTGCCAATGACCCCAGCGATAATCAGCGTTATCCAAACGATAAAAAACACAACATCGCCAACCCAACCTCGGGTAAGAGGTCGCGCATCTAAGATTAGTTTTATCGCTGCAATCAGAGCAAGCGCTGGAGCCGCCGGAAGCCACAGGGCGATCGTGGTTTGGAGGATATTGGCGTCGGCCTCCAACCGAAATATGCCAAGAATTAAACCGGATACCGTCAACGCGGTGAGCAAAATCCACAATGTGCACGTATCCGAAACCCAGCGGCCAAAAACCCAGAGAGGTCGTGAATGCGGCGTAATATCAGTCACCTGCCACGGGCGGATTCGAGACGGTCCGGCCCGCAGAAAAATGTATGCAAGCGGCGTCAACAGTGTTGCAGCAAGAACGCCAAGTTCGAGCCCCAATATCGGAGCGGTTAGCACAGGAACCTTGCCGTTAATGATCAGGACCGCGTACATCGCATCTTTGTCTGGCACCATGTAATGCGCAGCGATCGGGGCGGCGAGCGCAACAAATAAAAGCGCAGGATTTCGCAAGTGTCGGTGAAGCTCAAACACAGCACTGGATTGAAGAACGGAAGCGACCTTCATATTGCGGCTAGTCCCCCATCAGCGACGCGCACGGTTCTTGCACCTTCGGATTGAAAGTGCTCGGCCAAATGGGTGGTCAGAAGCACAGTTGCCGATTGGGCTGCGTGAGAAATGAGTGCGGCGACGCGCGCTGCAGTTTCTGAGTCCAGCTCCGCGGTCGGTTCGTCCAATGCGAGTAATTTTG
>JBCBQS010000349.1:0-1892 GCA_039820085.1 Pseudomonadota bacterium
AGCCGGGCCATCGCGGTCACCATAGACATTGTCGCCAACCATGAGAAACAGGTCGGCCGCTTCGCCCGGCAAACTCATCATTGCACCAGACGGGCCTTTTTCTTCATCGAGACACGAGCCGAGCAGGATTTTAGTGATCACCGCGTCATCAGCGGGGAGCGGCAGACCCGCTGGCGCGGTTGGTAAGTCGCTGTCCGGGATCGTATCATAGTAGAGCTCTAGCGCCGCTTCTGCGGAATCGGGTTTGGGCGTGAAGATTGTCGTGATGCCCCCTGTCTCTGTCGCGCATCCGCCAAGCGCAAATAGTACTGTTCCAGCCACCAGAACCCGCTTCATGAGTTTCTCCTAAATCGCGAAAGTGTCGTGTGTCTTTATGCATGACACACGACATTTGTGTAACAAAATTTCGAGCGTTTAGGCGGAAAAAAACAACTGCCACATCAAGCGGCCAGGCAGGAAGGTGAAGAGCCCAGCAACGACCATGGCTCCGACAAACATGCCGGTCATTTGTTGGCGGTGTTTTTGAATGTCCTTGCGGCGCGCGGCGGCAACCCCAAACGGCAAGCCGATTAAGGTCCAAGCTGAGAGCGCATGGATCGGGCTGTACGCATTCTCAAACATGCCCGTGAGTAAAAATGACGAGATGGCTGTGATGGCCATCGCCATCATCCATGTCCAACCAAGTGTTCGGTGCAGGCCGAAGCCTTTCGGTGCGAGGAGTATGAACAAGCCAATAAAGAAAGCCGAGAGCGCGGCCAGCACGTGCACCTGAACGGCCAGGCCCGCCTCAAGGAGGGGCGTGAGATCGATCCGGAACTGGACGTTTGCCTCTGGATAGCCGGACAGGATCAGCGCACTCACAATCGCGTAAATCACCAATGCGATGAGCAGGGTCCACACCCAGCTCGGCACTTTCCCAGCGAGGGCTTGAAGAGAGAGAGTCGGAGGAAACGCTGTTTTTATAGTCATTTTCTCTCTCCTCAAGCCCAAGTTCCGTGGAAGCCGAGCGGCCAGGAATAGTCAGCTTGCCAAATACAGACCGGACCGTCGCTAACGCGCGCGGCATCAAACACGCACACTTCGCTGGTTCGCGCTTTCAAGTTCAAAACGGTCCCGATCAACCAGGCGTCCGCGTCGGATGATCCGCCCGATTTTGGCACGAAGAGGAATTCCTCGACCATACGGTCGTCGCCGAACACGAACGAATCGCTCGCGCCGCTTGTCCAATTATGAACCGTCAAACCAGTTGCGCCGGGGCGCTGATCTGATGACCCGCTAGCGAGCGCAACGAGATTTCGGTGTTCGCCGCGAAACCGCGGATCAACTTGCGGAAACTCACCGACAATATCGGTCTCAATGATGGTCGCATCCCCCCGCGGTGGGATCATAACTTGGCTGAGGATGCCATTCTCCGCGAAATGCTCACCGGTCCATTCACCGCGAATTTCAGCGGCGCCGCCATTCACGCCGAGGACGGGCTCCTTGTAGAGCACGACGTCAAACTTGATCGTGCCGTCAGACTCTTCCCAGGCTGAGCCAGTATGGAAGAACATGCGGGCGGGCGCCTGCGCCCAGCGCTGGTTCGAAAAATCATCCTTGTCGATGATCAGCATTTGTAAGCCGTGTTGCGGCTGCCATTCGAACCCAGCGACGACAGGCGGTCGAAGATTCTCATTGATCCAAGGCTGCACCAAAATGATGAGATGGCGCGCTGTCATGGTCCAATCATGGATGTAGGCGGCGCGGCCAATATTGACGAGACCAAAGTCCTCGAGTTGGCCACCAGCAGCGATCCGATAGATCCCGACGCGCGAGCCGCCCACCGCCAAATTCCAAACCCGACCATCCGGCTCAACTTTCGGATGGGCCAGGAAGGGCATCGCTTTGAGATC
>JBCBQS010000350.1:0-1867 GCA_039820085.1 Pseudomonadota bacterium
AGTATGCTTCCACAGCTCATCCCGTCGGTCACCGCCTGGCACGTCGGGCAAGAGGATGTGGCTAGGGTCACCGATGGGATGAGCTGTGGAAGCATACTTGTTTAGAAGCCTTCATTCGCCTCGAAGATTCAGACGGGTATGTAGAGCTTAATTTCGCACCAAATGGAGATTGGGCGGCCTATCAATTCGATGGCTACCGCAGAAATGGCAAAGACCTCGCCGTTGACGCGCCTCGCATCGCGTTCAAGAAAGCAGCCATCGAGATAGCTTTGGCGGTAACGCTTCCTACACTCCCGGAGCTGTACCAGAGAAATACGATTCAACTCGGTCTTTCCGCGGTCATCGAAACGCCCCAGAATGACTGCTATTACTGGGCACTGTTCCACCCGAGCGACACACCCGACTTTCATCGGGCCGAGAATTTTCAAATCAGTTTGGACTAAATCATGAGCATACTTTTCGGGATCGACCGCCTCTTGAACGACGGGACGTTGCGCGGGCAACTGAGCGGCAAGCGCGTCGGCCTGGTTGGACATCCCGCATCGGTGACCGCTACACTCGACCATTCCCTTTATGCATTAGCGGCGCTCGACGATGTTAACGTGACCTGCGCGCTCGGTCCGCAACATGGGATGCGCGGGGATAAGCAAGACAATATGATCGAAACGGAGGATTATCGCGATCCTGATCTCGGTATTCCGATCTTCTCGCTCTATGGCGAACACCGCCGGCCGACCGAACATATGCTCGCGCCCTTGGATGTGATTTTGTATGATCTCCAAGACCTCGGATGTCGGGTCTATACCTATCTGACGACGCTCATCTATGTGATCGAAGCAGCGGCAGAACATGGCAAAGAAGTATGGGTGTTGGATCGCCCGAACCCGGCCGGTCGTCCGATCGATGGTCTCACCCTACGCCCGGGTTGGGAGAGCTTCGTTGGCGCAGCAGAGTTTCCCATGGTTCACGGCCTCACCATGGGCGAAATGGGCGCTTGGTACATTGCTCACAAAAAGATCGACGTCGACTATCGCGTCATCGAAATGCAAGGCTACTCACCAACTCAAGCGCCAGGATTTGGTTGGCCGACATGCGAACGGGCATGGATCAATCCAAGCCCAAACGCAGCAAGCCTCAATATGGCGCGCGCCTATGGCGGGAGCGTTATGGTCGAAGGGGCAACCCTGTCGGAAGGACGCGGCACGACGCGTGCGCTTGAAGTCATCGGCGCTCCGGATCTCAACGCCCAAGAATTGATCGCAGAGATGGAACGTTTGGCGCCGCATTGGCTGGTTGGCTGCAAGCTGCGCCCGGCCTGGTTTGAGCCGACCTTCCACAAACATGTCGGTCAGCTTTGCGAGGGCTTTCAAATTCACGCGGAGATGGGTTTTTACGATCCCGAGCAGTTTAAATCTTGGCGGGTCACGGCGCTTGCATTCAAAGCGATCCGGAACCTCTATCCAGACTATGATCTCTGGCGTGGCCTCGATTTCAAATATGAATACACCGAGGGCCATCCCGCGATCGACATCATCAATGGATCGGACGAGCTGCGGCTCTGGGTCGATGATGCGACGGCGACGCCTGATGATCTTGAGCGTCAATTGGACCAAGACCTCGCCGCTTGGCGCGAGGCGTCTGCACCCCACTACCTTTATTAGCAGAACATATTTGAGCGCCGGAAAACTTCGTTTTTTCTGCCCCGTAGCGGTTCTATCCTGTCATGAGGCATGCTAACCGCGCCGCTTCACAGAGGACGATTGTGATGAGCGACTACAAATCCGACTTCATTCGCGCAATAGGCGTCGAGTTCCGCCTGATGGGTGGCTTGTTTAATATAGCCGCGTTCCTCTAACGTGCGAAGGAA
>JBCBQS010000351.1:0-1847 GCA_039820085.1 Pseudomonadota bacterium
ATCGATATTGAGGATAATGAGCAAACGCCAGAGTTTTGGCCGAGTGCCCGCGCTGTTTTGATGTTTGAGCTCAAGCACACCATGAATGAATATCTCGCCAGCACACCAGAGGCGGTAACCACACGAACCCTCGCGGATCTAATCGCATTCAATGACGCCAACGCTGACGTTGAGCTGGCCTATTTTGGCCAGGATCTGTTCGAAGACGCAGAAAGCCGCGGTCCAATCACGGATCAAGCCTATCTGGACGCGCGCGATCTCGTTCAAACGGCGACGCGCGAAAACGGAATAGATGCGCTTATGGCGCAATACCAGCTCGATATGTTGGTCTCACCCTCGGGCGTGATCGTCATGGAGCATGATTATACCAAAGGCGATGTCTGGCCGAATGAGTGGGCTGGGGCTGGATCCATCGCCGCCGTCGCGGGTTACCCGCATATCACAGTTCCGGTTGGCACAGCCGAAGGCGTCCCGCTCGGCTTCTCGATCATGAGCGCGGCGGGCCGCGACGCGGACGTCCTGTCCTGGGGCTATGCGTTTGAGCAAGCCAGCAACCTGCGAGCTGACCCTCAATATCTTGAAAGTGTTGTGGTTTCGACCGAGGTCGAAGCAGAAGCTGCAGACGCCGGAGAAGCAGAAACCAGCGAATAGAACGCGCGCCGGGGGCTAGCTAACCAAGCCCTTTAAGTATGCGCCATATTCGTTTTTGTGATCGGCGGCGAGCTTCAGAACTTGCTCGTCGCCAATCAGATTAAGGTGCCAAGCGACTTCTTCGGGGCACGCAATCTTTGATCCTGTCCGCTTTTCCACCGCATGCACATATTCTGAGGCCTGCAGGAGGCCATCAAAGGTTCCGGCATCCAACCAAGCGGTGCCACGCGGCAGCACTTTCAAACTCAACTGTCCGCGCTTGAGATATTCAGTGTTGACGCTGGTAATCTCGATCTCACCGCGCTTAGATGGTTTGATCGATTTTGCGATCTCAACCACGTCATTATTGTAGAAATACAGTCCCGTCACAGCCAAATTGCTTTTCGGAGCCTTGGGTTTTTCTTCGATTGAGATGACGTCGCCATCGGGGCCGGTTTCCACGATGCCAAAACTCGACGGATCGGCGACTGAATAGCCAAAAATCGTCCCGCCCGTATTGTTTCGGTTGATCGTCTGTAATTGTTCTCCAAGGCCGGCGCCGTGGAAGATATTGTCCCCGAGCGCGAGGGCGCACGGGTCGCACCCAATAAAGTCTTCTCCGATGATAAAGGCATCTGCCAGCCCGCGCGCTTTATCTTGCGCGGCGTACTGAAAATCGACGCCCCAGTCGCGACCGGACCCCAAAAGCCCTTGAAACAAAGGCAGCGCTTGCGGTGTTGAGATGATCAAGAATTCCGTCACCCCGGCCAACATCAAGGTGGTGATGGGGTGATAGATCATCGGCTTATCGTAGACGGGGAAAAGTTGCTTCGAGATCCCACGCGTAATCGGATACAAACGCGTTCCATTGCCGCCTGCCAGCACGATACCCTTCATTGCGACGTGTCTCCCTCTGTGAGCAGTCTCTGCACCGTCCGAGCGACGCTTTTCTGCCACTCTGGAAGCGTGATGCCAAACGTGGATGTCAGTTTTTCGGTCGAGAGCTGCGAATTTTTGGGGCGCTCAACCAGTGTCGGATAGTCTGTCGATGGGATGGGCAGAACCTGTGCGCTTGGTCCCCCATTTTTTTCGCTTTCAGCAAATATCGCGCTTGCAAACTCCGCCCAGGTGACTGCGCCTGAGCCGGTCATATGATACAGTCCCCAAAGCTGTTGCGACGGCCCTACATAGACCTGTTCGCAGATTTCAAGCGTTGC
>JBCBQS010000352.1:0-1835 GCA_039820085.1 Pseudomonadota bacterium
CCTCGCCTTCACCGCCTGCAGCGCCGCGCAAGAAATGCCTGCCGCCCCGACCATCTCCACAGAGCCCATCGAATTTGGTCCTGACGCGCCGTTTGCCTCCGAGATCTATAATTTTTTCGTCCAAGACGAACTCTTCTCGCCAACCGCCTGCCGGACTGTGTTTACCGGCAGCTCGTCGATTCGCTTTTGGCTGACTTTGGATGAGGATTTCCCAGAGCTTGACCCGCTCAATCGCGGCTTTGGCGGGTCTGAGATTACCCATGTGATCGGCTATTTCGATGTTTTGCTGACCGGGCATCAGCCGCGCGAGATTGTCTTCTATGCCGGAGAGAATGACATCAACGCGGGCGCCAGCCCTGCAGACGTCGCCGAGCGCTTTTCGGTGTTTATGGATATGAAAACCGCGCGTCTCGGCGATGCGCCGGTTTACTTCTTATCAGCGAAGCCTTCATTCGCACGGCTCGATCAGCTTGCAGAACAGACGACGGCCAATGCCATGATCGAGACCCAAGCCGACGCGCGTGATGACCTCATCTATGTCGACATCGCCACCCCAATGATGGAGGGCGATGTGCCGAAACAAATCTTCATCTCAGACCAGCTTCATATGAACCTGGACGGCTATGCGATCTGGACGGACGTGCTCAGCCAAGTCTTGAGCGACCCGGACCGGCCCAAACGAACGGGTTGCTAGCCTCGCCTCTGACAATCCGCCGCGCGTCGATTCGGTCTCTCGCCCTATTCCGCTGACAGAGCCTAGTCTCGATCTCATAGGAGGGGCCGATGACGAATATCTTTCTCTATGTGGCTGGAACATTCACAATCTTGATCTCAGTGGCTCACGGTATTTTGGGCGCAACGCAAGTGGTTGGGCCGAGCACCGCGCCGAGCAATGCGGCCAAGCGGATCTTACACGCCATCATGTTTCTCTCTGCGGTCTATTGGTGTGTCGGCGGAGCGGTCTTGCTTGCTGCTCCGCACCTCTTTGAAGAGGATGTCCGGCGATGGGTGGTTTACATCGTTGCCGCGATGCTGCTGACCGGGGCCCTCGGAAATATATGGGCGACGCGCGCCAAGCATTTTGGTGGGTATTTTCTCCTTGTCGTCACCGGCTTGGCAATTGCGGGCGCATAATCGCCAAACAATTTTGTCCGATGCCTTGCTCTGCTCGCAGCGCTGCCCCAAATGCCAGTGAATACATTTTGGCAGGAGGAGCACCGCCTATGACCACCCCAATCTACAAATCGACCATCGGCGTGATGATCCGCCAAGCTGAAGCCCTCACTGGCATTATGGCCGCGGGCCGCGAGCATCTGGGCGATGATGCTGATGCATTCATCAATGAAAAGCTGATAGAAGATATGCTGCCCTTCTCGTTTCAGATCCGAGCGGTCTGTCACCAATCCATGGGCGGGGTACACTCGATGCGCACTGGCCAAGCCGGGCCGCCACCAGACATGTCGATCAGCTCCTATGCGCAGCTGGAGACACTGCTGACGGATACGATCGCAGAATTGAAGACGATCGAAGCGTCAGAACTCGACGCATTGCTCGACAATGACCTGATCTTTGCCCTCGGCGATTTCAAACTGCCTTTCAAAGGCCTCGGCTTTTTGACCTCGTTTATGATGCCGAACTTCTTCTTTCACATGACGACAGCCTACAATTTATTGCGCCAAAAAGGCGTCCCGATTGGCAAACGTGAATATCTCGGTGCAATGGATATGAACATGGGCTAAGCGCGAAAACAAAGCCCCGGAGGCGTCAAACCTCCGGGGCTTTATTGAAACGAAGGGTTCGCCGCTTATCCTGGGTGGAAGATCGACGTGATGATG
>JBCBQS010000353.1:0-1805 GCA_039820085.1 Pseudomonadota bacterium
CGACAGCGAGCGAACATCGACGATTGATCCGCCATCGTCCGGGCGACTGCGGATAATCACGTCATCTTTAAACCCGTACCAAAAGGTCGTGGCCGTCGCCTCGATAAGCAGATTTTCGCGGTCTTGCGTTTGGATGTCCCAGCCAAATTCCCGAACGAGCTCAAGCGACCGATCGAACGCTTCCTCCGGCGAGCGTTCGGTCGAAATTGGTAGCAAATCAGGATAGGCTTCAGCTTGTAAATCCGACACCAATTGGTCCGGCTCACCATTCCAACCCTTTTTGACTTTGCCGACATAGTGCGCAGGGTTGGAGTCTTCTGCGTCGCGCAAGGCCATAACGGTATCTGTAAACATCGGTGGGTCGACGCGGTCGGTACTGATATCGTGAATCGCCGGCAAGCTGCGAGCGAGCTGGAACACGCGTTCCGACTGCTGGTTCGCAACAATCGGGATGATCAGCGCGGCGAGGCCTGCGGCGACGCCAATGCCGTGGCGCGGGCGCAAAACTCCACTCAGCGCCAACGCGATGAGTCCCGCGCCGATGCTTGCATACCGAACATAGGTCCACCAATCGACCGACATCTTGCGCATCGCAAAAGAGATATCCCAGACATCGAAGCGAAAGCCCAAGGCTGCTATGATCTGCCAGAGCGGGACGAGCACCGCCGTCAAAATTGCGAACGCGATGCACCAAGCGCGAAGTTTAATCATGTTCTAGCCTTCCGTTTGCAATGGCTTTGCGACCCCGCGCAAGAATCCAGGACGATGGGCAAGCAGCAGGGCGATGCATAAAGCGGACACCGCAATGAACATCGGCCAGATCAAAATCGCAAAGTTTAATCCATCTCTTAGCCAGGTCAGGCCAAGCGACAGCGCCACCAGCCCCCACCCTAGCGGGCGAGCGTAAGGTCTAATTTCACCGCTGAGCCTCAGGGCTCGCCAATTACGGGGTTGGCTCAGGGCCAGAAGCGCCATGCCGAGCCAGCAGGCTGCGCCTGCCAAGATCAGAAGACCCGTTGAAAGAAGCATTATTCGGCCGCAACCGGGGTAGATTTTTGCTGAGCGGCGTCCAAGCTAAATTCCGGATCGCGGGCTTGGACACGCCCCATGTGCAGCGCGCTTTTTGCGGCGATGAGGAAGCTCGCCAATAGCGCGCAGTCGACACCGGCCACCGCCCAATCGCCTGTCGATAGCGTGACGAACAGATTGTCGCCCGTCGTCGCCCAGTTCAACGTCATTGCGAGCAGAGATGCGCCAGCAATCACCCAGGCTTGGTCTTTCCAGGCCCGCATATTCCGAAGCCCGGCATGGACAAAACTGATGATCCAGACCGCATAGAAGATGGCAACTTCAAGCAGAGACCGATCGAGACCGATTGCGGCGGCATCTGGCGCTAAAACGCGGTTGGCGATCAGGAAGGCGGCGCTTGCAGCAATGATCCCGGTCGTGGTGCCAATCGTCAGCGCACGGACGACTCGCACACTCGCAGGTTCCATGCCTTTACGAATGCGCGACCGCATCCAAAAGAGTAATCCTGTGGCGATCATAGTCGACCCCGCCACCCCCCCGAAAAAGAACAGCCAGCGCACGACCCAACTATCAAAGCGAATAAAATGTGCACCCTCGATATAGGCGGATGTGTTCTGGATAGGTTTTGGTTGGAAGTCCTTCACCATTTCGCCGGTGGCGATGGAATAGCTGATCGCCCCTTGTGACATTGCAACTTTGCGTTCGGGGAATATGTGTTGGACAACGATTTCGGACCCGGCATCGCCGAGATTGGCGATGCGCAAACCATCGGCGCG
>JBCBQS010000354.1:0-1772 GCA_039820085.1 Pseudomonadota bacterium
TGCAAAGACAGTTGCCAAACTTAAACTTAAAACGGTCACTAATCGCCCCAGCACACCACGCTCCATCATCGCTATTCCCTAAATTGGATCTGTACACAGCTGATATAGCGCGAATTGGTGATCGGCAATTCTTACCGCGCGTCTATGTATCGGAGCATATGCGACAGGGTCTTTTTATGACGAAAAAGAAAACAGACCTGTCCGTTCTTTAACTGGCTCAGGCGCCCAACGCATCGCCATAGTAAACAGGCGATTGAGACACTCAGACAATTATCTCGAACCTCCTTGCCGTTTGAGAAACACGTCGAACTTAGTGTCATCGCGCATTGAAGACGTTTCGTTTGCCATGGGGACACACCATGAGTTTTGTTCGCGCCTGTAGCTCTAGTCTCGCCCTTTCGCTGATTTTGGTCGGTTGTTCGAGCGGTGGCGGAGACGATGTTGCTCCGATGCCAGCGCAGAGCGGGCAGACCTCGAATCCACCCCCGGTCTCGCCTCCGCCGCCCCCTCCGACGACGCCGCAGTCCGTTTCGTTTTCTGGCGAGACGATGATGTGGCATGCGATTACGCTGACATTTGATGGGCCACAGGCAGACGAAGCTGGTTCACCCAATCCGTTTTCAGATTATGCGCTAAACGTGACCTTTCGGAACGGAACCCAATCCTATGTCGTTCCAGGCTATTTCGCCGCTTGTGGCGACGCGGCTGAATCGAGCTGTACCAGCGGCGATAAGTGGCGGGTCCACTTCACGCCGAACGCACAAGGCAATTGGACCTATGAAATTTCGTTCCGCGAAGGCGCCAATGTCGCGCTGAATGGCGGCGGCAGCGCGGTTGCATCCCTGGATGGTGTGACCGGCGATTTTGCGATCGGCGCAAGTTCAAAGTCTGGACGAGACTTTAGAGCCGCTGACAAAGGGCGCTTAAGCTATCAAGGCGGGCATTATCTTCAATTTGAAAGCGGTGTTCCATTCTTCAAAGTCGGTGCAGATGCGCCGGAAAATACACTCGCTTACGATGATTTTGATGACACACCCAATCGCGGAAGTCGGCGTAAAGACTGGTGGGCGCATCTAGATGACTTCAGCAGCGCCACAGGGGCCGACGCGTTTCTTTGGAAAGGGACGAACGGACAAGAGCTGCTCGGCGCTTGGTCCTATCTTGCGGATCAAGGCGTCAATGCCGCCTCGTTCTTGACGTTCAGTCTTGCAGGAGATGATGAAAACGTTTTCCCGCATCTTCTCCGCGTCTCGTTGACAGAGTATAACGGCTTAGGGCGAACGGCGCAGTGGAATGATGGTGTTCATCATGATCGCTTCGATGTGTCCAAGCTCGACCAATGGGACCGGGTATTCTCTTATGCCGACCAATTGGGCTTGTTCCTGCACTTCAAGACGATGGAAACCGAGAATGACCAGCTCATGGATGATGGCGCGTTCGGACCCGAGCGCCAACTCTATTATCGCGAGCTGGTCGCCCGGTTTGGCCATCACTTGGCCCTCAATTGGAATCTTGGCGAGGAATATACGCTGTCCTCGGATACGGCGCGCCAAACGCTCGCCTATTTGGAAGAGGTTGATCCTTACGGGCACTTGCGCGTGCTGCACACCTTTCCTGGACAATGGGATCAACGTTATGGGCCATTGCTCGGCAATCAGTCTGCCCTGACCGGCGCATCTGTTCAAACAGGCAACCAATCATTCAATGAAGTCCGCTCAACCATGACAGAGTGGGTCGAGCGCTCAAGCACGCAAGGTAAGCCATGGGTTGTG
>JBCBQS010000355.1:0-1771 GCA_039820085.1 Pseudomonadota bacterium
ACAGCACTTAAAAGCTTTGGGAAATAGTGTCCGCCAGCACGTTCGTAAGCATCGGCCCAGCTATGATCAAACACGAACTCGCCCTGGCTATGGGTTTTAGCATAAAGCGGCATTGCTGCGAGCAACGTCTCTCCGGGCCCCTCGACCAAGACATGACACGGCGACCATCCCGTCTCAGGCCGCGCCGCACCGGAAGACTCTAAAGCTTCGAGGAACTCCCAAGACAGAAAGGGATCGTATGATAGCCCTTCCGGATTTGCGAGCCCATTCCAAGCGTCGGGTGAGACTTCGTTTAAGCCGGAAATGATGCGCGCGTTGAAAACAGTGTCGTCCATACAGTCTTATCTATTCAGAATGTGTCGTTTTGCGAGCGCTGGATCAAATCCTTCAAATATTTGACTGTCTGTGACTGAAGACAGGTCTGCGCATTCGACTTCCGAGCGGACGGTCCACGTGATGACCGGCAAGTCCCGCCGCGCGCTTTGCAGGGACGGATGGCGGGCATCGCTGACATGGCAAGCCAGATAATCAATAGGAACGCTGGGGGTGCTTGCTGGATCAGATATTCCCGTCTCATGCGTTGCTGCGATCAGCTGGCCGCGCATGAGTTCTGCTGGGAGCGCCGCCACAGCGCGTCTTGAAAAGCTCATGCAAGCCGCCGGTCCTTCATGAGAGGACAAGAGCGCGGAAACCGTTTGTGCGAATGAAACGGGGTCGGTGCGCCCATCAATCTTCATTTCGCACAAGAGGGGCGTGCTCTGCGGCCAAGCGTCCAAAAGCATTTCGAAGGAGATCAGTGTGCCACCGCCGATAAGTGGCATTCCAATCAATTGAGTCGCGAGCATGTCTTCAGGTCGCCCCGCCTCGCCGCACATACGATCGAGGGTCGCGTCATGAAAGACAATCGGAACGCCGTCTTTGCTCGGGCGGACGTCAAATTCTATCCCTAAACCGAGGGCGGCCGCATCAAGACAGGCTTGAAGACTGTTTTCTGCGGGCCCATTCGCGGTCCACAAGCCCCTATGCGCATAGGCAAAGTCGATCAGGTTAAACCGTTTAGCCAATCTCAAATACGCCGTCGATTTCCACTGCCACACCTAGAGGAAGGACGGGGCTCGAGACCGCTGACCGCGCATGCCGACCCGCCTCGCCAAAAACATCTACCATCAGATCAGAACATCCATTGATGACTTGCGGGATCGCCTCAAAGTCAGGATGCGCGTTGACGAACCCGCCAAGCTTCACAACCCGGGTCAATCGCGTCAGTTCGCCGAGCGCCGCTTTGCACTGTGCGATTAGATTGATGCCGCAGAGACGCGCTGCGGCTTGGCCATCTTCCAGAGACATGTTTTCTCCAAGGCGACCTTTTATGAGTCCGTCTGGTCCAGCGCTTACTTGTCCAGAAATATAGAGGTGAGACCCGCTGATGACGAACGGGACATAGTTTGCAACAGCGGCCAATGGCTTTGGCAGCGTGATACCGAGCTCATCTAAGCGGTTTTCGGGTGTCGACATGGCGCATCCTTTTTGAGTTGTTCTGAACTAGCCGCGTTGAGTGCGGAGGAACAAGAGCGCTCAGCTTTTTTTCGATTGATTTGTTGCAAGCCGCATCGCCCGGCCGGTGATGACGGACGCATCTCCAAACTTTGACCGCGCCGCGTCACCCGCACGCTCAGCTTTAGCGCGCTTCTCAATACTGGGATCGACTAAATCTCGGGAATCCCAGCGGGCATCGGTGAGATGCGAAAGTCCAACGCCGATCAATCGATAG
>JBCBQS010000356.1:0-1751 GCA_039820085.1 Pseudomonadota bacterium
TCGGATGTGGCGGCGCGCGGGCTCGATATCCCAGATGTCGGGCACGTCTTCAACTTTTCACCGCCACCGAAAGACGAAGACTATGTGCACCGCATTGGCCGGACGGGACGTGCCGGGCGAGAAGGTGAAAGCTTTACTTTGGTTGGCCCGAACGATGCCAAGGGCTGGCGCGGTGTGATGATGCTGATCAAAACCGATGTTGAAGAGTATTTGCCCGAAGGCTTGATCGACGAGCTTGAGGGGCTGCCAACAGAGAGCGAGCAACGCCGTGGGCGTGGTGATCGTAATGGCAGGCGGCGTGATCGCGGTGAAGGCCGGGGCCGCGGCGAAGGTCGTGCACGCGGACGCCGTGATCGTTCAGAACAAACCGAAGTCGCCGAAGCTCCAAACGCAGCCGCCACAGTGGCTGACGATCAGCCGAAGAAATCGCGATCAGAGCGGCCTAAGCGTGACTTTAAGCGCAAGGATGATGACCCCATTCTCGACCCGGCTCCGGAGCAAGTAAAAGGCTTCGGCGACGACGTGCCCGCTTTTTTGCGCAGTTAGCTTTCAACGCTATTGATTTATTAGCAAATGAAAATAGGCTTCCAGAAAAGGGGAGGCCTCATGAAATACTTATCTTTCATTCTGATCGCATTTTCTTTGCTTGTGGGCAGTGGATCCGCTCAAGTTGAGTATCCCAATCCATCGCTAGAATCGTATGGCGCGCTCCCGCAGATCTCGAGCGCAGAGATTTCGCCGGACGGAACAAAAGTCGCAACAATTTACAATCTAGACGGTGGTCAACGGATGGTGGTGTTCAGCCTCATCGGGGATGCGCCGATTCAAGTCGGACTCAACAATATGAAAGCGAGGGGCGTTTCGTTTTATGACAATGAACACGTTATTCTCCGCGCCTCTGACACAACGCGCACGCGCGGGTTTCGCGGTGAGTACGAATTCGACGCGGCGATTTCAATCAGTCTTGAAGACAACAAGACACGCCAACTGCTCTTGGGCACTCAGGACTTGTTTCCAGCGCAATCAGGGTTAGGGCGAATTATCGGCCGCGCCGAGGATCCTGGAACGATCTACATGCCTGCCTTTGTCGGATCTGCGTCGAGTGATCCTTCGCTGGATCTTTTCAAAGTCAGAATGGATCGATCGCGTGGGCGTCGCTTTAAGCGCGGCACCAAAGATACAATCGACTGGTTTACAGGAGAAGGTGGGAAAATACTCGCGCGCGAGCGTTTTGATAATCGAACCAATGTGTACAAATTACAGGCGTACAAAGACAATAATTGGGAGACCATAAAAGAAGAGACCTACGAACTCGGGCCGAGCACGATGCTGGGCGTCATGCCCGATGAGTCCGGATTGATTTATGTTGAGACACAAGAGGACGGGTTCGACGCGCTTATGAAATATGGGTTCGATGGCGAAATCGAAGGCCCCCTGATTGAACCGAGAGATCAAGAAATCGAGTCTTATTTCACGGACAATAATAGAAAGATCATTGGAGTCAGATATTCGGGTGTCACCCCCGACTACGAGCTCTTGGACCCTGCGCTGCAAGACAGTTACAACCACATCAGCGAAGCATTACCCAACGCAGTCATCTATCTGGATTCATGGTCGGATAATCGCGAGACGATTCTCTATCAAGTTTATGACCCGGCCCTCGGTGATGTCTGGCTGACTCATAACAGTTCGACGGATGCACTGTCCTTGGTCGCGAGCCTTCGTCCGGATATCCCCTCCGAGGCCTTGGG
>JBCBQS010000357.1:0-1747 GCA_039820085.1 Pseudomonadota bacterium
CCCTCACGTGGCGCGCACCTCGCGCTATGCATCATTATTGCGACTCCGTTCGCCTTGGGGATGGTGATCGTACATGAGATCCTCATTCCAGAAAGCATCCAATCGGGTCTCAGGAGTGTTTGGGTGGTCGCCGCCGCGACGATCGGATTTGGACTCCTGCTTTGGTGGGCCGATATCGCAGGGGGCCGCGACCGCACTGAAAAAGATATGACGTTAACCCACGCGGCTTTGATCGGGGCGACCCAGGCGATTGCCGCGCTCATCCCTGGCACCAGCCGATCGGGGATTACGATGACGGCGGCGCGCGCCCTCGGCTATGAGCGGACCGAGTCGGCCCGTTTTTCGATGTTAATCGGCGCACCCATCCTAGCGGCTGCCGGGCTGTATGGTGCGATCGGCTTAATCGGAGCAGACGGGGCAAACAGTGTCGTCACACTCCAAGACGGCTTGATCGTCGCCATCTTAGCCTTTGTGTCGGGCATTGCATCGATCCATGCCCTCATGACCCTGCTCAAGCGAATGACGTTTTTACCCTTCGTAATTTACCGCCTGATGCTCGGTATTGGATTGATCGCAGCGGCACCGGTCCTCGGCTTAATATAACGCGCCGACGTGTTGGCTGGTCGCGACGCGCTTTAAGCGGCACAATTTTCGCATCCCATTCGAGGACTCTATTGCCAGCGGGACACTTAGATATGACGACCACTTCGCCGAAGCTGTCTGTGATCGTGAACAATTACAATTATGCGGACTATGTCAGCGTCGCGATTGAGAGCGCCCTCGCGCAGGTGCCGCAGCCTGAAGTGATTATTGTTGACGACTGCTCGACCGACCAATCTCGCGAGATCATCGGGCGATATGCCGATCAGGCAAAGCTGGTTCTGCTCGAGGAGAATGTTGGCCAAGGCGGTGCATTTAATCATAGCGGCCCGCACGCGACCGGAGACCTCGTGCTCTTTTTAGACGCGGACGACTTTATGTTAGACGGTGCAGCTCAGACCATTCTCGACAATTACGATCCGGACGTTGCGATTTATCACTACCGGATGCGCTATGCTGATGAGGAGTCAAACCTGTCCGGGATCTATCCCCCTCTGGAACAAGGTCTTGCCGAGGGCGACATCTCAAAACGCCTTCGAACGATTGGGTCTTATGACGGGACGGTCACGTCCGGGATGGTGATCGCAAAGCGCGTTCTTGACCAAATCCTCCCAATGCCAAACCCGGACGGCTTTCGGTATGGCGGCGATGGTTACTTGACGGGCGCAGCACCGCTCTATGGCCCCAATAAGAGTGTCGATGAGACAATCACAGCTTATCGTCTTCATGGTCGCCAACACTCTCAGTTTGCAAGAGCGCTCGCCAAACGCGCCCGGTTCCGAATTGAGCATGCTCATGAGCGCTACGCGACAACCATTGATCACGCCGGACGCCTCAATTTGGAAATCGCTGACAATCTCGGCGAGCAGGATGCATCGATAACGCTGGAACGGATCATTTCTCTGCTCCTCGACCCAGATAATCATCCTGTCGCGGGCGACACCGTCGCCAACCTGTCCAAAAAGTATCAGGCCGACGCCGCTACTGCACCGAGTGTTCCAAAGCGCCTCTTTTGGTCCCTGTGGTGGTCCGTTTTTGATGTCTCCCCGCGCAGTTTTCAGCAGACACTGATCAAGTGGCGAGTTGATGCGGGCACACGGCCGGTTTGGTTCCAAGCCACAGGTCGGTTCGTCAGACGCAGATTACT
>JBCBQS010000358.1:0-1743 GCA_039820085.1 Pseudomonadota bacterium
TCCAGACGCGCTACATGATCAGCTAAGCCGCGCAGGCTTTCGCCGCAGCCAAGGTGTCGCGTATCGACCTGCTTGCCCGTCATGCAATGCCTGCCGCTCGGTCCGGGTGGATGTCCCGTTCTTCAAACCGAGCCGCAATCAACGCCGCATCCTTCGCGCCAATAAAGATTTGGTCCGTCGCCCAATTGAAGCCCGTGCAACACGCGAATATTTTCGCCTTTTGAAATCCTATTTACGGTCGCGGCACGATGGCGGCGGCATGTCGGATATGGCCTATCGCGACTTTTGCGCGATGGTGAATGATAGCCCGGTCCAAACCTTATTGTTTGAATATCGACTTGGCGAAGCTGAAGATGCTCCGCTGGTAGCGGTCTCGCTCACCGATATCCTGCGCGACGGGTTCTCGATGGTTTATACTTTCTTTGATCCGGCTCTGAGACGGCGCAGCCTCGGAACATATTTGATCCTCGATCACATTCAGCATGCCGCTGATTTGGGACTTCCCCATTTGTATCTCGGCTACTGGATCAAAGGCAGCCAAAAAATGGATTACAAGCGGCGTTTTATGCCGCTTGAGGTGCTTGAAGGTGGACGCTGGCGCCCTCTGGAAATTGACGAATAACCTCCCGGGAGAAACCAGATGATCGACCGCCGAAAACTCTTAGGCGCGGCCACTTTGGGTGCCGCTGGCCTTGCCGCCACCGCTTGCAGCCAATCTAACACCGAAGCGGACGGCGTTGCCTCGCCCGCCGTACGCCGCCGAAAAACACGGCTCACTATGACAACGACCTGGCCAAAAGATCTTCCGGGCTTAGGCGCAGCAGCGCAGCGCGTTGCCGATCGCGTATCGGACCTTTCTGAAGGCCAGATGGAAATCCAAGTCTATGCAGCCGGAGAATTGGTCCCTGCATTTGAGGCGTTTGACGCGGTCGCATCAGGCAATGCCGACATGTATCACGGCGCCGACTATTACTGGCAGTCTAAGAGCAAAGCGTACAATTTCTTCACCGCTGTGCCGATGGGCATGACCGCGACTGAGATTATGGGTTGGATCGACTTTGGAGGCGGCCAAGCGCTCTGGGAAGAACTCTCCGGACAATATGGCATCATCGCCTTCCAAGGCGCCAATACTGGTCACCAAATGGGCGGCTGGTTTCGCGAAGAAATCAACAGCTTAGATGATTTTCGCGGTCTGAAAATGCGCATTCCCGGCCTTGGAGGGGACGTCGTTCGTGAACTTGGCGGAGCCGCAGAAACGCTCGCCGGAAATGAGATTTATCAGGCGCTCCAAACGGGCCGGATCGATGCGACCGAGTGGGTTGGTCCATGGAATGACTATTTCCTCGGGTTCCATCGCGAAGCCAAGTATCACTATGGGCCAGGTTTCCACGAACCAGGCAGCGCACTCGCTGTGGGCATCAATCGACGAAAGTGGGACAGCTTAACACCGACAGAACAAGCGATCATTCGCGCCGCCTGTAATGAAGTAAACCACCTCTCAGTCGGTGAGTTCACCTACCAAAACGGCGTCTATCTTGAGAAACTGATCAATGAAGAGGGCATCCAACTGAGGCGGTTCCCTGACGACGTTATGAGCCGAGTGCAAGAAATTGCCGCCGACATTCGCAGCGATGCAGGATCAGGCGGAGATCTAGAACGTCGGATCTATGAGAGCTTCGAAGATGGCCTCAAGAAGATGCGCGATTGGGCAGCGATCTCAGACGGTCCATATCACGCAGCACG
>JBCBQS010000359.1:0-1671 GCA_039820085.1 Pseudomonadota bacterium
GATCGCGTTCACTAAAGCAGGCGACGGACCGCCCCTTATAAAGACCGCCAATTGGCTCAATCACCTGGAATATGACTGGCAAAGTCCGGTCTGGAGCCATGTCTTCCTGGACATCTTACGAGGCCATACGATGCTGCGCTATGATGCGCGCGGCAATGGCTTGTCAGACTGGACGGTCGACGATTTTTCCTTTGAGCGTCAGGTCGAGGATCTCGAAGCGGTGGTGGAAGCCTCTGGTCTCGAACGCTTCCCGCTGCTCGGCATATCACAAGGATGTGCCGTCAGTGTCGCTTTCGCGGCGCGCCATCCGGAGAAAGTGACGAAACTGGTTCTGCTTGGTGGATATGCGCGCGGGTGGCGCAAGTCCCAGTCCGAAACCATGCGCCAGGAAACCGAAGCCATGGGCGTTTTGATCCGCACAGGCTGGGGCCGCAACAATGATGCGTTTCGGCAGATGTTTACGTCGCTCTTCATGCCGGATGCGCCGTCAGAGAATCAATCCTGGTTCAACGAATTGCAACGCATGACCACGTCGGCCGAGAATGCCGCAAACTTGTTGGATGCGCTCGGCAATGTTGATGCGCGCGCCTACCTCAAGGATGTGAAGGCGCCGACGCTTGTGGTTCACTGCCGCGGCGATTTGCGCGTGCCCTTGAGCGCCGGGCAAGAGCTCGCCGCCGGCATCCCGGGCGCGCGATTCATGACTCTTGAAAGCAACAACCATATTATGCCGGAATCTGACCCGGCATGGCGTAAATTCTCCGGGGCGATGCGGGCTTTTTTAACTGAGGAAAGCTGATCAGGTCCTGATTTGGGGCCCAATTGAGATGAATCGACCAGATTTTTAGTTCAATAAAAACGGGGTTTTAGCGGCCCATTTTCGCGAAACCAAGAAATCTTCAAGATTTCTCCATGCAATCTTCAAGCGTAAAATCAGCGCTCGGTTAGACCTGTCTCCGTCGACACCGACACTTGGTCTGAATTCAACTTTTGGAGACACTTATGACACAGACACAACCCGCAACTGAGCAATTGAATGGCGTCAATGTAGAGGCCCTTCTGGGCGCTCGTGAAGCGCTGGAAAACGCGCCAGAGGCCGCTGAGTTTACCTGGAAAGCGAGCAGCGAATGGAAGAATGGCGCACACACCCGCATGGAAATGAATGGCTTTTTTGGCCTCGGTGAAGAGCATGCTCGCAGCAAGACCTTCACAATCGATTCCGATCATCCGGAAGTGTTCGCCGCAACCGACGTCGCACCAACACCGGTCGAAATCGTCCTGTCCGGTCTGGCCGGCTGCCTGACCGCAGGGATTGCTTCTGTCGCTGAAAATCGCGGCATCAATCTGCGTTCCGTCAAGGCCACGCTCGAAGGCGACATGAACCTGTATGGCATTCTTGGTGTCGACAGCAATGTCCGTAACGGCTTCAGCGCGGTTCGCGTTCGTTACGATATCGACGCCGATGCCAGCGACGAAGATATCGCAGCTCTGGTGGCGCAATCTCAGAAGCGCTCGGCTGTTTTCGACATCATCACCAATCCGACCAACGTCTTCGTGACGGTGGCCTGATCTTTCCTCCCCCAAACTAGGAGCGAGTCCCATGCGTGACATTTCCACCCTGATTATCGGAGCCGGACAAGCCGGTCTGGCAATGAGCCATTGCCTCAGCCA
>JBCBQS010000360.1:0-1576 GCA_039820085.1 Pseudomonadota bacterium
CTAGGCGGCGCAAGCTGGCCAATGTGTCTGACCAGAACAGATAATCGCCGGACAAGGGGTCCGGCTTAAAGATGAGCGTTCCCATAGCGTCGATCATCGCGCCTGGGAGCGGAAGCAGTTTATCGCTCGGGTTGATCGCGTGGCGCTGCGAGGCCGCGAACAAATAGATCGCCAGGACAAGCACGATCGGAATCGCACCGAGGAGAATGCGTTGGCTGCGTGACAGCCGCATGTTCACCCAGCGCACCGATCCCTTCTGGCGCGGAGAAGTCTCTGGCTTAGAGGGCTCCATCAGCCGCCATTTGCATGTAAGTGGCGTCAAATCTCAGTGTGACATTGTCCGGGTCACCGAGAATCTCACCGCCAGGGAAAGACATGCCAATCGCGTCCGCCGAGGATGCGCCTTGTCCAAACAAGCCTTGCGAGAAACTAAAGTCGCGAACGCGGGTCATGGTTTCGATAATCTCAGGCGAAGAGGTGGCGGCAACCGCAGACGCGGCGTCCGGGTACAGAAATGTGGTCGCCAATTGGCCGTCATATTCTTCCGCGGTGGCCCCGGCGAGCTGGGCCATGGCAGCCCGCGCTTCGGCGCCGGCTTCATCGTCCTGGAGCATCAGAGACACCGTTTCATACCATATGCCGACCAAGGCTTTGCCAAGGTCGGGATTGGCTTCGAGTGTCGCAGTATCGACGACGAGAAGGTCAAGAATTTCGCCTGGAATGTCAGCAGAGCTGAATACCAGATTGGCGCCGTCAACGTCTTTCATGGTGGTCAGTTGCGGATTCCATGCGACCGCGGCCGTGAGGTCTGGAGAGGTAAATGCGCTCGCAATATCTGCGTCAGACGTATTGATCGTATCCACCGCTGTTAAAGGCAGACCGAGCGAGTCGAGCCCGCGCGCTAGCAAATAGTGTGAGACGGAAAGCTCGACGAGATAAACGTCTTGGCCTTCGATCTCGGACAGGGTTTCGACATCTTTGAGCAGAATGCCATCGTTTCCGTTCGAATAGTCGCCGACGATGAGGGCGGTTGTATCTTTTCCGCCAGCGGCCGGGATCGTGAGTGCATCCATATTGGCGACCGTCACGCCGTCAAATCGACCGGCTGTGTATTGGTTCACCGATTCCACATAATCGTTGACCTGCACTACATCGATCTCAATGTCATATTTGTCGGCCCACTTGTCGACAATGCCGGTTTGGTGCGCGTACGGCCAAGGCATCCAACCAGCATAGATCGACCATCCTATGCTGAAGCTCTCCCGGGGTTCTGGCTCCTGGTCAGCTGCAGGCGTGCAAGCCGCAACCACAAACGCGACTGCCAAAAGCGCGGCTTTTCCAGCGCTGCTAAATCCTTGACCCATATCGACTGCCCTCTCGCATTGCATAGACACTTAAGTGCGAGCAGGTGGTGCCGCGAGGCTATTACATTCGCGCAGTTTCGTAATATTGCGTGCCCTCTGCCAAATCTCTCATCGGCGCTGCTTGCTTGATGCGCACAATCGCGGTGACAGCCCGTCATGCGGTTTTTTTCCAACCTCAAATGTTGACGGAACGCACCGAAGCGACACTTTCG
>JBCBQS010000361.1:0-1386 GCA_039820085.1 Pseudomonadota bacterium
GAAGCGGGGACCTACTCACGCATCATCGCTTGGAGCAGGCACAAATCACCCCGCTTCCAAAGTCGACCAAGAAAGGAGCCCGTTCACTTGAGATAATGATATTGGAGGGTTTTAGATCTTTATGCAGGACGCCAGCGCTATGCGCCTGCGCAACCGCTTCAACGATGCGAATACATAGGTCCAAACGTTCAGAACGGGAGTATTTTGCGAGGTTCGGCGCGCCTGCGTGCCAATTTGCCAAATCCCAGCCGCCATCTACGCTCTCGATAAAAAAAGGCTCATTTTCAAAATTCCAATCGAAAATTTTTACGATCGGAGCGCGTTCACCGAGCGAACCTAACATTAATCGATACAGCGTTACTTCGCGTTTTAGACTGGCGAGAGCCAATCCACTCGAAGCAAATTTGAAAATTCTGGTCTCGCCGGTTTTTGCGTGTGTCGCCCGCCAGACTTCTCGGCCGTCGCGTTCGGAAAGTTGCTCAGATAAAAGGAAGCTTTGGCGCAATGGAACCGGCGCGCCTTGCTCCAATTGCAATCGGCTCAGGTATTTTCGGCCCGACGCGATTCGCTCTACCGGACCTTCAAACCGGTAGCCAATTCGCGGCACCGTAACAATCCGGGCTGCTAAGACTTCTCCCAATGCTCGTCGAATTTTTGTGATGGCGTTGGGAAGCACGTTCTCAACCGTCGTTTGACCCTGCCATACGAGACTGAGTAACTCGTCTTTGGTCATTGTTTCATCTGCATGAGCCAGAAGAACTCGTAACAACTCAGTGGGGCGATGTTCCAACTCCGTCCGAGCGTCACGGATATAGAGCTCCATTTCGCTCTCGATTAGGACAGCATCGCCAAATCGATATCGGTACTGGCTCGTTTGCTTGCCTGCTCGATCTGACATCGTTCCTCCGATCGACCCTTTATATTGTGCTTTGAATTCAAATCAAAAAATAGATCGTTAGCGTTTCGTTATGAAGCCGTGAAGACAAAAACGGACGGCTCCTCACAAGTCACAGTCATACTTACTAAAATGTGCGTGAGAACCCAAGCGAAGCCGGTTTGAAGTCTCAGCCCATTTGTCTTTTGTCTTTAAGCGGGAGCGAGTTCGACATGTGGAAACATTCAGTTTGGATTGGTCTCATTTTGGGGAGTTGGTGCGCCCACGCTCAAGCTCAACAAGGCGGCGACGATGTCGAATATGATATTCTAGACTTCACGACAGGAATAACAATCGAGGAAGCAGATTCGAGATTTAGCGATCTCGGGTGGGTCATGACCGATGAGCAAGCGTTCGTGATAAATGGCACGGACGTAGAGTTCATTTCAAGTCGGACCTACCAAAACCTCGGTGTGGAAGAATACCAAGATCAAATTCTTATAGAGTTTTCC
>JBCBQS010000362.1:0-1338 GCA_039820085.1 Pseudomonadota bacterium
ATATGGATTTTCATTGCTGTTAAGTTTGGAAATACCAGAGGTCGGACCCAGAAAATTCGCGGCGTCGCCAGTGGATTGCGCGGCAATCGCACTGCCGCGCGCCGTCACAGATGCCGAGCTTGCCGCACATCCACCGAGGGAAAGGCCCGCGCCGCCTAAAAGAATGTTCCGTCTTGAAGTTGTAAATGCCATGCGCCGCTCCCTTTTGTCGTCATCTAACCCTCATTTGGCACATACTGACAAGCGGCGTGCGAATTGACAAAGGCGTGTGACGGATTGGATCACGCGATCGTTGGCTGTGATAAGACTTCGAGCACCCCGTGCGACGGGCCAAACGGTCTGTGATCAATCCTCGGTCGGATCGAGATCGCGGGCCACCTCAGCGCGTCGGAAGACGGCGTTCATTTCAGCGGCCTCATCGTAGGACAGGTCTGGAATGAAATGCAGCTGCGGCGTAAATTTCATTCCTATTTCGCGGCCCAAACGTCCTCGCAGAAAGCCTGCCGCCCGGTTGAGCGCCTCAGCGATCTCTTCCATTTCAGCTTTGCCGGATTTGCCGAGCGCTGAGCAAAAAATATTTGCATGCCGTAAGTCCGGAGACGACCGGACTTCACCGATCGTGATCGCAATCCCTTGCAAAGCGGGGTCACGAAACTCTTCACGCGCCAAGATCTCGACCAAGGCGTGGCGGACAAGCTCAGCCGCGCGCAGTTGGCGTTGAGACGGCGCTCGGGCGCCGTGATTGTGTTTCCGGTTTCGGTTCATTCACCCTTAATGCCCTGCCCGAGGCGTCGCATAAAGATCTCGCACGCAGTTTTTTCGCCAAACCAGTCATGCGGAATCATAAGGGGTTCGGCCCCATCAAACGAAACTAAGGTGTAACTGCGGGTGCTGCGAATCTCATCGATGGCGTCCCAATCGATCCGCGTTTCAACCAACCCTCGACGCACAATCATCGCATCATCCTCAAGCTGGATAAGCGTGGTTTGCTCGATCTCACCGGCGCGGCCATGCTGATGACGATATGCCCAGCGCATAAAAATGATGTACCAGACGATCCCTGCCGTTGCTGCGGCAAGGGCGGACCCGAACGATAACCAAAAGTCACTGATCGGGAAGTCATCCAAAGTCGCCCGCGCAACCAAAGCGAAACCTGCCCCAATCACCGGGGCGGTCACGCCAGCATAATAAAGCGTGGTTGGCCCAACGGTACCGCTGCGGATCGCATTGGTCAGCCGTCTCGCATCCCGTTTCGATAGGGCCCCTGAAATGCTGAACGTCGTCTCCATCCGCACAGAATAATCAGGAACAGATTTGGAATTTGAAAAGTTAATCGAT
>JBCBQS010000363.1:0-1275 GCA_039820085.1 Pseudomonadota bacterium
GCTGCGGACATTCCTGTTCAAGCTCGATTTCAAGACCACATTGAGCGACGCAAAAAAAACCAAACTGAGACGCGAATTCTTACCGTGTTTCTTGTTGGACGACGCTCACAGACTCTACGTTGTTCGGGATATTGATGAGACTGGGACCTGCGCTGTCTTCGATCCCGAAACAGAGCAAGAAGTCTCGCGCAAACAATCCACCCTCAGTGGGACCTTGGTGTTCCCAGAGCAAACGGAAGCGACGACCGTCAAAGCGCGCGCGCGCAAATGGACGCAAGTTGCTTTGTCTGCATTCGGCAAAGACCTACGGATGATCTTTGCGGTGAGTTTTCTCGTCAACATGTTCCTTCTGGCGCTGCCCATCTACATCATGAATGTTTATGACAAGGCGGTCGGGACCGGTGCGACGGATGTTTTGTTTTGGCTATCGGCTGGCATTCTCATGGTTCTGGGCGCTGATCTTGCCCTCAAAATGATCAAAGCGCGATTGCAAGCACGGCTCGCTGCGCGCCTCGATCAACAAGCCAATACCGCCATTTTCCGCCAACTCATGTTTTTGCCACTAAACTTTGTCGAGAATTCTGCAATTGGCGATCAAATGACGCGTATCCGCCAAATGGGCGCGTTCCGCGATGCGTTCACGGGCGCTTTGGTGAATGCAATTTTTGATCTGCCCTTTTTGGCGCTGTTTATCTTGGCCATCTATCTCGTGGCTGGCCCGCTGGTCTTCATTCCGCTCGTTCTGATCGTTCTGTTTGCTGGACTTGCCGCATGGTCTTTCCCTGCGAGCGATCGGGCTGTCAGTGAGGTCGGCGCTGCGCGCGTCGCTCAGCAAAACCTATCGATTGAGATGGTTACAAACCATAACCAAATTCACTACCTCAATTGTAAATCAGTCTTCATGGAGCAGTATCGCGAGGCAAGCGCTCGGGCCTGCGCTGCATCGCTGAAAATTCGCCAGTTCAATCTGATCACCGAAACCATTGCGCAGGCACTCGTGACCATTTCTGGTGTGGCGACCTTATCAATCGGTGCCGTGATGGCAGCCTCTGGAAATCTCAGCATGGGGGCTTTGATTGCGTGTATGGCGCTCGCCTGGAAAGTGCTGAACCCCATTCGCGGGATCTTCCTATCAGGGCTGACACTCGGACAGACGGTCCAGAGCTTCCGACAAATTGACCGCCTCATGAGCATCACAACAGAGCGGGAGCCAGAAAAAGCCCCAACCGTTTCAAACAGCTTTACCGGCCAAATCGAATTTGACCGGGTGGCCTT
>JBCBQS010000364.1:0-1268 GCA_039820085.1 Pseudomonadota bacterium
GGCCAAGCAGATGACCGACACAACTGATATTGTAATTTTTGACACAACTATGCGCGATGGCGAACAATCGCCCGGTGCATCCATGACGCATAATGAGAAACTGGCGCTCGGGGAATTGCTCGAAACCATGGGCGTTCACGTCATTGAGGCTGGCTTTCCGGCCGCCTCCATGGGCGACTTTGAGGCGGTGAGCGAAATTGCCCGGCGGTCTAAGTCGGCGACAATTTGTGGCCTCGCCCGCTCGACCCCAGGCGACATTGACCGGTGCGCGGCCGCCGTCAGACATGCCGCGCGTCCGCGGATCCACACCTTCATTTCGACCAGTCCTGTGCACATGAAGCACAAGCTGAAAATGGGTCCAAACGCGGTCTTAGAGGCAGTTGGACGCTCGGTCGCTCAGGCGCGTAACCTGGTCGACGACGTCGAATGGAGTCCAGAGGATGCGACCCGCACAGAATTCGACTTTCTGTGCAAATGTATCGACGCAGCGATCACGTCTGGGGCAACCACGATCAATATTCCCGATACGGTGGGGTATTCCCATCCAGAAGAGTATGGAAACCTCATTCGAAGGCTGCGCGAAACTATTCCGGACAGCGATAAAGTGATCTGGTCGACCCATTGCCACAATGATTTGGGGCTCGCGGTCGCTAACTCGATTGCCGGCGTTCAGAACGGGGCGCGCCAAGTAGAGTGCACAATCAATGGGCTCGGCGAGCGGGCCGGAAATGCGGCGCTGGAAGAAGTGGTGATGGCGTTCAATACACGCCACGACGATTTGCCGTTCACCACCGGCCTCGATACGACCAAGCTCGCAACCGCAAGCCACATGGTCAGCCGCATCACCGGCTTCCCAGTTCAATTCAACAAGGCGATTGTCGGGAAGAATGCGTTCGCGCATGAAAGTGGTATTCACCAAGACGGCATGCTCAAAAACGCCGAAACCTATGAAATCATGAAGCCCGAAGACGTTGGGGTTTCCAAAACCAGCCTCGTCATGGGCAAGCATTCTGGGCGTCACGCGTTTCGCGATAAGCTTGAAAGCTTGGGCTACGAGCTTGATCAAGACAGCCTGAACGAGGCGTTTAAGCGGTTCAAAGACCTCGCCGACAAAAAGAAACACGTGTTCGACGATGATCTCATCGCGCTGGTCGATGATCAGCTCTCGGCCATGGGGGAACGGATTTCGTTTGAGACCGAATGGCTTGCCCCCTCGACAATCACGCTCAAATCAGCCGTCTGCGGCCCTTCGGAGCCCGCGACGACGC
>JBCBQS010000365.1:0-923 GCA_039820085.1 Pseudomonadota bacterium
CTTTGCGCAAATTCTTACGTTTTGCCGACGATAGAGCGGCTAAGAAATCACTGAAGTCTGAATAGCCACTCTATCGTCGGCAAAACGTAAGAATTTGCGCAAAGAGCGCGCGAAAGCCCAGACCGGCCTGACCTTCAAACACCTTCAGGGCGATGCAATCAAAGAGCACCATTGGGATGCGTTCTTCGAATTCTATATGGATACAGGTGCCCGTAAGTGGGGTTATCCCTATCTCAATCGAGATACGTTCTCGATCTTAGGCGAGCGCCTCGCCGATCAGATCTTACTTATTCTCGCATATGAAGGTGAAACCCCTATTGCTGGCGCGCTCAACTTTATCGGCTCAGAAACGCTCTATGGCCGTTATTGGGGCTGCACAGAGCCCCGCCCCTTCTTGCACTTTGAGACCTGTTATTACCAGGCGATCGACTATGCGATCGCGAATGGATTGAACGCGGTGGAAGCGGGCGCGCAAGGTGGTCACAAACTCGCGCGCGGATACGCGCCTGTCACGACATACTCGGCGCATTGGATCGCTCACAAAGGTCTAAGAGAGGCCATTGATCAGTATCTTGAGCGCGAGCGTCAAGCCGTCGAACATGAATCGGAGTACTTACAGAAACGCACCCCGTTTAGGAAAGACGGATGACGAACAGCCTTGTTATTCGCCGTTGCGCGACGCTAAGCGAGGCTTTGGTCTGTAATAGCTTCCTTCAAAGCAATGAAGTATTATCAAGTTTAGATAATGAACACCATTCAGCGAATGATTGGTTCGCGGTTGCCGCGTTAGGGGGCGTGCAAATCCGTGTTCCTACAGCCCAGTATGATCAGGCGAGGCAGTTAATTGTCGAACGACATAAGTTTGCGCTCGAAATACTTTCCGACGCACGTCTCAATGTCGAACCAATTGAGAAACGTCGCTA
>JBCBQS010000366.1:0-837 GCA_039820085.1 Pseudomonadota bacterium
CCGCAACTTCGGTCGGCCCCCGGACCGTTGCCATTTTGCGGTTGGAACTTAGGGACCATTCATCTGTTTCTTGTTTCAGCGCGGCAAGAGGCTTGGAAATTTGGCGGGTCGCAATGATGCCGATTAATGTGACCACGCCGATCACCACAAACATAATCAAGATCAACCAGCGCAGCGGCGTCCAAGTGGTACTCGACTCTGCGGCGACCCAGTAAAAATCATCGCCAATTCTGAGATGCAACCAAAGCGTCTGATCAACGCCGACACGCCAGTCCAATTCAGTCTGGAAGTCAAGTTGATCGATGAAGCGTTGCATGAAAGCGCGTTGGATCTGGTTTTCGCGATACTCACCAATCTCCGGAACCACACCCGGTGGCAGGATGCGGAGATATGGGCTGGCATCAGCTCTCTCAAGCAACGCGAGCCGGCTTTCCGGCGGTAATTCATACGCGGACGCTGAAATCGTGTTCACCAATTCGGCCGCAATACTGCTAAAGCGATTGAGCTGCGCATTCAAAATCAACGCATAGATCGAAATGAACGACAAGGAGACGGAAACCAAAATTGTGACCGTTAGCAACAAGACGTTGCGCCCAAACAAGGATTGCGGAAACGCCCGGATCATTCGCTCGCATCCTTGGCCAGCATATAGCCGGTGCCCCAAACGGTCTTGATCCAGACCGGGTTGGCTGAGTCTTCGCCGACGGCTTTGCGCAATCGCGTGATCTGTACATCGACAGCGCGATCGGTGACTTCGGCGTCTCGGCCGAACGCAATGTCGATGAGCCTAGAGCGAGACACCGGACGCCCAATGCTTGAGGCCAGTGCTGAGAGCAA
>JBCBQS010000367.1:0-771 GCA_039820085.1 Pseudomonadota bacterium
TGCATCCAGATACGGCTTCGCGTATGAGGCTTGCCAACGCACCTATAGCTCAGCTGGATAGAGCGCTGCCCTCCGAAGGCAGAGGTCAGAGGTTCGAATCCTCTTAGGTGCGCCATGTTTTCATTGTACTTTTTCTAATTCTGTGAATGCCCGTTTTGCGCATTATGCGTATTTCGGGAGAACAAACCGTGATTTCCACACACCGTAGGAGAAGAGAATGATTGATCCGGGCCAAGTCTGGAAAAATGCTGGAGGAGGCGTTGTCACCATAAAGCGCTTTGCTCACGCCAACCGAAACTATTTTTATGATGGAACTCATTACTATCATCACGAGACGGGTGATTGTGTTTCGTGTGAAGCGTATCAGCGAGAAAAGTATAGACTTGTAGAAAAGCGCGTCCGATATGCCTAACCAAACCTCTTAAGGGAGAAAGCAGTGAGTAAGACATGACGAACTGGAAACCGATCACTGAATCCCAGCGAGATGGAAAAATCTATTGGACTTCATCTCCCTACCCGAACGGCATTGTCGTCTATGAAAGCAAGGCGCGCTATACTCGCGGAGGCTGGAAAACAATGATTGGCAGGAAGTGGGTTCCATACACACCACAACCGACTCACTACCGGCCAATAGATGGCGGTCGGTCCATTCAAGAGATTATTGGTCCAGTTTTCCGGCCAGAAGTGACAGGCATCCTTACCAAGACGCCAGCCGCATAAAACAAAAAAGCCCGGAACAGCGTGACCCATAACTAGGCCGTCTGCTCCGGG
>JBCBQS010000368.1:0-746 GCA_039820085.1 Pseudomonadota bacterium
GACCGCCTCTTTCAGCCAGTTCCATCCGAAGAACGCCTTCTTCGGTGAGGGTTGAGACCATTTGGAGATACGTATCTGGAAGTGACATGGGGACCCTTCAATTCTGCTTGCGTTAAGAATGTTGCGCTTGTGCCAAGGGATGCCTGGAATAGCCAGCCTATCGTCGCGAAACGCAGTCATTCGGTCGATTGGGCTCTTTTCCTCATCTCTTGTCTCCGCTAAGGCCCGAAGCCATGAAGACGATAGCGCTGATCGATTACGGGTCTGGAAACCTACACAGTGCAGCTCGCGCCCTCCGCGTGGCGGCGAATGCGTCCAAAAAAACCCGCGAGGTGCGCATAACAGCTGATCCGAGCACGCTTGCACATGCAGATCGGATCGTGCTGCCCGGTGTCGGGCATTTCGCAGATTGTGCGGAAAACCTTCGCAAGCATCCAGGGCTCATCGAAGCGCTGAAAGAGGCGGTCATGGGTCGCGGCGTACCGTTCTTTGGGATTTGCGTCGGCCAACAATTGCTGGCAACGCGCGGCCTCGAAGATGGCGTAACGCCAGGCCTAGATTGGATTCCCGGCGATGTCGACCGGATTGACCCTGGCGGCGATTTGCCGGTTCCGCATATGGGATGGAATGCGCTCGACTTGCATCAAGACCACCCAATCTTGCAGACGCTTGGCGACGACCCGCATGTCTATTTCACTCACTCTTATGCGTATCGAAACCCAGCCTCATCCGACATTGCAGCGACC
>JBCBQS010000369.1:0-684 GCA_039820085.1 Pseudomonadota bacterium
CAATCGCTGGTGTCGTATAATACAAAGTCTCCAAGAGGTATTCTCGAGCCATTTCGGCCTGGATCGCACGTCGCTCTGCTTCATCGCGAGCATCATTGGCGTCGATGGCGAACCGGATACTGAGCAGCAAGCCAACAATAATTGAGGCCATGGTTGCAATTAACCAGGGACGGCGCTGGCGCGAGCGTAAGAGCTTTTCCTTAAGTGCGGCTTCTCGCCTGGCTAGGGCCCTCGCCTCGGTCACTTGGGCTCGTCTCTTATCGATTGTCCGCAATCGCTCAGCAAAAGCCTGCGCGGTTGGAAGGCGATTCATGGGGTCGCTTTGCGTTGCTGCTGCGATGTCTTCGGCGAGGATTTCATCGTCAACATCGTGTTCCCATCCAGGTGCCATGGGTTTCAGAGTGTCGCCAGCAACTATTTGATAGACGATCACACCGAGTGCATAGACATCGCTCAGAACCGAATACTGACCCGACCCAAACACTTCTGGCGCCGTATAGATAGGCGTAGAATTCAAAGACTGAGTTTGGTCCCCATGTGTCCACCCAAGCGGGGTGATTTGTGCCTGCTCCAAGCGATGATGCGTGAGTAGGTCCCCGCTTCCAAAGTCGACCAAGAAAGGAGCCCGTTCACTTGAGATAATGATATTGGAGGGTTTTAGATCTTTACGCAGGCGCGCCGAAC
>JBCBQS010000370.1:0-668 GCA_039820085.1 Pseudomonadota bacterium
CCGCAAAATTTTCGATAAGGCGCTCGCCGACCCCAACTCCCAAATGATCGGATAGCGCGCGCGAGATGCTCAAGATCTTCCCTTGAACCGTCATGCTAAACACTTCGGCGGGGTCATAGTCGGATCGTGCCGTGTCGCTTGGAGCGTCGTGACCCCCAGACAGCATGGACAGGATCGACAAAAAGTCTGGAACAGACATGGCATCGTCTGACAGCCGCGACCAATCCAAGCAAGCTTGTGCAAACTTGTCTGGATCCTCTCCAGCATTTGCCAGTGACCGCAACAATTGTAAGGCCGCTTCTGCTTGCGTTTCTCCGCAAGGATCTGAGACGTCTGTCCGCAGCATTCCCTAAGTTCCCCTGGTTCTCCCGGTCTGAAGCAACGCTAAGTTTGGAAGAAAAACAAGGGAGATTCGTCGGGTCATACCAAAATTTGATTATTGCTCCTGGTCGATGAGCTTCATAATCAGGGTCCTGACGATAACGTCACACGGATATCTAATCGCACCCACACAGCGTTTAGAACCGTCGCCCGTCGGCCATTCCCCTTTGTGTGCCGGCGGGCAATTTTTATTGGAAGATGGGGGCGTTTGGCCTAACGCCCGAGTTCTCTCATCGCGCCATCGAGACCTTCTAAAGTCATTTCGAACATGCGGTCTGGACCGATCA
>JBCBQS010000371.1:0-655 GCA_039820085.1 Pseudomonadota bacterium
CTATGACTTTCGAATAGACGACCTTCGCGATGACAGCTTTGGTCGCTTACTCTCTTTGAAACAACAGCAGTTTTTGCGGACCGGGTATCATAACGTCCTCGGCGCACCGTGGGCGCGGGCACTGTTCGACAGATTACGGTCATTTGAAGGGCCACGTCTTCGCAGTCGCCTGTCGACACTATATTTTGACGATACGTTCGCGGCGGGCGAGTTTAACCTACAGTCTGACCGGGTTATGCACGGGTGGATTACAGCGTTCTCGCCGTCGCTCGGCCTCTATTCACCTGGAAACATGCTCGTTCAAGAGCTGCTAAAACATCTGCCCGAGCTTGGTCTGAGCGTTTACGATGCCGGTCCAGGTCTTGATCATTACAAGCGCCATTATGCAAATATGCAGGTCGCGATCGAAACGGGTGTCCTCGCGGGGGCGACGTATGGCCTTAATGCGTCGCGGGTCGCCGGGCAGGCTTGGCGTCTGGGCGAACAATTCATGCCGCAGAAAGCCTCAAAGGTGATGGCACGTGCACGCCGACGCATGGACCAAATTGCAGCAGCCGAAATGACCCTTTCCGGTCGCGCAAAAGGACTTCTTCAGGCGCTCAACTCCGGATAAGTTTAACCGTTCAGTCCGCTTTTGCTGACTTGAAGCGAATCT
>JBCBQS010000372.1:0-643 GCA_039820085.1 Pseudomonadota bacterium
GTCGGCTTCGACCACCAGGGGAACACTCAAGCTGAGCGCGGGCAGCGGCGCGCTTAACCCAGAGGCGCTTGCAAAGAGACAAAGACTTTACCGGGGACAGGCTGACCACGTTTCGCCAAGTATTCTTGCGTCACGGTCTGCCTGGATTGACCCTCGCCATCTTCTGCTTGGCCATCCCAAGCCTGCAAGTTGCATACGCCGCGGGCCTCGAAATAGGTGCCGCGCATTCGCTCCGCTACGGTCTGACAGGGACGGTGATTTTTGCTGGATTAGTCGCGTATGCGTGGTCTCTAGACCGGGCTTGGGACCCTAAGAAAATCGGTTGGGTCCTATATCTTGGCGCGCTGTCTTTTTGGGAAGAATGGGTCTTCCGGCTCGCTTTGCCGCAAGTGTTCGAAAGCTGGGGCGCCTCGGTCATCTTGGCGGCTGTGATCAGCGCAGCGATCTTTGGCGCCGCTCACTATTTTACGCTGCGGTGGAAATGGCAGTGGTGTTTCGGCGCATTCCTCGGTGGTCTGGCGCTGAGCCGCCAAATGGAAGTGCATCAGGATTTGCTTCTGATCTCCGCATTTCATTGGATCGCCACGTACATCAACACGCCGCGTCCTCCCGGCACGTCTGGCCGAGCGAACCGTTCAACATA
>JBCBQS010000373.1:0-554 GCA_039820085.1 Pseudomonadota bacterium
CGCCGATCGACGTCTTGCCCGTATACCCTTCCGCCAGCGTGCTTGGCACAGGCAGGAGGTCTTTCAAGAACTCCATCGGGATAATATCCATGCCTTTATGCTTAATCGGCTCAAGGCCAATCAGGCCGATGGATTTGAACACGTCCAAATGCTTGATGTATTCATCGCCAAACGTCATCCAAAAGCGAATCTGCTTCAGGCCCTTAATGTGTTTGACCAGGCTTTCTTCTTCCTCGTGATAGATGAGGTAAGACATTTTGGGGCCGACGTCTGGATAGTCGATCATGGTCCGAATGGAGAGCGCCGGGATCTCGATCCACGTCCCGTCTTTCCAATAGCGACCATCTTGGGTGACTTCGCGTAGATTGATTTCAGGATTGAAATTGGTGGCAAACGTCTTGCCGTGATCGCCAGCATTGCAGTCGACAATGTCGATATATTCAATCTCGTCGAACAGGCCTTCTTGCTGTGCATAGGCACAGTAAATATTGGTGCAACCTGGGTCGAACCCGCAGCCCAGTATGGCCGTCAAACCCGCATCTTTAAAGCGGTCC
>JBCBQS010000374.1:0-521 GCA_039820085.1 Pseudomonadota bacterium
CTGACTGAGCTAGCGGCCCAGGGCAAAATTGACCCAGTGGTGGGCCGTAATCAAGAAATTCAACGGGTGATTCAAATTCTGGGTCGTCGCCGTAAGAATAACCCTGTTCTCATCGGTGAGCCTGGGGTCGGCAAAACAGCCATTGCTGAAGGGCTTGCCCAGCGTATTGTGGCTCAAGACGTACCCGAGATCTTGCTTGATCAACGGGTTTTGAGTCTGGATGTCGGCTCATTGTTGGCAGGGGCTAGCTTCCGAGGCGAGTTCGAAGACCGCTTGAAGCAGATCGTGGCAGAAGTCAACACAGCTGGCAATATTATTCTATTGATTGATGAAGTCCATACCCTGGTCGGTGCAGGGGCGACGGGTGGGGGGATGGATGCCGCCAACTTACTCAAACCAGCATTAGCGCGGGGTGAACTGCAGTGCATTGGGGCAACGACCCTGGATGAGTATCGTCAACATATTGAGAAAGATGCAGCGCTAGAGCGGCGATTTCAGCCGCTCGTGGTCAACGAGCCTAG
>JBCBQS010000375.1:0-520 GCA_039820085.1 Pseudomonadota bacterium
TGCCAGCGCTAGTAGCGCTGGCAATCGTCTCGCCATCCGGTGCAAAACTCACACTATCGACCCCATTGGAATGGCCTTCGAGGGTTTGCAATTCCCGCCCACTACGGCGGTCCCATAGCTTCACCGTCCCATCGCTGCTGGCGCTGGCAATCGTCTCGCCATCCGGTGCAAAACTCACACTCTCGACCCCTTTAGAATGGCCTTCAAGGGTTTGCAATTCCCGCCCACTGTGGCGGTCCCATAGCTTCATCGTCCCATCGCTGCTGGTACTGACAATCGTCTCGCCATCCGGTGCAAAACTCACACTCAAGACCGCGCGGTCATGGCCTTCGAGGGTTTGCAGTTCCCGCCCACTGCGGCGGTCCCATAGCTTCACTGTCCCATCCCAACTGGCGCTGGCAATCGTCTCGCCATCCGGTGCAAAACAGAGCGGAAGGTCGTCGAGTGGATAAAGTGCGTCTTCATCCCTGTACATCGCTCTGGGGTCCGGAGCCTTCAACGGCGGGGCGGGGGGGGGGCG